>CAMYVQ010000016.1 GCA_947302435.1 uncultured Prevotella sp. | reverse complement strand
AAAGGCTACGGGTAGGCGAGCAAAGCTCGGGAATGGGATGCCATGTCGCTTTTGTCCTGTCACTTCAGACACTCTAACGACAAACTCAATATGTGAAAAAGGCGTTTATTCAGCGGTGAAATATCTTTTTTTTGTTAAGCCTCTGAAACGCTAATCAGTAGTGGTGTGTACCTGCCTTCTCCCACATCGATTATGACTTGGTCGAGGAACTCCTCGGAAAAGCGTATCTCCCTTATCATAGTTCATCGAGGTGCTTCATGGCCTGCTCCACCGTCATGGCCGGTGCGGTCTCAGCCTGCTTTATGCCGCGGTTGATGGTCCGGGCCAGTTTGTAGGCCTGCTCCAGTTTCTGAATCCTGTTCCATCGTCGGGTACTCATGCTAACGGTAATCCGTTGAGGTGTTCTCTCTACTATTGATTCCATAATTCTCGTTGTTTAGGGCTTCACAGTGCAAAGGTACAAAATTTCGATTAAGCGAGAGCAGAAAACATGTTTTTTCTGCCGAGCGTGAGAAAATTTTCATGGAAAAATACATCGTCGGCAGAACACATTCTGTGGAAAAGTTGACCCCTTTATAACCTATACAGTTTTATTTTCCCGTCCCTTATGGGCGGGTTTGGGGGCGTTTTTCATGGGTTCCCTTGTCATTCATATTGAATGGTGCCGCCAGAATGGGAAAAGTCGGTTGCTGTTGTTTCTCACTCACGATGGAAACGAATATTGATTACACCATTATCAGATATGAGTCACACCACCATTCAACATGGATGACAACAAGAATAAAGTCAGACAATGGTGAAAACGATGATGAATTGCAGTGGAAAACAAGTCAAAATGTTCGTTTTTTCAGGAAATCGCAGGCTGATGCTTCATAAATGGTTTTGGATTTTAGAGGTGCTACTTGAAGAAGCGGTTCAGCTGTTCCATGGCCTCGTTGAATGCCTTGGGCTTGATATGGTAGTTTTCAACGGGATTCAACTTGGCATCGGTCACCTCGACATAGCCGGCACCCTCTTTTGTCAGGATGGTATCGCCTTCGACCAAGAAGGCGTAGCGCAGTTCGTTGCCCACAAAATGCCAGAGGCGCTGTGTGGTGTCGCTGAGCAGCCGGCCTGCTGTATAGTCCTCAATGGGGTTCTGAACGCCCAAGTAGTCGTGCAGCATGGTGGGCACGAAGTCATAGTGGGTAGTGCGGTGGGTGAAGTGCTGGGGAACCGAGTCGCCCGGCTCATGCACGATGAGCGGCACGCCAATCTGATAGGTTGAAAAGTTCGAGTTGTGTCCCCAGTAGTTCTTGTGGTTCTCGTTGTATTCCTGAGCATGGTCGCCCGTGATATAGACAAGCGTGTTGTCATAGAGTCCGGCAGCCTTCATGGCATCAATGAGCTCGCCCACCATCTTATCGGTCTGGTAGGCAGAATTGCGGTAGAGGTTCCAGAAAGGCGTGGGATCCATGTCGTTGTTCAGCACCGAGAAGTTGCCGTACTCCCATGAGGGCTGGAAGCGGTTCAGCAGTTCCTTGGGCAGGCTGTAGGCATGCAGTAGGTCGAAGAAGATAAAGGCGAAGAACGGCTTCTCGCTGTTCTTCAGTTTCGGCAGGTCGGCAATGAGGTCGTCCTTGATGCGCAGGTCGCGCTCGAACGACGTGTCGCCCTCGGTGTCGGTGCGCAAATCAGACAATCGGTGGAAGAGGATTCGGCGGAAATCGGGTGCCCGTAGCGTGGCACTGGGATAGGCCCTGAAGTCATAGTGCTGACCTATCAGACAATCGATGAAGACAGGACTGGTGCGGCTGGCCTCGAACACAGAATAGTAATAGGGCTGAACACCCGTGAACAGACCGAAGACAGCGTAGCGCGTGCCATTGCTGCAACTCACGTGATTGTCGTACCACCGCTCTTCGTGTGCCAGTTTCCAGAGGTTGGGCATGCACTCTTCGGTAAGTGCGCGCCTGCTCCATGAGTCAATGAGGATGAACACCACGTTAGGCCGTTTCGACTGACTTGTGTCCACACGCAATTCATGCAACGGATAGTTCAGGTCGCCGTCGCCAGCCAAATCGCCGTCGATCTCAAGCACCTTGCGCTCAAAGCCCAAGTCTCTCAAGAACCCCGTTGCTGAAAGCGGGAAGTAGTAGGGCACCAACCGCGCGCTCTTTACAATGGCAGGGCGCATGACGAACGAACCGTAGACATACAGGCCATTGGCCACCAACAGACTGCCAATGAAAAACATCGTACTCCCCATCAGGCACGCTTTTCTGCATGAGCCTGCCATGCGACTGGCCAAGAACCACAAAACGATGCACAATGACAGGATGCCCACAAGCATAGCGCCCTCGGTGAGGTATAGTTTCGTGTCGAAATCGAAGATGTCGCCAGCCCCAGGTCCTGTCAGCAGGTTCATGATAAAGCCGTTGATGTGGAACCGGTAAATCTTATAGACCTGCATGTTGACAAACGACACCATGGAGAGCAGGCTGGTCGTGGAAACAAAGAGCACGGCAGCTAAGCGTGGCAGGCGCAATAAGGCCCAAGGAAGATAGAAGAGCAGGAACAGGACCAATACCAACAGGGCAGCATGCGCTAAACAAGAAGTCAGGAAGAACAGCCATCCCATGAAGTCCATCGATGAAACCAAGGAGTCGCCTATGATATAGCTTCCGAAGATGACGGCCAGCAGCAAGGTGGCGAAAACATAGTATAAAAAGCCCGTTTTTATCCGTTTCATGTTGCAAAGGTATAAAAATAATTCATAATTATTGGCAAACAAGATGAAATTAATTTGAACGCATCGTTCGTAATTCATAATTTTAATATACCTTTGCACCATGATATTGAAACTAAAAGCAAAACATCTTGGACTATTGCAGCCGATAGCCGCCGTGCTGGCAAATCTCGTACTGGCCTATCTCGTCTACTTCATAGCCCGTGTGGTGTTTCTGCTTGAAAACTGGAACCTTTATGCCGGAAACCTCACCGCCGGTCATCTGTTGGAATTGTTTCGGGGCGGTGTGATGTTCGACACCACTGCCATTCTCTATACCAACGCCCTTTGGGTGGTCATGATGCTCTTTCCCGTCCATCGGAAAGAGAACCCCGTGTATCATCACATCTGCAGATGGGTGTTTGTGGTGGTGAATATGCTGACACTGGTTGTCAACCTCTGCGATGCGGTCTACTTCCGCTACTCCATGCGCCGCACCACGACCACGATTTTTCAGGAGTTTGAGAATGAGAACAATTTGGGCGACATCTTCCTCCACGAAGCATTGTCGCACTGGTACCTGTTTCTGTTGGCCGCCTTGGTGGCATGTGTACTGTGGAAATGCTATCAGGCACCAAGGCTCGACTACCGCCAACTGAACTGGATGGCCTACGATGCCGCCACACTGCTGTCGCTGCTGGCCTTCACCCCCTTCTGTGTGGCAGGCATGCGCGGCGGATGGACCCGTGACATCAGGCCTATCACCGTTTCAAACGCCAACAACTACTGTGACCGCCCCACTGAGACGGGCATTGTGCTCAACACTCCCTTCGCCCTTATCCGCACCATCGGCAAGAACAATTTTGAAGTACCCGAATACTTCCCCACGGAAGAGGCCATGGCACAGGTCTTCGACCCCATTCACCGCCCTCTTTCCTCCGACTCGCTCACTGCCTTTAAAGCCAAGAACGTGGTGGTCATCATCATCGAGAGCTTCGGACGTGAATATATCGGAGCCTATAACAAACACATTCCCGGCTACAATGGCTTTACGCCCTTCACCGATTCGCTCATTGCCAATGGGGCACTGACCTATCGGTACAGCTATTGCAACGGGCGGAAGTCGATAGACGGTATGCCGTCCATCCTGTCCAGCATCCCTATGTTTGTCGAGCCGTTTTTCCTGTCGCCCTATTCCGTCAACCACGTTTCTGGCTTGGCCGACTGTCTGAATGGCAAGGGATATAAAACAGCCTTCTTCCACGGGGCTGAGCGCGGTTCGATGGGCTTCATGGCCTTTGCCCGTGCCACGAAATTCAAGAATTACTATGGCCGTGAGGACTATGCTGCCGACCCAAGAACAGGAGGCGACAAGGATTTCGACGGTTGGTGGGGCATCAGCGACGAACCCTTTATGCAGTATTTCTGTCAGAAGATGTCGGACATGAAACAGCCGTTTATGACCGCCCTCTTCACCCTGTCGAGCCACCATCCCTTCCGGGTGCCAGAGCCTTATAAGGAGATGTTCCCAGAAGAAAACCCCGACATGCCGGTCTACAAGGTCATCCGCTATACCGACATGGCCCTGCAGCACTTCTTTGCCTCTGCCAAAAAACAGCCATGGTTCGAGAATACCATTTTCGCCATCACCAGCGACCACACCAACAAGCCAGCCTTTGAAGAGTACCTTACCGACTTGGGCGGCTTCTGTTCGCCCGTCATTTTCTATGACCCTTCAGGCGAGATGGGTAGCGGCATGGTGGATGCCATCGCCCAACAGACCGACATCATGCCAACCATTTTGGAACATTTAGGCTACGACCAGCCCTACCTGACTTTCGGGCAGGATCTGCTCAATACCCCTCCGGAAGAGACCTGGGCCGTGAACTATCTGAACGGCATCTATCAATATGTGAAATACGGACATGTGCTACAGTTCGACGGCGAAAAGACCACTGCCGTCTACTCGCTCGAAGACCGACTGATGAAGAACAACATCGTGGGCCAACTGCCTCAGCAAGGGCAAATGGAACAGGAACTGAAAGCCATCATCCAACAATATATGGAAAGGATGGTCAACAATCGGTTGACACCGTAGAAAGATGAAGATTAAACCGACATGAAAAAGAAAATACTGACAACACTAATCAATCTGGGATTCTCGCTTATCAGACTGCTGTCGAGAATGCCATTGCGCATTCATTACTGCATCTCAGATGTGATGTACCTGATTACATACCATTGCATACACTATCGCCGGAAGGTGGTGAGGGAAAATCTGACCAGTGCGTTCCCCGAAAAGCCGCTGAAGGAGATCAAAAAGATTGAACGCGAGTTCTACCATTGGTTCTGCGACTACATCGTGGAGACCTTTAAAATGGCAACTATCAGCCGTGAGGAAATGAGCCGCCGCATGGTGTTCAAAGGCACTGAGGCCATTGAGCAGTGCTGGGCCGAAGGACAGTCGTGCGGCGTGATGCTTGGCCATTACTGTAACTGGGAGTGGGTGAGCACCCTGCCATTGGCTATGTCGCAGAAAGGGCTCTGCGCTGAGCTGTACCATCCCATTGAGAATCCCGAGACCAACGATTTCTTCCTTCAGCTGCGCCAGCGTTTCGGCAGTGTGTGCATTCCCATGGAGCGTGCCTTGCGCGACATCGTGAAATACCGTCAGGAAGGGCGGCCATTGGTCATCGGTTATATTGCCGACCAAAAGCCCAATTGGCGCAACATCCACCTGTGGATGCCGTTCCTGAACCATAACACGCCGGTATTCACTGGCTCAGAGCGTATTATCAAACGCACGGGACAGGCTTTCTTCTATGGTGATGTGCGACGCATCAAGCGCGGCTACTACGAATGCGAGTTCCGGCTCATCGACCGTCACCCTGCGCATATTCCCGACTTTGAACTGTCGCAGCGGTATATGCAGGAAATGGAGAAAACCATCCGCCGCGATCCGGCCTATTGGCTGTGGAGCCACGACCGTTGGTCACGCACCAAGGAAGAGTTCGACTACCGCTTCTACATCAAGGACGACAAGGTCTACGAGAAAGTCACCGAAGAAGAGTATGCCCGGCACATGGGGTGGAAGAGCTATTGGAAGCACTAAGCAGTAGAGGAAAAAGTCAGAATTTGGGAATAATATTTGGAAGTTTCATTGAAAATCCATAAATTTGCACAGGCTATCGAAGAAAAACGTGAAACTAATCACACTTTTCGACGATAGATGGTGATACAACTGGAGCATGAACATCTACCGAGAGATTAATGAAAGGCTGTTGCTTTGGAAAAACGGAACACAACGACAGCCTTTTGCCCAACTCTATCCCGTCACTTTCAAAGAGTTCCTACGTGCTGCCGATCCTGTTTTGTTTTCACGGACGGAAAGCCTTATACAGGAAAAGGCCATACTGCCAGAGATTATATTCTCACAACTGTTACAGCATTACTATTCATACCAAATGTGTGGAGGTCTGCCACGTGCGACGAGCACATTCCTTTCAGGTGAAGGGTCGGATGCTGTTGAAGAAGTCCTGACGGATGTCCTGAAGTCATATGCTGCCGATTTCAGCAAATACGTTGACAACAAAGACGTGCCGCGTATTCACGAGATTTGGCGAAGCATACCGTCGCAGTTAAGCCGGGAAAACAAGAAATTTATCTTCCGTATCATTCGCTCAGGTGCCAGAGCCCGCGAATATGAATCTTCCCTCGACTGGCTGAGTCTGTCAGGCATGATATACAAATTGTACGTCAGCGAGAAGCCTGCCCTTCCACTTGGCTTTTATGAGGACACGACAGCCTTCAAAATATATCTTCTTGATATTGCCCTATTGCGCAGGCTTGCAGGTTTGCCCCGTGAGGTCGTGGTTGCCAAAGGCGATATGTTTAAAGAGTTTAAAGGTGCTATCGCCGAGAACTTCGTTCTTCATGCTCTTCTTGCCCAAGGTATGGAGCTCCCTCATTATTGGACGTTGCAAGGGAACAAGGCAGAGGTGGACTTCCTCACTCCTGTCGGCATGACCATTCTACCCATTGAGGTAAAAAGTGACGAACGCATTAGCGGCAAGAGTTTCGCCGTCTATGATGAGAAGTATCATCCAAGTCTGAGAATCCGTTTTTCACTCCGCAACATTAAGCACGACGGCAACCTGCTCAACTTGCCAGTCTTTCTTGCCGATTGGTTAAAACATTATGTATAGAGTTATTTCCCAAGCAATTATGACAGAACAAAAACGCATACTCTTCCTGATGAGCCGCTTTCTTGATGGCGGTATTGACACTATTCTGATAGAGTATCTGAAGTGGTTTGCCCAGCACGAACATTATCAGGTGACTTTGGGTATTTCTGTCTATTTGGGAGAATTGGAGGTTTACCGTGACAGAATACCCAATAATGTTAAGATCGAGTATATAGTGAAATCAAAATGGCTGACAAGTCTGTACAAGAAAAGGGTACAGAAAAAACTGTCACCCATCGTGAAAATCTTCGACGAGATCCTATTTGTGCCTATCCGAAAGTACATTCTGCACCGTCGTTTACGCAGTATGGCCAAGCAGTACGACGTGTTGATAGATTTTGATTGTTGCAGCTATTCCTCACTGAAGCATCTGAAGGTTCAGAAACTGGCGTTCTTCCACTTCAGCCTCAAACATTTCGACCAACAGGATCACCGCCGAATGAAGCGTATAGGCAAGCATTTGGTCAATTACAACAAAGTTGTACTCATTGCGGAAGGCATGAAGAAAGAGGCAGTGAAGATGTTTCCTTCACAGGCCAATCGCTTTAGTGTTATCTATAACCCAAAGGATGAGGCTACCGTATGGCAGCTTGCTTCAGAAACCCCCGATTGCGAAGCCATCAGAGAACCCTTTATTCTTGCCATTGAGCGGTTGACGACACCGAAAGATATTCCCACCCTGCTGAAAGCCTACCAGCTGTTACGCGACCAATATGGCCGTCAGGAAAAACTTTATATCATAGGCAAGGGGGAGGAAGAGCCAGTTCTGCGCAGAGAGGCAGAACGACTTGGGATTGCCAATGATGTCAATTTCTTGGGATTTGTCAACAATCCACTTCCTTGGTTGAAAGCCTGTCGGTTGCTTGTTCACAGCTCTAAATTCGAAGGTCTCCCTACTGTCTTAATAGAGGGGCTAATGCTGAATAAACTGATGGTGGCGACCGACTGTCCCATTGGATCTCGAGAAGTGGTTGCTGACGGGAAAGCGGGACTACTAACCCCTGTGGGCAATGCAGAGGAAATGGCTTTAAACATGTATCGGATTCTGACCGACACGACCTTACAGCGAGAACTGCTAAATTACGGAATGCAACAGAAACAGAAGTTCTCCATGCAAACAGCAGGTCATCAGTTGGAATTGCTAATGCAAGGGAGGAATCTTCCCAGAATCCTCTTTTTGGTTAGCCGATTCCTTGACGGCGGCATCGACACTGTGCTGACAGACTATATGCAAGCGTTGTCGGCCAGTGGGAAATACCAGATTTCTTTAGCTATCGAGCAGGACATGGATGAATTGGAGGTGTTCCTCACCAAGATTCCAGACGGCGTAGCGGTGTACCATTTAGTGGAGAATGAACGGTTGATGAAATGGCGTAAGCGCAAAATTACCGAACAACTGTCGTTATCGAAGAAAATCTATGATGAGGGGCTCTTGGCCCCGATAAGACGTTACATCATCACACGTGACCTGAAGAAACTGGCAGTGCAGAACGATGTGATCATCGACTTTGACTGTTGCTCCTATTCCTTGATGAAAAGTATCTCCATTCCCAAGATAGCATGGTTCCATTTCAGCTTCGAGGAGATGATGAGAAAAAACCGCCGGCGCATGTTGCGCATCAGCCGTTATATGCTTAATTACGACAAAGTGGTTACCATCAGCAGGGCCATGTACGAGGAGGGGATGCAATTATTCCCACAGTTAGGCAGCAAACTGCGAATCATCTACAATGCCAAAGACCGCGAAGAGCTGCTGATGCATGCCGAGGAGACGATTGACGACCAGCTGATCCACCAGCCCTATATCCTCGCTGTAGAGCGATTGGAAGAAAGCCAGAAAGACCTGACGACACTGCTTCGTGCCTATCAGATCCTGAAACACAAATACCATCACAAGGAGAAACTGTATTTGTTAGGAAAGGGACAGTCGGAAACTGAACTTAGGAACTTGGCCAGCGAATTAGACATAGCAACTGACGTGGAGTTCCTTGGTTTTACCTCGAATCCCTACCCTTGGATGAAACATGCCCTTTTGGTGGCCCATAGTGCTAAGTTAGAAGGACTGCCCACGGTCTTGATAGAGAGCCTGATGTTAGACAAACTGATAGTAGCCACCGACTGTCCTACAGGCCCACGTGAGATTCTCGACAATGGACGTGCAGGTCTGTTGGTTCCTGTGGGCGATGCTCAGGCTATGGCAGAAGCCATTCATCGGCTGTTGACTGACAAAGACCTACAGGCTGAGGTGCTGAAACAAATCACGCTTCACCGTAAGCATTTTATGTATGAAGAGACAGAAAGCCTATTTGATGAAATGATTAAAGAAGTCTTGAAAAGATGAGAACACCTTTAGTTAGCGTCATCGTACCCAACTATAATCATGCTCCCTATCTGCATGAGCGTATAGACAGTATTCTGAACCAGACCTTTCAGGACTTTGAGCTGATTCTGCTTGACGATTGTTCGACAGATAACAGTCGGGAAATCATCCTTAGCTACAAGGGCAATCAGCATGTGACCCATATCATGTTGAACAAAGAAAATACGGGTAATACATTTTTGCAATGGGAGCGGGGCATTCAACTTTCAAGAGGTGAATTTATTTGGATTGCCGAAAGTGATGATGTGGCAAAACCGCAGTTGCTGGAGACGTTGGTGGCGGAACTGCAACGTACCCCTGAGTCCGTTGTGGCTTTCAGCCATTCGCAGATGATTGACAGCCAAGGCCGCCCCATGTCGCTTACCTGGCATCCGAAAGGTAGTTCGGGTGAGGTGTGTGTCTATGAGGGGGAATGGTTCCTCCGCCACAGGATGTTGGTGAAGAACCATGTCTACAATGCCAGCATGACGGTTTTCCGAAAGTCTGTTTGCCAGTCTGTCCCCAATAGCTATCAGCAATACCGTTATTGTGGCGACTGGCTATTCTGGATCTATGCCTGCCAACAGGGCCGCGTGATAGAAGTCTGTCGCCCACTGAACCTGTATCGTCAGCACAAACGGAAAGTAACGATGGATTCGCAGTTAGATGGCCGGAAATGGCGTGACATAGCTGGCATTATGCGCGAGTTTACCGATATGTTGGGCCTCAACACCCTACAGCATCGTTGTCTCAAGGGGCGATGGACCAAGCGATTCATAAAAGAAAACGGGAAAAGCCTTTCAGAAATCCGTCAAGAGTTTCCAGAGCTATACGGCGGAAACACGCTGGACATCTGCCTCTATGAAATCGGTAAGGTTTTCGGCTTTTTGAAAACATGAAATAGCTTCTGGATTGGCAAGCTCCTATATTACAAAACCTATAATTGAAGGTTCGCCCGTTGTAGCCAGCGTAGTGAACTGAATAATGACTGCCACCAAGAGCAGAATAATGTTAAATTATTATTAATTGGATGGGAAGTTCCATCCAATTCTTTTTTTTTGCTTACCTTTGTAAACTCTTAACCCCGAAGGGGGAAAGAAAAACATATTTCGAGACCAGCGTGTCGCGTTCTTGTTTCTCAACTCAGAAAACGACCAAATATTTGAGTTCTATATCAGAGAAACTGGGTACAGGTACGTCCGCAAGGCGGGCGTGTACTTTGCCTTGTCATTATCTGATATAAGGTTACTTGGTCGTTTCCTTGAGTTGGTAGGACAAAAGCGAAGGATATGCCTGCTCTTTTTATGTTCTGCAGGAACAATAATCAACTCAAAAAACGACCAAAATAATGAATGATTTACATTTCTGCGCTCATGATACACTCCAACGTATCTGTAACGAGGGGGGTAGGGGGAACGTGTGTGACCAGCGCAACCAATCCAAGCCAATTATTGAAAAGTATTCTGACAAACAACAAAAGAAGTCTGTCGTAGTAACATTTGTATGGCGTGATATGACAGCAAAGGAGCAATGTGCTTTTCGCCAAGGTGTGAAAGTTCTTGGCAGCCATCCTTTTGTTGTTCTTCACCCAAAAAGCTATCCCATTGAATACCTAATACAAGAGTATAAGACTATTTCCGATATAGCCTTGCCCGACGAGCACTTTAAGAGTGTTGAAGCATACAACCACATGATGCTCAGTCCATGGTTCTATGAGCTTTTCTCCGACTATGAATACATGCTTATCTATCAGATTGATGCCTATGTTTTCAGTGACCAGCTCGACTATTGGACTTCAATGGAATATGACTATATCGGTGCTCCTTGGCTGCTCAACGACAAGCCCTACGAACGGCTTATAGGCCAATGGATTACCCGACTGTTGAAAAAACAACCCATACGCAAAAACCATCTGCATTCAGCTCACCTTTGCTACAATGTGGGAAATGGCGGCTTTAGCCTACGTCGTATAAGTAAAATGAAAGAAATTATGGAGCGTAACCAAAATCTAATCAATTCAGTAAAAGGTAAACACGAACGGATGGAAGATGTGATGATATCAATCCTACTCAAAAAGAAAGAAAACCTGCGTATTCCGCATTGGCGGTTAGCGCTCTACTTTTCATGGGAAAAAGCACCGGCATGGTGCTGGGAGCTTACCAAGGGAGTTTTTCCATTTGGCTGTCATGACACAAATGCACGTTACTGGAACAGCTTTTGGAAATACTACATTCCGTGTGATGAAAAGCAAGTAGACCTTCCCATAATTTAGATTTTCCGATACTCTTTGCACATCAAATCAAAACGTACCCTTTCATGACATTCTTCAGCGTATATTCAATACTTTCTGGAGAAACCTTCAGCGGTTTGATTAAGTCTGATTCATGTGGAGGTTTGATTGTGAGATATGGAAACTTTGTATGTCTTTTATTGTTACTTACCAATTTTTTTTATTCAATTGACTCGAAATTCAAAAATAATATCTAATTTTGCAGGTAACTATAAATATACAATGAGTATGGTAAATAAATCCTTTGAAAAGGAAACGGAATATCGATATTTAAAGAATCTTATTCATACTGCTCCATTATTAAGTACAGATTTGATCATAGAAAAAATTGAGCAATATGGAGATGTTTATGGAAAAGACAAGTCTTATAGATCGTTGAAGAGGAAATTCTGGTGGCATCGTAAGATTTGTTCTCAGCACTTACCTATTGGTAAGGCTCCTGAAGAATTTCAGAATCAACAAGAGCCACTGGTTTCCGTAATTGTTCCTAATTATTGCCATGCCCCATATTTACGTGAACGCATTGACTGTATCATAAACCAGACATTTCAGAATTTTGAAGTTATATTGCTTGACGATTGCTCTACCGATGGTAGTCATGAAATTCTTTCTTCGTATAGAAATCATCCCAAAGTGTCACATATCATTTTCAATGAGAAGAATACAGGAAACACATTCTTTCAATGGGAAAAAGGTGTTGCTTTAGCAAAGGGGAAATACATATGGATTGCTGAAAGTGATGACTATGCCGATGAATGTTTCTTGGAACTGATAATGGCAGTTTTCAGCATCCATGAGGATTGCGTATTGGTTCGTAGTGGTAGCTATCAGGTAAATCAGAAAGGTAGAGTTTTGACAAGAGATTGGGATATATGGAAGGAAGACGAGTCGGTACATTACTACACAGGAGAGAAGTATATACGCCATAACCTTTTACATTTTAACTATATTTACAATGCCAGCATGCTGGTGTTCCGAAAGGATGTGTTTTCGCGTATTGACAAATCCTACCAGCAATTACGCTATGTAGGCGATTGGCAATGCTGGATAGAAATGCTTCTGGAGGGTTCCATCTGCGAGTATCACCGCAAGTTGAACTATTTTCGCCAGCACGACAATAAAGTGAGTTCACGCTCCCGGCAGACAGGAAGGGTCGTTATTGAACAGCTACAGGTGATGGACTATGTCTTCCAACATGCCAGAATTTCATTGCTTCGCAGGCTGATTATCCGTGGAAAATGCTATGAACTGGTTAAAAAGGCAATATTTGATGTAGGACAGGAAAAGGAAGAGGCTTCCGATATTCTCCTTCATCACATAAAGGCCACTACGACCGATTACTGTCTGTATAAACTATTGAAGGCAATCAGTTTCTTGCCGTTTATACCTTTTGACCGGAATGACAAGTTAAAATAGGGCTGCTATTTCAACTTTCCTTGATTCAGTACGCGATACCACAGGAATTTCATGAACAGTTTCGCCTTTTGTCGGGAGATAGGATTGGCCATATAGTCGCTAACCAGTGTCCAGACCTCCTGAAATGACATGTCCTTATCCTTCATGCACAGTTTGCGATGACGGAAAGCCGATTCGTCCATGAGTTCTATTTCCTCTTCAGTATAGGCACGGACAGGCAGCCCCTTTTTCTTGTCCATGAACAGTTTGCGAAGTCCGATGATGATTTTGTCCCGTTCCAAACGTTCCTGGAATAGTGGGATAGCTTTGTCAATGGCCGCTTCAGTCTCTTCTTTCGTCACAATGGTGCCCTTCATAAGTGGAAGGCAGGTTTTCCATTTTTGGGAGAACACTTTCAAACTGTCAGCATAGCCTTGGGAGAATGTGCCTTCCGACTTGTGTTCCAATAGGATGTCATGGGTCATAAATACGCCCAGCCCTATCGTGTTGACTTGCATACAGATATCAGAATCGTAGAGGTGGAAGTCGTGGAAGGTCTTGTCGTCAAAACGTATTTGCGTGAACAGTTCCTTACGGATGCAAATCCAGACCCCGTCGAGGACAGCCACTTGGCAAAGTGGAAACTGTATTTTGCTGGCATCGTAGGAAATATAATAGTTAGGCTTCTCCTCGACCGTGGTGTTGCCTTGCAAAAGATGGACAAGACCAAACCCATAGAATCGCCAGTCAAGCCGATCCAGCACTACGTTGCCGCCTGCCACGCCGAGTGCTCCCACAAACGGTTGTGCCAAATAGTTCTCGACGATTTTTCCCCAGTCTTTGCTATGGAACAGCACGTCTTCGTGCATGAAGCAGAGATAGTCGCCCTTGGCACGTTCCACCCCAAGGTTGTAAGCTTCAAAAATACTATAGCTTCTGTGTGAGTTGTCTATATGGACAATTTCATAGTCCACACCGATGGTTTTCTTTATATTCTCCGCCAGACTGCTTTCTATATTACTGTACTGTGAACAAATAATGATTGATATCATAATGGCAAGCTGTTTTTGAAACGCATGCAAATGTATGAAAAAAAAACGAATTATTATCATCATCTGCAAAAAACTTTGGCTGTTCTTTTGATTTTTCATACCTTTGCAAAAAGACAGGTTCATATATTTAACTTTAGAATTAATTTAGGCAAAAATGAAAATATCAGTAATTATTCCCATATATAATGTCGGTCTGTTCTTGAAGGAGGCACTCGATTCGGTTGTGGGGCAGACCTACCATGAAGTGGAAATCATTTGTATTAATGACGGCTCGACCGACAATAGCCTGCAAATCATACAGGAATACGAAAAAAAAGACACTCGCATCAAACTGGTTAGCCAGGAAAACCGAGGACTATATGCCACACGGCAAGTGGGAATCAAAATGGCATCAGGAGATTATGTACTATTCATGGATGGCGACGACTGGTTAGAGGAGTGTACATGCGAAAAAATTGCGGCATTGGCGGAAAAAACACATGCCGACATTATACAATATGGTCTTGTCACAGAGGCTCCCAATCAAGACTCGGCAGAGGTGAAATGGTTCAACAGTTGGTTTAATGTCGCTACCGACCGTATAGAAGGAGCCGAAAACATGCTGACATGCTGTTACGAGAAGCGCGAAATACCATGGAACATTGCCACTAAAGCTATCAAAACAGAAATTGCCAAAGAGGCTGTACGTCATCAAGACAGTCTGCCCATCAATCATTTGGAGGACTTCTTGGCTTGTTTCTTTATCTTCTTTTTCTCAAAGAAGTGGGTTCGGTTAGACAGTCGGCTATACCATTACAGATATGGTACAGGAATGTCAACGAAAGGAAAGGTGACGATGGAACATTTTGAAAGTAGCCTCAGTTATTTCCAAGGATTAAAAATGTTGCAACGATTCGTAACCTCCCGTCAAGTGTCACCTGTCATACAAAATCTGGCGCAAAACGTCATTCCCCAATATGTGATGGACGATGCATTGCATTTTGCCATTCATCGTCTGGATTCCAGTGAAGACAGCAGAAGATGGGCCGATGCCTTGGCCCATGCAGCAGGGGCTGAAGAGACTCTTCATGCATTGGCATCAAAAATAGCTTGCTATCATGCTGAACATGTTGAACATGCCGAATTGGTCAGATGCCAATCTGAGATTCAGGGGTTGACCCAACAGCTGCTATCTGTCCAAAAGAAAAGGAAGAAGTATCAGAAACTGTTCAAGCTGATGACCCTCGTTTCACTTTTATTGCTCGTCGGACTACTGTTCTCCTACAGTTGCTGCATGTCGTAAAGTCGCTTGTAGTAGCCGTTTTTCGCTATGAGTTCCTCATGCTGTCCGCGCTCCACGATCTCGCCTTCGTAAAGGACGTAGATTTCATCGGCATTCTTGATGGTGGACAGACGGTGGGCAATGGCAATGGTGGTACGGCTCTTCATCAAGCGTTCGAGGGCTTCCTGCACCAGTCGCTCGCTCTCGGTGTCGAGGGCAGAGGTGGCTTCGTCGAGTATCAGAATGGGCGGGTTCTTCAGAATGGCGCGGGCTATGCTGACGCGCTGGCGCTGACCACCTGAAAGTCGTCCGCCACGGTCGCCAATCATGGTGTCGTAACCATGTTCGCTCTCCATGATAAATTCGTGGGCATTGGCAATCTTGGCAGCCTCAATGACCTGTTCCATCGTGGCATTGTCGACACCAAAGGTGATGTTGTTGTAGAAAGTGTCGTTAAAGAGAATGGCCTCCTGGTTGACGTTGCCAATCAGGGAACGCAGCTCCGAAATGCGTACGCCCTTGATGTTCTTGCCGTCAATCAGCACTTCACCTTCCATCACATCGTGGTAACGGGGAATCAGATCGACCAATGTGGACTTGCCCGATCCGGACTGTCCCACCAAGGCGATAGTCTTTCCTTTGGGAACTGTCAGGTTGATATGCTTCAATACAGGACGACCCTCAATATAGTTGAACGACACATCACGCAGTTCAATCTCCTTTTCAAAGGCAGGCATTGGCTGGGGGTTTTCGGGTTCCTTAATGGGATTCTCGGCCTTGAGAATAAAGTCGATACGATCCATCGAAGCCAAACCGAGGGGAATCTGGTAGGTGGCGCGTGACAGCTCCTTCAGGGGGTTGATCACACTGTAGAGGATGACCATGTAGAAAATAAAGGTGGAGGCGTCAATCAGGTTCGACTCGTTCAAGATGAGCGATCCGCCAAACCAGAGCACTACAACGATAATGATGGTGCCAAGAAACTCTGACATGGGGTGGGCGGCGTTCTGACGGATAATCATGGCGTTCATGCCACGGCGGAACTCATCGTTGACAAACTGGAACCGCTTCTCCATCTTCTTCTCGGCAATGAAAGCCTTGATGATGCGCAGACCGCCAAGGGTTTCGTCGAGCTGTGCAATGATGTCGCCCCACTGCCCTTGGACGGCAGCCGACTGGCTTTTCAGCTTACGGCTTACCACGCCCATGATCCATCCTGCTATCGGGGCTACAACCAGCACGAAGAGGGTCATTTGCCAGCTTACCGAGAAAAGGGTGACAAAGCAAACAAGGATGGCGATGGGTTGGCGGATCAGCATGTCGATACTGCTGGTGATAGAGCCTTCAACCGCTTGGACATCGGCCGACATACGGGCAATAATGTCGCCCTTACGCTCCTCTGAGAAGAAGCTGAGAGGCAGTTTCAGCACTTTTTCATAGACCTGAATGCGAATATCGCGTACGACACCTGTTCGGAGCGGCACCATGACCGAAGAAGAGGCAAAATAGCCGGCAGTCTTCAATCCCGTCATGACAATGAGGGCAACACCCATGATAATCAGTGTAACGAAGGCCCCATGATTGGCAATCAGCTCCTGCACCCAAGCATAGCCGTTGTTGACAATGACATCTTTATTCAGATGACTCCAGTCCACGGGCTGATAAGTATAGACGGCTTGGTCAATCTTGAACAGAATATTCAAGATGGGAATCAGTACCACAAACGAGAATACGTTAAGCCACTGCGAGACGAAATTGAGAATGACCGACCATACCAGAAACTTGCGATAAGGTTTCAGGTAGCGTGACATTATGGAGAAAAATTGTTTGAGCATAGACAATTAATAATGTATTATTAGGGCGCAAAGTTACGAATAAATTCTGAATATTCAATAATCACTATTTCTTTTTTGTCCTCCCTTCCATAAGTTTTGCAACGATGGCAAACTGATAGACGGCATCAAGGAGGGCGTGAATAAGTCCGGCTTTACCGTCAAGAAAGCCTCTCTTGATGAAATAGGACTTGACGAAACGGAAGGTTGGACGCAGGAACAAGGCACCGATGCCGTAGTTCTTGTGGCGGCGGCGCAGCAGTTCATAGTCGGAATAGGTGTCCGATTTCCGCAGAATGTCGCTGACAGAATCGTTGGCCAAATGTTCGAAGGCCAGTTCTTTCCGGTTTTGGGGTATACGTACCACCCGGCCTTCGATTACCGGTGAACAGTGTATGACGGGAGGCCAATGGGTCTTGTCGCGGCGGAAGAACCGAAGAACATAGTCAGGGTAGGCGGAATGCAGAAAGCGCCCCATGAAGTAATTCTTCCGTGGAATGGCAATGCCTTCGGGACAGTCGGGCTTCGCGATTTCACTGTACAGATAGTCCTTTAGCTGTTGGGAGACCAGTTCGTCGGCATCAACCACCAACACCCATTCGTGTCTTGCTTCGTGGATGGCATACTCGCGTGCCGGTTCTACGATGGAGTGTTTGCCTTTGGGGAAAGTGATTATCCTACAACCGTTCCGCCGGGCTATCTCCAGAGTGTTGTCGGTGCTTTCCATGTCGCACACAAGAATTTCGTCAAACCCTTTCACAGAGTCCAACACTTGCTGTAAATGCCGCTCTGCATTATAGGTATTGATGACGACCGTTATCTTGTTCTGGCTGTTCATGGATGCAAAGGTAGTAACTTTTTTATTGAATGGTCTCTTTTTTTGCAAGTATTTGGAAAAAACATAGTAACTTTGCGGCAATTATCATGCTTTTCCCCCGATTATTGGAACGAAAATGACTGCTAATGGTAATATGAAGGATATGAAAGAAAAAATACAAGCATTTTTGGCCCGTCCGTTTTGGAAAGACTATCGCACGTTATTCGGGCTTTGGCTTCTGCTCCCGGTGATTGCTGCACTGATGAAAATGCACAGCCACAACAATTTTCTGATTTTCCGTGGCGTGTTCTGGCATACATGGTGGCAGACATCGCTGTTTGCCGAATATCCCGCCGAGTATTGGGATGTGAATCATTACGGGCCGCTGTTCTCGCTGGTGATAGCTCCTTTTTCCGTCGTTCCCGAATGGCTTGGATTAGTGTTGTGGTGCGTGTGTCTTAGTCTGTTCCTTTATTGGGCCATACGCCGCTCGCTGCTCACTGACAGGCAGCAGGTCTTCGTCCTTTGGTTCTGTGCCCACGAGCTGCTGACGGCTCTTTACATGCAGCAGTTCAACATCGCCACCGCAGCCATCATTCTCTTGTCTTTCTTCCTGATCGAGAAGGAACGCGACACTTCAGCGGCTTTCTTCATCGTTTTGGGCACCCTTGTCAAGCTGTATGGTGTTGTGGGATTGGCCTTCTTCTTCTTCTCCAAGCATAAAGTGCGCCTTGTGCTCTCGTTGGTTGGGTGGAGCATTGTGCTGTTTGCCTTGCCAATGCTGATCAGCAGTCCCGAGTATGTCATGGGACAGTATGTCGAATGGTTCGACTGCCTGGTGGGAAAGAACGACGAGAATCTTTTCGCCGACCACCAGAACATCTCGCTTTTGGGAATGGTTCGCAAGATTTCGGGTTGTGCCACCTATAGCGACCTGTGGCTCATCTTGCCGGGACTCCTGTTGTTTGGCATACCCTACCTGCGCTTCCGTCAGTACAAATACGCTGCTTTCCGCCAGACCTTGCTGGCATCTGTCCTTATGTTTGTGTTGCTGTTCTCCACCGGAAGTGAGTCGAGCGGATACATCATTGCCCTGATAGGAGTTGTTGTCTGGTACACGGCAGTCCCTTGGCAGCGCACTTCTTGGGATGTAGCCTTACTCGTGTTTGCATTTGTCCTGACAAGTCTTTCGCCGAGCGACCTTTTCCCTGCCTACCTGCGAAAGACATTCGTGCAACCATACGCGCTGAAAGCCTTGCCAGTAGCCATTATATGGGTCAAGCTGTGCTATGAAATGCTCATAAAGGACTATGCCCCTTTGGCCGCTACTGCTTGCGGACAAAGACAAAGCGAAGAATCAGGAAGTTGATGGGTACGACCACGATGAGCACCAAAATACCTGCCAAACGCTTTTCCATGCCGTAAAAGAGAAACAGGTTCAGAATGCCGATTTCCAACAGATAGTTGATGACGTGGCTGACGACAAAGCCTGCTGCATTCTTTTTTGACGGATGTTTTTTGAAGGTGAAGAACGTCGTCATCACATAGTTCACGCAGAGTCCCACTCCGTAGCCTACGGTATAAGCCGCCGTAGGTGCCATCCACAGTAAAGCCAACAAATAGGCACCATAATGAACCAGTGTCGACAGTGAACCTGTGATACCGAAGCGCACAATGCGCCCCAGCTCGTTTCTCCATTTCTTCTCCACTTTTCAAAGAATCTCTTTAATGTTATAGAGCGGCCGTCCTTTCACCTCGGCATAGATTTTCCCAATGTACACGCCGACAGTTCCCACGGCTATCAGTATGAATCCGCCGACCAGCCAAATGCTCAGAATGAGTGAAGCCCAGCCTGGAACAGCCGTTCCGACAATGAGGGCATGGAGCACATAGATACCGATGCAAAAACTGATGAAGAGGAAAAAGACACCCATATACACAATGGTGATAAGCGGCTTGATAGAGAATGACGTGATGCCGTTGAGTGCCAGGTTCATCATCTTGCCCAGGGTGTATTTGCTCTGTCCGGCAGTACGCTCACTGATCACATCGTCGACCTGCGACGATTGCAATCCCAACATAGGTATCAGGCCACGCAGATACAGGTTGCGTTCCTGATATTGCGAAAGCAGGTTAAGGGCATGGCGGCTCATCAGCCGGAAATCGGCATGGTTCATGATGCTTTCCACTCCCATCGAAGACTGAAGCTTGTAGAATGCCTCAGCCGAAAGCCGCTTTAACAGGGGGTCGGCCTTACGCTGCACTTTTACGCCGTAGACGATTTCACTTCCCTCCTCGTAGGCATCAATCATTTTTTCTATGGCGTTCAGGTCGTCCTGCAAGTCGGCATCGAGCGTAATGACGGCTTCAGCCCATTCCTTGGCAGTCATCATACCTGCCATGATGGCATTTTGGTGACCGACGTTGCGGGTGAGGTTGATACCCCTTACAAACTTGTTCAACTGGTGTTGGCACTGAATGATTTTCCAGGTCTGGTCACGGCTGCCGTCGTTGACAAACACCATCATACTGTCAGGGCTGATCTTTTGTTTTCCAATCAGCTCTTCAAAGAGAGCGGTCAGCCGACTGACGGAGCTTTCCAAGACAGCTTCTTCGTTGTAACAGGGTGAAACAGTGGCCAAACGTACCATAATTATTTCTGGGGATAAAGGTTGGTGTATTCGGTGTAGGTGATGAAGCGGTGGCCGTCTTTCTTCAGCATCTTGATGAGGCTGTCCAGGCGTTGCGTCATCTGACGGCCGCTGTGGTTCTTGATGATGAACGGCATCTTGAACTCAGGATGCTCTTTCAGGTCATAGAACTCCCAAGGGTGGAAGTAGGTGACGAAATGCCCGTCGTGTCCGAGCGTGCGACGAACCAAGAGATGATAGAGCCACTGTGGCAGATTGTGCAGCGACAGCCAGAACAGTGGGAATCGCAGCCACGGAGTCACCGAGGCTGGAATCTGCAACACGCCGTCCTTCATGAATGGGCGGCGTGACGCCGTCAGGTGCATGTAACGGCCAGGGATAAAGGCGGGGTTCAGCGATGAGTTATAGCGGTAGCCGGCTTTGCGGATCTCCTCGTCGCTCACGGGGAACATGCGCGGCTGTCGGTAGCCGTAGACCTTGATGCCCGTGGCCTGTTCCACAATCTTCTTCGATTCGGCAAAGTCGCTCTCCTTGGGTTGCCAGTGGTCTACGCCATGACAGGCCACCTCATGTCCCTCGTCCATGATGCGCCGCATTACCTCAGGGGCTAAACGGGCAAAATTGCCTGTGCAGAAGAACGTGGCCTTCACGCTATTGTCTTTCAGGACATCCAATATACGGTTAGTGCCCTCACACGACACCTTCATGCCTTCTTCCAGCGTGAAGTTTACACCATGTTCACGGGGAACATCGAACTCCTCTGTGTCAAAACTTAACAAAATCATTTATACATTGTCAATTTTTCACTGCAAAGGTAATGATTTTATTGTAAAAAGAGCAGAATTGTCTGAGAAATTGACTTTTATTTAACGGCGGTGTGAAGAGTCTTCGCTAATCAAGTCGTGAGAAGTCAGTTGCAGCAATGCGCGTGCTTGTTGCAACTGCCGTTGTGCGTTAGGCCCTTCAGTGGCAATCGTTTTTTCGGCATCAAGATCGTAGGCCACGAAGCCTGTAGAGTCTATGACCGTCATGCCATTGTTAAAAGTGTGGAAAGCGAATGGGCGCACGTAGTTTCTGCCTACCACATTGCGGCTGAAGGTGAAGGCCGAATGGTCTGTCTGCATTTGGGCAAGCAGGGTGGCCGCCAAGTCGCTTTGGTTACAAACGGCATGGATGCGCCGAGGCGTGCTGACGGCTCCTCCCGTCCAGATCAGGGGGATATGGTTGTAGAGACGTGTGGTCTCGTTGATTCCTTGATAGCGGTAGCCGTGATCGGGCAGAATGACAACCAGCAAGTTCTGCCATGCTGGCGTTTGCCGCAGACTGTCGAGGAACTGTCCGATGCAACGGTCCAAATAGTTGAACGCATTGTAGACGGGGTCGTCGAGTTCGTGGGTGGGCACGTCCCATGGCTCATGGCTGCTCAAGGTGAGCAGTGTCTTCATCCAGTGCTCATGCTGTTCACTCTTGATGTCGTCAAGTAGTGAGGCCAGCATCAGGTCGTCGCGCACGCCCCATTGTGCCGACTGCTGCGCCTCGCGGCTGTAGTCGGCCTTCCACTTCAGCTGTTCGTAGCCAGTTCCCATCACGTAGCTGCGCATGTTGGTAAAGTTGATGTCGCCGCCATAGTAGAAGCAGGTGGCGTAGCCCAGTTGCCGCAGCGACGAGGCGATCGAAGGCAGTTTGCGGCTCTTCTCCGGAATCTTCATCACTGATGTAATAGGGAAGGCCGGATAGCCACTCAGGATGCTCACTACACCCTTGTCGGTGCGCCACGAGTTGGCATAGCACTCACTGAAAGAAACACTCTCTTCAGAGAGCTGGTTCAGCCTCGGGGTAATTTCAGGATGGCCGCCCATGGCAGTGAACTGACCACCGCAGCTCTCCATGATCAGGATAACGATGTTGGGTCGGGTCGTATGGAGCAGGGTGTCAGTGAGTTCGTCGTCAGAAGCCGGAAACAGGCCGTCGGTCAACTGTCGGCACTCCTCGTCGCTAAAATAGTCGTAGCTCACGATGTAGTCGCCCGACTTCCCAATGGACGAAAGGAATGAGAACACCGGGTTGACGGCCGAATGGTTCAGGAACTGGTTGCTGGAGAAATATGCCTGTCCGATATTGGTGGTCGACTCGTCCAATCCGCCACGGATGCCGATGACGATGAAAGGGATGAGGAGAACATAAAGCCCTGTCTCAAGCATCCGATGGGAGAGATGCCTGCTCCTTTCAAACAACGAGGTGGAAACACACTTTGCATAAAGCAGGTAAAGAGCCACCGCCACCAACAGGAACACCACTACTCGCACAGCAAGATAGCCCGTGGTGACACTGGCCATGGCTTCGGTGGGCGTTTCCAAATATTGCAGGCATGAGGCATCGAGCTTGAAATGCCAGAAATCATAGAGGCTCGTATCAGCCACAAAGGCTAACGACAGGGCGCAGGCAATGATGGCGAAATAGCCCTTTAATATCCATCGTGGCCATTTCATCCATACGGCTGCAATGGTCATCAGGAACGGTAAGCTGAGAATATAGAGGGCTGTGGAAAGGTCGAGCGATGCCCCATGAAACAGCACGTCGATGATGTCGGTAAAAGAAAAGGTCTGCGTGTCTAAGTAACACAACATGAAAGCCATCTTCGCCAAGGCAAAGACCAGCAGGGTCAGTACATAAATGGAAAGCAAATGCAGCAGCCGTTTCTTCATACCTCGCTCTTGATACTTCTATGAGTAGGCAAAGGTAGAAAAAAACGGAAGAATCATTCCGAATCTTACCGTTTTTTTATAATTTTGCAACAAAATTTTATATCCCCTAAAAGCAGATTTCATGGAAATGAAGAAAGAGACAATGATTCGGGCGTTAGACAGAGCCGTTCACTTTGTGTTGCATCCCGTCAGAAACTGTCGCACATTACTGTTGTTTTCTTTCCTGATGACACAAGCGATTACAATAGTAGGCAACATCGTCGAGGCCACTACCGATCCGTTTCTTTCGTTCCTGTTGCCCATTTTCGACTGCTATCTGCTGTGTGTGCTGGCTGGTTGGCTCAAAAGAGTCAAGCTGGGCTTCCTTGTGGGGTTGTTTGTCACCGTCATCTTGTTTGCAGAACTCTTCACGGTGTTCTTCTATCATTCCAATTTCACGGTCTATGTCTTGCTGTTAGTTTTTGAAACCAACACCAAAGAGAGCAGCGAGTTTATACAGGCGGCACTCGGATTGCCAAGTACATGGTATGCCGTGTTGCTGACTTTGGTCATTGCCACCCTGTCATACGGCTTGGCACGCTTGTCCCAAAAGCCGTTTCGATGGAAGAAAGGGGGCATGTTTGTGGTCTTTGCCCTGATTCTATGGTCAGGCCTTCGCCAGCTTTCAGCATATACCAGACTGTACCATTGTTTCAGCAGTGCTAGTACGACGGTGTGCAACGATCCGAAATATATGCCCCACCTCAATACGCCTTTTGTGCGTTTAGCCTATGGTATGGCTTATAACAGGGCATCCTCGTCCGAACTGTATGTCCTTGAGGAGTCGGTCAGGGAAACGGCAGTTGACAGCTGTAGCTATCGTTGCCCATTGATTGTACTGGTCATCGGCGAGTCGTACAACAAGCATCACACTCCGCTATACGAGCCAAACGCCCTGCCAACGACCCCACGGCTCATGAAACAGCGCGACGAAGGCCGCTTGTTTGTCTACAAGGATGCCGTGGCACCCTATAATTTCACGTCGAATGCCTTCAAGTACATGTTCACCCTGTGGGATGACAGCGATGCCGACGAGTGGACGCGCCACACCCTCTTCCCGGCTGTTTTCAAGAAAGCCGGCTATTGTGTGGATTTCCTTTCCAATCAGTTCACCATGGAACAGACCCATGTATGGGACTTCGCAGGCGGCACGATCTTCAACCGCCACGGACTTTCCGAACTGCAGTTTCATCACCGCAATCCCCATGTGTTCAGGTACGACGGCGAACTGATAGAGCAGATACCTACTTTGGACTCCCTATTGGCACGCCCCACTCTGCTCATTGTTCATCTGTCAGGCCAGCATGTGAAGTACGACCTGAAATATCCCGAAAACTTTGCCCGCTTCACGACCGACGACGAGCGAACGCCCTTTGGCGGCGAGTTGGGACGACAGACGGCTGCCCATTACGACAATGCCACCTATTATAATGATTTTGTGGTCGATTCCATTTTCCAGATGGTACGCACTGCCGATGCCATCGGCATCTATCTCTCGGATCATGGTGAGGAGGTTTTCGATTGGCGTGACAAATATGAGCGCACGAACGAGGGCACGCTCTATCCCGAAGTAGCTCATTATCAGTATGAGATACCGCTGCTGTTTTTCATGACCGACACGTTCCAAGTGCGCCACCCTGATGTGGCTGAGGCTGTCAGGACATCGACCGACCGCCGTTTCCTGAGCAATGACCTGCCCCATTTGTTGCTCTATTTGGGTGGAATCGGTTCGCCCGAATACAAAGAAAAGCGGAATATTCTTTCGCCCCATTACGATATGAACCGCAAAAGAATTATCCGCAATGATGTCGACTACGACAAACTGATGAAAAAAGCTGCTACTGGCTTTTGACTTCCTCACCAAAGAGGGTGGCGCTGGTAGAGCCAGTGATGCGAACGCGCACCGTCTCGCCGATGTGGTGACAGCCTTTGTCAAAGACCACCATCTTGTTCTGCTCGGTACGACCGCAGAGCTGTTCCCTGCTTCGCTTGGAGAAGCCTTCTACCAACACATCGAACTCTTTTCCTTCGTCTTTCTTGTTCTGCTGGGCGGAGATTTCCGTCTGCAGGGCAATCAGCTCGTTCAACCGACGGATTTTCTCTTCCTCAGGTACATTGTCGGGCAGATGCTTCGAAGCGTAGGTACCAGGACGTTCCGAATATTTGAACATGAAAGCCGAGTCGTAGCCCACTTCGCGCATCAGCGAGAGTGAAAGCTGGTGGTCTTCCTCCGTCTCGTCGTGATAACCCACGAATATGTCTGTGGAAAGTCCGCAGTCAGGGATAATCCGACGAATGGCGGCCACGCGGTCCAAATACCATTCACGGGTATATTTGCGGTTCATCAGCTTCAGAATGCGGTCGCTTCCGCTCTGCACAGGCAGATGGATATGCTTGCAAACATTGGGCTCCTCGGCAATGACACGCAGTGTCTCGTCGCTCATATCTTTCGGATGTGAAGTGGTAAAGCGAATGCGCATTTCGGGAGCCTCACGG
This sequence comes from uncultured Prevotella sp., assembly GCA_947302435.1. Taxonomy (GTDB): domain Bacteria; phylum Bacteroidota; class Bacteroidia; order Bacteroidales; family Bacteroidaceae; genus Prevotella. Next base: position 31,120 of record CAMYVQ010000016.1, on the reverse strand, counting down.
GCGACAAGGCGAAGCAGAGCGGCAAAATTCAGCGGAGACAAATCTGCCCTTTCCCCTCTCTCATCTCTTCTCTCTCCACTATAGGAGTTCACATTCTGTCCCAGTAGTGTCACTTCCTTGAATCCACGGTCGCGCAAGTCGCGCACCTCTTTTAATATACTCTCCACGTCACGGCTACGCTCACGGCCACGGGTATAAGGCACGATGCAATAGTGGCAGAAATTATTGCAGCCACGCATGATGCTCACGAAACCACCGATCTTATGTCCCAGTCCGATGCGCTGCGGCACAACGTCGCGATAGGTCTCAGTGGCAGAAAGGTCAATGTTGATGGCTTTATGTCCCGTCTCCGCCTGTGCAACCAAATCGGGTAGCGAGAGATAGGCATCGGGGCCAGCCACAAGGTCCACACCATGATGATCGAGCAGTTCCTCCTTCACGCGCTCAGCCATACAGCCTAACACACCGATAATAAGGGAGCCTCTTCCCCCACCCCCCCCAGAAGGGAGAGAGCTTTGCTTTTTGCGACGTAGGGCGCAAAGTGCCTCCAAACGATGGTAGATTTTCTGTTCAGCATTGTCGCGCACCGAACAGGTGTTCAGGAACACAGCATCGGCCTCTTCAACGTTCTCGCAGGTCTCATAGCCTGCCATCTGCATCACCGATGCCACCACTTCCGAGTCGGCCACATTCATCTGGCACCCGTAAGTCTCAATATATAGTTTCTTCATTATTTTATAGATATACAACGACATTTAATCGTTGTTGTTTTTACAACTTAGGTGGAAGCACGGTAAGAATAACATCATCCTTGATGAATGTACCAAAAGGACTGCCATCCTGTTTCAGTTCAATAGTAAGTAATATGTCATGAGGTTGCAGCTGACGCTGGCCTTCATTGAAAAGTGTACGGTCGATAACAATATAGCCTTTACATATATCCAACCGTTTCACAATGTATTCGCCACCATATTCGTAACTTGCGACAATATAACTATCAGCAGGGATCTTCAATCCTTTGACAGATATCATAATGCTATCCATAAGTGCATATTCGTTTTTGATCCTACGACATAACTGCACATGAATCGGATCATTTTCATTGCCACCATGGGCCGACAGGCGATGATTACTTGTAAGAATATCGTAGACAGTCTGATTGTTGAGATTATGGGCATTAGCCACCATAAGTGCCTGTCGCTTGGTCTTCAGATTAACAACACGCATAGCATCGCGTTCCTTCCAGAAAATGCGCGACTTGTCAGAAATTATCATGCCACGTTTAAGGCGCTGTCCATTAGCCCAGATGTCTGCTGAGTTCATATCAAGTACTTTGTAATCATCAGCTAAGACCAGTATTATACTGGCCAACAAGAAAATAAAAGTCAGTAATCTTTTCATTGTTTTAGTTTGGCCTCTTTATATTTCACATACAGTTTATTTGCACCATCTGCTACCCAGTAGACAAAAGTTGGAATGAAAATATTATACACAATTCCAAACAACCAATAAACCAACACAGCTACCACAAGCAGTATCAGGGGGACAGAAAGAATATAAAACAATATCTTCATCCATAACCATGGCAGATTCGGCTCAAATCCTTGCAATCGCAAGTAGGCTATTAGCGCATAAAGGAGAAACACGAACGTCAAGAAATACCCATTCACATAATGTTGACCCAGACAGAGTGCAATATAAGCATTCAAACAAATGACAGGGCCCGGTTGCAAGCCCATGTAGGTTTCATGGCGATCATTCAAGAAGTCACCCACCACGACAATTTTACCATCAATTTGCTCTGCCACGGGGTTGATGAGTTCATCCTCTAATAGTTCTGCACCAAGATAGACGTAATTCTTGTCATGTAAACGTTCTTCAGTATCTACATAGGGACTGGTTACACGAACGGAATGTTGCAACGTGATAGCACCGTGACACAATGAACCGTCACAGGAATAGAAAGGACCACATCTAACAATTGTCTTACCTGTGAGTTCATGAAACATATATAAAGGCAAACTCTCCATCCCTCTCCTATTCAAGAATTGAAAGCGAGTAAAGTTCGTTTCCTCCCAAGTGGTTGTATAATCTGCATTGGCAGCCTTTTTTAGCAACACAGAGTCTTGTAAGGTCACATCCCTATGGTTTGCCACTACCAAGCGAGGCATACGGCTGATTAGATTGAAAAGAGCCGAATCATAAGGTGTCTGCATACCCTGCTCAAACACCACATCAAGCATAATGTAACGATAGTTATTGGCTTGATGAGCAAGTGTTAGCAACTGCAAAAGCTTCTGACGGTCAGTAATAACATACTTACCCACTCTCATTCCATTCTCACTGTAGTCCACAAGTTGCTTGTCGTAGCAAACATTGACCATTAGGATAGAGTCTGGCACATTATCGTGATTCAACCCACCTATAGAACGTCCCTTGTCAAACCACTGAAGTACCTGCATCTCATCGGGCAGAGGAAACGAGGTGTTGGTCAGCACATAGCTGAACGACAACACCACGATACTGCAAAGCGCCGACAACAACAGGTTCTTTATCATCGTTTCAATAGTATGACCGAAGGTTTGTAATTATAGAATTCAGATCCTATACGACCGACAGGATAATTCGACCAAGTAGGATCCGCCATGACAAAGCGTTTCCCACCAACAGTTACAGAATGGCCTTTGACTTCACTATTGAAACCTATGGCAGTGAGCAAATGTCCTTCGTTTTTCTGATTTTGGGTATAGACAAGACATACGTCGAGGCCTACCAAGTCTCGCACCAACTGGGAAAAGAGAATAGCATGATCCTCACAATCACTTCCAGGATAAAACAGCGACTCTTCAGCAAAAAAAGCACGGTCAGTATGCCACACCTGGTCATCGTATGCATAGGGGAAACACTGCTGCACCCATTCCAACAACATACTCACAGCCATCATCTCATCCTGTCCGGCAATACGTTCACGCAACACGGGATATACATACTTCCGCACCTCAGGACTGACGGGTGCATTAGCATAATAAGCCCATCGGGTCATGAAATTATTATCGTTACACGAACGTGGATAATCGTTGAAAAAACTGATAAGATTTTTGTTGACTGACGAAGAGACATTAATTAAATTTGTTTTCAACGGTCTCGAGGGCGTAGGTTGCTGACTAAGGGTCGGCAAACGATCAATATTGAGCGACATGGCCTGCTCGCCTGGATAGACACGATTCAGGATATAGAGTGAACTGACTTTTTTTCCGTCAAGCACATAGAACGACTCTCCAGCTATTTTGAAACAAGAACAATCTATCGGATCGCTCTGAACACGCATCAACAAATACAAACGCCCCTTCTGTCTGTCAGAGGCAAAGCGCAATTTGTAGCCCGACTGACTAAGTACGACACCTTGCAACAGTACCGCTTCATTACAATCTTTACCACCATAGGCAGCACGAGCCATAGTTTCAGTCATTTTGTAATAAGCCCAATCACAAAGCTGATACTGGCGACGCAGCTCTAAACAGTCTGCCATCAAGTCAGTATATTCCTTGTCTGTCATCTGTAGAAACACACGGGCCACCTCTTTCTCGTCGACACTTTTGAGACTGAGATTGCCAACCTTTCCCCAACGTATTCCCATCTTCGTACCATAGAACACAAACTGTCCACGCTGCGTTGAAAGGTTGTTCTCTTCTATAGGGTCGACAGGTTTAGGCTGCGGCATAGGTGTCTGTCTAATAGGCACCACCACAGCCTCTATCTGTCTGTTTTCCTGCTTACCATCCCTACGTTCATCATAAGGACGAGGAGGCACTTCTTTCTCCTTGGGTAAAGTAATCGGTTTCTGCCCTTGATACTGTTCCCACTTCTGCCCCATATAGCGCGCAAATTCCTGATTGCGTTGGCGACGATACTCATCAAATCGTTGCTCCTTTTCTTTCACATAATTGCCGAAGTCCTGTTTCTTTTTTCGCACATATTCATCAAACGAATCCTGTGCCTGAGCAGTGGGAAAAGCACAAAATGCAAGAACAACGGCCAGCAAGGCATATTTTCTTCCCATTATTTCTTTTCTCTATTATATATTTCTGTAACTTCTTTAGGGTTTAGACAACGCTGATATACTCGTACATTATCTATGAGCATTGGGTCACTCCAAAAGTTTAGGAAACCGCTACCATTGCCACCAATCATCATCTTGTTGGCATTACACTTTGACTGTCCACCTTCCTTCGTATCTACATGGATACCGTCAATGTAAAATAGGCATTCACCTCTTTTTCCTGACGTGGCGACCAGTATATGATGCCACCCGCTCCCCTGATATGATGTGAGCAGGTTGCTGAACCGTACAGTACTCCAGTTAAAGCCTGGAGAGGTGCCATATTCGTAAGCCATTTTGTCATCGTTAGTGATATAAAGACTGGGGGTAACCATTGTACCATTGTTCTCACTTGTAAAGATGGCTCCCTGTCCGAAGTCCTTGAGCCAGACACTTACAGTGACATTAGTACTATCGGAAAAGGCCGCAGTGGGGATATTTACAAAATCACCTTTACGCAGACGTAAAACATAGCCGTTATGATCAGTTACGAATTCCGCCTGACCCTCACAGATACCGTTATGAGCATTTCCCGAATGATCAGTCACAATCTGAGTAACCCCATTCGTCGCACCCTCATCAAAAGTATAGTACAACACAAGGTCACGGTTCAGATTCACACCATTGCCAGTCCCATCAGTACTCTCATCTTCTTTCTCACAGGAACATAGTCCCAAACTCAGAACTGTTACAAAGAGAAAACTCTTAATGAAAATGTTCTTCCTCATGGTTATTTTTCCTTTTTATAAATAGTTGACACCTCGTCAGCCGTAAGGGCTGCACCATGGATACGTACATTATCCACAAACATACGGTCAGTATTGGCACTACCTATAGTCATCGTGGCACCGTTGCTTGCATTCTCACCCACCGACTGAGAATCTACGAGCACACCGTTGAGATACAGCGATCCTTTTTCCGAAGCATCCTTCACCACTACCAAATAGTGCCAGGCACCACTCTGATAGTTTGTCATCGCAGTTGTAAAGGTAGAACAACTCCAGTTGAAACCGAAATTATATCCGCTGTCGTATGCAAATTGCACTTTGTCATTATCGGTAATGCGAATAGACGGAGCGTTAATATCATTGTTAGTCATAGTCAGGAAAATATTGCCCTGTCCAAAATCCTTGATCCACATACCAATTGTGTAGACACTCTTGCCCTGCAACATGTTCTGAGGGATGGAAACATAGTCACCCTTACGGAAACGCAAGCCATAACCATTGCCATTGCTGCCTACAACAAACTCAGGCTGTCCCATGAGCTGGCCATTATACGAACGAGTGTCGTAGATGTTAGTTGCCGTCTTGCCATCATCAAAAGAATAATAGGCAAGCAATCCACGTGTGACACTAATCTCCGAAGGATCAGTGGGATTGCCATCACCATCTGTGTCATTGTCATGGCCCGGGTCTGTATTGGCCGTGTTTGATACGCTAATACTAACGGTATAAGAATCATTGCCCACATTGACAGTGAGTTGTCCGCTACGGTTCTTGCTATGATCAATCACGTTGACACTTACAGCCTGTCGTCCCTTGGCAGTCACCGTACCCTGTACAGGAACTATCTGAACATATTCTGGTACGTTCGACACTGTATAGGTCAAAGCACTATTAGTGTTGTTCAGAATGGTAAACGAGAGTTGTTCCACATTTTTGCCAAACACCAGATTAAGCGGTGAGATGGTCACATTTGTTGATGCCACACCCAGTTGGAAGTCACACTGTGCAGTCTGTCCAGCTAACACCGTGACACGCTTGGTATCAGCCTGATAACCGTTGGCCAGCACCTCTACAGTGTAGCTGCCCGGCTCCAAATCGCCAAACTCAAAACGTCCGTCGCTACCCGTAGTCTTGGTAAGTCCCTTACTATTTAGTGTCACCGTTGCACCAGCAATGGGTTGGTTGGCATTGGTATAATCACTCACCAATCCAGCAATAGTGCCAGTCAGTACATCTTTGTCCTCAGAGCAGCTTGTAAATATAAACATGCCCAAAAGGAACATCAAAGGATATAATTTCTTCATCTCTTTTATTATTTAATTGTTAACTATTTGCTTTCTGATGCATAAATGGCTGCTACCTCATCAGCTGTCAGAGCCACGCTATAGACTCGAACATTGTCGAGTTTCATAGGATCACTCCATAAATTGGTGGAGGTGTTGGTAGTCCAGTCACCACCCAGTTCCATACGAAGCCCACCTGAAGCGGAATCGAATACCGACGTACCAGCATCAGCTTTTTGTCCATTAATATAAAGCGATGTCCGCAATCGGTAACTGTCACCATAGTCTTCAGTAACGAGCGTAATCATTGTCCACTTGCCTACCTGATAGTTAGTAAGGTTGGTATTAAAAACAAGCGAGGATCCACTATAGTTGCTCTGACCCGTATAATACTGTACCTTCAGATCTCCATTAATTAGTATGGTAGGGCCTGTGAAATACTTGTGATCCTTCATAGTGTGGAGGGGCGAACCGGAACCAAAATCCTTAATCCAGAAACTTACACTGTAGTTTTTCTTCTTATCAAGCGGAGCAGAACCAACGGTAACATAGTCTTTTACACTAAGTTGAAGAGCCTTTCCCGTTTCATCAGGGGTATCGGCTACAAATTTACCGCCCGTAAGCATGCCTGAATAGAGGTCACCCATGGCGTTGGTTACTTGTCCATCGTCAAAGGTATAATAGGCCACAAGACCGCGAGCCACTTCAGGTCCATTGTTAGCTGCATTCTTTCCTTTCTTAATCTGCACACCCACTGAATGACGTTCACCATTGCACATAATGGTAATCTTGCCTTTAATGAAAGTCTCCACATTGTCACGATCATAAACCGAAACAGTAATGGTCTGGGTACCGCGTGCAGGCACATAACTCTTCGACGGTGTGACCTTCAAGATGCCCAAATCGTCAGTCACGCTGAAGTCCAAAGGCTGTGGGGTATTGTTTGTCAGCGTTATCGTCTGCTCGTAGGTATCGGCAGCAAACGAAAGCTCATCATGGCTAATGAAAATCGGCGCAGGCATAAGTTCACGCTTATAGATGTCAGCCACCTCATCGTCGGTAAGTGCCACATCATAAAGACGCACATTGTCAACACACATAGAAGCCGCCCATTTTCCATTTCGGTCAAGGCCACCAATGGTCATGGCCGAACCTCCGTATGCATCGCTATTAGTCGACGTACTGGCATCTATTTTCTGACCATTCACGTAGAGTATGGTTTTCAGACGGTTATTGTCGCCCTCGTCCACAGTAACAAGTGTAAACAAAACCCATTGTCCTGTCTGCATATTAGCAAAATTCGGAGCAAAAGTGATACTGGAGCCAGAATAGTTGCTTTGACCGGTATAATAGGTCAGCTGTTGATTCTCGGTAAACAGAATTGTAGGCCCTGTGTACAAGTTCAAGTTTGCTTTGCTGGTTTTGATAACACAACCTGCTCCAAAATCCTTTATCCAGAAACTCACGGAATAGTTTCTCCTCTTGTCGAGAACGGCAGTACCAATGGTTACATATTGCTGCTGCTTGAGCATAAGCGACCGTCCCTCTCCGTTAGGGGTGTCGTAAATGAAAGTACCGCCATTGAGGGAACCAGAATAGTCACCTTCATGGTCATTAGCATTGGCACTGTCAAAAGTATAATATGCTTTCAAGCCCCTCGAAACTTCAGAAGGCATGTCGCCAATAGCCTCACCGTATGAGGTAAACACAATTTCCTCTACATCTGCAATTTGGGCGATAGAGCTATTGCCATTGCGGTATTTCACCACCAAGGCATCCTGAGCCATTACACTGGCTGTTAATAAAAGAATCCACAATAAGAAAGCATATCTCTTCATCTTTCGTAATCGTATATTTTTTCAACCTCCTCTTCAGTAAGAGCCACATTATGCAAGCGGATATTATCCATCTTCATGGCATCAGCCCATGCTCCATTACGGTCTTGTCCTCCGAACGCCATGGAAGTTCCTCCCGACGCCGAAGTTAAAACCGACGTACCAGCATCGGCTTTACGCCCATTAACGTAGAGAGTTGTCCGCAATCGGTAACTGTCACCATAGTCTTCAGTAACGAGCGTTATCATAGTCCACTGTCCCACTTGATAATTAGAGAGATCGGCGCCAAAAGTATAAGAGGCCCCACTATAGTTGCTTTGACCAGTAAAATATTGTAATGTCACATTCTCAGTCAATAACAACGTAGGACCAGTATAGAGGTTACTTTTAGCCGTCTTCACCAATACCCCTGACCCGAAATCCTTTATCCACAGGCTAACGCTATAGTTCTTACGCCCATCAAGCGGTGCAGAACCGACGTTGACATACTGCTTTTGTTTCAGATTTAAGGCTTTGCCACTACCATCAGGGGTATCAGTTATAAAAGTACCGCCATTGAGAAAACCATGATAATTCCCTCGACTATCATCAGCATCACCATTATCGAAATTGTAGTAGGCCACCAAGCCACGAGTCACATTTTCGGAAGAAGGTGTCGGGGTTGGGCCAGGTGTCACGTCGTCTTCATACTTTTTCACTTTTACGCCGATATTATAAGTATTACCCTCAATAATAACAGTTATTACACCATTACGTTCTAAAGTGACACTATTGCGGTCAACTTTTAAACCGACACTAATATCTTGGCTCCCTCGAACAGGTAGGACACCATTGACAGGCGAAATGGTCAATAAGTCTTGCAAGGTATTTGTAATGGTATAATCCAAAGTACGTCCCGTATTGCTGACAATGGCAAACGAGAGCTGGCTCGTCTCCTGATCGAACACCAAGGATTGCGGACTAAACTCAATGTTGACAGGTTCTTGCTTATACGGTTCCACAGTAAGCTGCACAACAAAAGAGCTATTGCCCACATTCACAGTGAGCTGACCACTGCGAGTAGTAGTAATAGTAGTGCGGCTCAACACATTTACACTGATAGCCTGACTACCCTTGGCAGCAACCATACCACTCCCCTGAGATACAGTAACAAAATCAGGTACGTTTATAATGTTGTATTGCTGCGCAGTGGCACTGTTGTTTTTGATTGTAAATGAGAGTTGATCTATGTCGGAAACAAATGTTAAGCTAAGCGGTGTCACCACAACATCAATCGCCCCCTTCTGTAACTGGAAATCACAGGAAGTGATCTTACCGGCCTCTACCTTTACCTGTTTGGTTGCGGTTTCATATTCATTGGCCCTAACAGTAAGCGTATAAGAACCTGGAGCCAAGTCTTTAAACTCATAGCGACCATCGTTGCCCGTGGTCTGTGTCTGACCAGTTGATGTTAAACTGGCTATTGCGCCACTAATAGGCTGTAAAGGATTGGCATAGTCACTTACAAACCCCGTAACAGATCCCGTAACAGGTTTTTCTTCCTCAATTCCCTCTATAGTAACATTTAAAGTCTGGGTTGTGTTTCCCACATTAATCAATAATTGACCGCTAACGTTCTTGAGCAGTTGGTCACGATCTTTAATATAGATGTTCACCATCTGCGTAGCACGTGCCTTGATAGTACCCACCAGTGGAGTCACCTGCGCATCCACCTCCTTGAGCAAGTTGGTAATATTAAAGCTCAATTCGCGCGTACTATTATTAATAATACTAAACGACAACTGTGAAACATCCTTACCAAAGATAAGGTTCAGTGGTGTCACATCTACATTGACACGCTCTGGTTGCAGTTGGAAGTCACAGCGCACTGTTTCTCCTGCCAGTACCGTCACTTGCTTAGTGGTGGTCTGATAACCGTCGGCCTGCACTTGCAGTGTGTAGGTACCAGGCTTTAGTTCTGCCATTTCAAAACGGCCGTCGCTACCAGTGGTCTTGGTGATTCCCTTCGTGCTTAGTGTCACTGAGGCGCCCTCAATCGGTTGGTTGGCATTAGCCTGTTCTGTCACCAGTCCAGCAATCGTACCCGTCAGCACCTGCTCGTCTTCGGAACATCCCGTCATCAGGAACAAGCCCAAAAGCATTATCAAGAAATACGGTCTTTTCATCTTTCTGCTATTTTGTGATTGTATCAAAAGTTACACGTTAATGATAACGCGGCCCCATCTGGCAAAACTACAGGGACGAGAGCCGTATTAACTGTACCTGTTCTTCTAACAACTACACGACGTGCTCCCTTGGCAACAGCAGCATCAATAACATTGTAGAGCCATACAGATACAGCAGCACCGATACATATATTGCGTCCTGTCTTCCAATTGGTTGCGCGTGTCTTGTATTGTTGGGGTTGCATGGATCCCTTCATCTTGCTCACATTATCCTTGCGCTGATCTTCGCAAAAAACAGCTCCCACGGCACAGGCGACGGTACCGCCAAAAAACATTACAGCTTTCGCGGTTTGTCCTTTGTAAAGCTGGCCCAGTCCAGGCACTATACTCATGAAAGCTGGCGCAATACCATAATATTCAGTTTTGTCAGCATAATCAAATACAGGATTATTACACGTAGCTGCCTCAAATAGCGTGTGTAAAGTATATACTCCTTTGTCGTATGTAAAAAACTCATCAACACGCAGAGCTTGTAAACGAAATGGTTCCCCATCAATAACAATATCTTCTACGATATGGTCATTTTTTTTTATTTTCAAACCATTGTCACTAAAAACCTTGTCACGGGTAATCGTCTCCTTCGTTTTGCGCTGCACTCTAATACCTTCCTGTAAATTTTCATTGGTCTTGAGATTGGCAATTGACAATGCGCGCGCAGATTCCAGATTGCTTCCCTGACTAACAACCTCGACAAAACGATATGTATGATTAAGTTCACGAGGTGTATTGTCCACCCAACGGGGTTTTTGGCCGAAAACATTTGCAGTAGCCATTAATAAAATGGCCACTGCAAAACAATGGTTACCTACCAAGCTTCTCATAAAGACGAGCACGATTATTTTCAATAATCTCTTTGTTTTCTTTGATAAACTCCTGTTTGTCATAGTCAACAGCCAATACTCCTTCACGCGAAAGATTATCTCCAATCTCGTCAATCAAATTATCTACTGGAGATGGAATTTCCACGCACACCTCATATTCTACTGTTCCGTCGCTCAAATTATAAGCCTGACTATCAACAACACGAGAATTTCTAATAACCTGCACAACAAAGCTCTCAATATGATCCTCTATCGTTTTCTCTGATAACATTTTCATATTAACAGTAGATTTTTTGCGGAATTCCTTGACTGTCTGCGAAATCGCATTTTCAATAAGCATAGCCAGCTCTACCTGTGCAGAACGTATTGCATCGCGGCGGGCATCACTTTTGTCAAAATCCTTAACAGAGGCGAAAGCTCGTAAACGTCCATTCTGATATTGCTCAGCAGAATTTTCAACGTGGCTTTTCTCTTGAGCCACTCGTGTGGGCTGAGTAGTTCTCCCTTTGGGATGATCATAATACTGGTCGGCCATTGCCGTTTTTTTCGAGCTACACGATGCCATAACAAGCATCATTACTGTAGCCACTACGAATAAGAAAGACTTTCTCATATGTCTATGATTTAATAAAATTAATGATATACTTTGAAATAATTGTAATTTTTATTGCAAAGATACAACAAAGATAAGTAACATCCCCATATTTTAATATTATTAACTAAAAACCGCAGTAACCTACATTCATATATTGGAAGTGGAATCAGATTGCTATTCTGCCAGCACGAAGTCGAGCTGCCGCTTTTCTACATTGGCTCTCGCCACTTTGATGCGGACGGGGTCGCCCAGCTGGTATTTTTTATGGTGACGACGGCCTACCAACTGGTAGTTGCGCTCGTCGAAGTCGTAATAGTCGCCGTCGAGGTCGTGCATGCCAACCATGCCCTCGCAATGGTTTTCGTCGATTTCGCAATAGATGCCATACGACTGAATGCCGGAGATATGGGCATCGAACTCCATGCCTATCTTGTCGGCCATGAACTCCACCATCTTGTACTTGATGGAGTCGCGCTCGGCGTTCTGGGCCGTCTGTTCCATCTCGCTGGAGTGCTCGCACAGTTCCTCGTAGTGTTCCTGGTTGGCCGACCGCCCACCCTCCTGATAGCGGGTAAGCAACCGATGAACCATCGTGTCGGGATAGCGGCGGATGGGCGACGTGAAGTGGGTATAGAAGTCAAAGGCCAGACCATAGTGACCGATGTTGTGGGTCGAATACTTGGCTTTCATCATGGCTCTCAGGGCCAGTGTCTCCACTAATTTCTGCTCACGCGCACCCTGTGCGTCGTCCATCAGCTTGTTCAGATTCTTCGAGATGGCTCCGCGCGTGCCGCTGGTCTTCACCTTATAGCCGAAGGGAGCCAGGGCCGCGCGCAGATTTTCCAACTTCTGCGGATCAGGCTGATCGTGAATACGATAGACGAAGGTCTTGGCTTTGGGTTTTTGGCCGTTGGCTTTGGGCTGTTGGCTCTTCGCCTTTCCTATAAACTCCGCTACGGTGCGGTTGGCCAGTAGCATAAACTCTTCAATGAGCTGGGTGGCATCGGTCGACTTCTTGAAATAGCAGCGCGTGGGCTTACCCGTCTCATCGATGTCGAAGTGCAACTCCTCGCGGTCGAACTTCACGGCCCCTGCACTAAAGCGGCGTGTGCGCAGGTTCTTGGCCATCTTGTCGAGGATGCGCAGTTCTTCGGCAAAGTCACCGTCCTTTCCTTCTAATATCTCCTGCACCTCCTCGTATGCATAGCGGCGGTTGCTCTTGATGACGGTATGAGCCAGATGCCAGTCCTTGATGTTGGCCTCTTCGTCTAACACGAAGATTACACTATAGCACAGCTTCTCCTCATCGGGGCGCAGCGAACAGATGAAGTTGCAGAGCCGTTCGGGCAGCATGGGGATGGTGCGGTCGACGAGGTAGACACTTGTGGCGCGCTGCTCAGCCTCGCGGTCGATGACCGAGCCTTCGGTGACGTAGTGGCTGACATCGGCAATGTGGACACCGACCTCATAGAACCCACCCCCAACCCCTCCCGAGGGGAGGGGAGCCTGATTAGACTTATCCTGTGCAGAACTTTTTAAACTCCACTCCCCTCGGGAGGGGTTGGGGGTGGGTCTTATACTCAATGCATCGTCGAAGTCCTTGGCATCTTTCGGGTCGATGGTAAAAGTGGTCACATCGCGGAAGTCCTCTCGACGGGCAATCTCCTCAGGCGTGATCTCAGCCGAAATCTTGTTGGCCGCATCCTCCACGCGCTTCGGATATTTATAGGGCAGACCGTATTGCGCCAGGATGGCATGCATCTCCACGTTGTTGTCGCCCTGCTCGCCCAGCACGTCAATGACCTCGCCCACCAAGTTCTTCGAGTCCGTCGACGGCCATTGCGTAATCTTCACCACGGCCTTCTGTCCCGTCTTGCCGCCTTTCAGCTTCTTCTTAGGAATCAGGATGTCGTGGTTGAAGATATTGCCCTCGGTCACGAGGAAGGCGAAGTCTTTCTCCACCTGCAGAATACCCACGGCCTGGTCGTGTTTACGCTCCAAGATGGCGGTGACAATCGCCTCCTTGATGTGGTTCTGCCGACGGGCCATCATAGCCACACGCACACGGTCGCCGCCCATGGCAAACATCGAGTTGCGCTCCGACACGAAGATGGGCTTGCCGCCGTCGTCGGGCAGAAACGAGTTCTTGCCGTTAGCCTTGCGGATGAAGGTTCCCTCCTGCACCTGCGTCTTCAGGTTCAGCCGATAGGAACTGTTGTCCACCTTGCTCACATAATCGTCCCACGCCATCTCTTCCAACACGTCGACCACCAGCATCTTGGCCGGATGCGTGTCTAACCGCAGGGCCTTGAACACCTGCTTCAGCGTAAAGGTCTCATTCGGATGAGCCTGAAACAAAGCCTGCACGGCATCAGCCACCTCGCGCTTTGAAAAACGTCTACTGCCTTTTCGTCCCATAGTATCAATCGTTTTAAGTTTCCGTTCTTTTTGCAAAGATAAGAAAAAAATATGGGGCCGCTACCAATTTTCGCGAAAATTTTGGCAATTTTCGCGAAAATTCATTCCCATTAGATACTATACTTCTTGGCATAGAATATTTATTCCTTTGCAATCAATAAAAAATTAAGTTTCGGAATTTGGCTTTTCGATTAGTTAATCGTACCTTTGCATGCAAATTGTGATACTATTGCAATAGAATAATGAAGATTCTTATAACAGGAGCCAGCGGCTTTATTGGCTCATTCATCGTAGAAGAAGCCCTGAAAAGAGGCATGGAAACCTGGGCTGCCGTACGCGGCACCAGCTCGAAGCAATTCCTGAAAGACCCACGCATTCATTTCATTGAACTGGATCTTGGCAACCAGAAGAAGTTGGAGGAACAGCTCAGCGGACATGCATTCGACTATGTCGTTCATGCCGCCGGTGTCACGAAATGTTTAGACAGCAAGGATTTCTACCGCATCAACTTCAAAGGCACAAAGAACTTGGTGCGCGCCCTGATTGCCCTGAAGATGCCCATCAAGAAGTTTGTCTACCTGAGTTCGCTCAGTGTCTTCGGTGCCATCCATGAAAAACAGCCTTACGAGGAAATCAAGGCGACCGACACCCCCCACCCCAACACCGACTACGGAAAGAGCAAACTGGAAGCCGAACGCTGGATGCGGGACAGTCTGGAACTCAGGACAGGCGAAGAGGTGTTCCCCTACGTCATCCTACGGCCGACAGGTGTCTACGGTCCACGCGAGCGCGACTATTTCCTCATGGCCAAGAGCATTCAGCAGCACAGCGACTTCGCCGTGGGCTACCAGCGCCAGGACATCACTTTCGTCTATGTATTAGACGTGGTGCAGGCCGTCTTCTTGGCCTGCGAGAAAGGCAAGCCGGAAAGTAGCTATTTCCTCAGCGACGGACAGGTGTATCAGTCGACAACCTTCAGCGACCTTATCCGCAAGGAATTGGGCAACCCGTGGTGGATTCGCATCACAGCCCCCATCTGGGTGCTCCGCATCGTCACTTGGTTCGGCGACAAGATCGGACATATCACGGGCAAAATCTCCGCCTTGAACAACGACAAATACCACATCCTGAAACAGCGCAATTGGCGCTGCGACATCGAACCTGCCATCAAAGAACTGGGCTATCATCCCGAATACACATTAGAAAAAGGCGTTCCTCTTACAATCAAATGGTACAAAGAAAACGGATGGCTGTAAAGCCGATGAAGGGCTTGTGCGCCTTTGAATGGGCCATGATCGCATACGCCGTGCTGACGTTGCTCTACATGCTCTTCATCTATACGCAACTGCAGAACCCTATCTCCATGATTTGGCTGCGCGTGCAGGCCGTGGCCATGACATTGGGCCTGTGGGCGGTCTATCGCATGATTCCCTGCAAGCTCACCATGCTCTTCCGCGTGTTGGGACAGATTGCCCTGTTGGGCACATGGTATCCCGAGACCTACGAATTCAACCGCATGCTGCCCAACCTCGACCATGTATTTGCCACATGGGAGCAACAGCTCTTCGGCTATCAGCCCGCCCTGCTGTTCAGCCAGCATTGGGGCAGTCCTGTGGTGAGCGAACTGCTGACATTGGGCTATGTCAGTTACTATCCCCTGATGGTCGTCGTACCCCTGTTCTATTTCTTCTGGCGCTACGACCAGTTTCTACGGGCATCGTTTGTCATGCTCGCCTCCTTCTTCCTCTTCTACGTCATCTTCATTTTCCTGCCCGTAGCCGGTCCGCAATACTACTATTTAGCTGTCGGCACCGACCAGATAGCACAAGGTGTTTTCCCCAATATCGGCAACTACTTCGAGACCCACAGCGAGGCACTGCCCTCACCGGGCTACACCGACGGACTTTTCTATAAGATTCTGGGCTGGTTCCATGAAGCCGGCGAACGTCCCACGGCCGCCTTCCCCAGCAGTCATGTCGGCGTGACGGTCATCCTGCTCTGGCAGGCATGGGCCACGAAGAACCGCCGTTTCTTCTGGTCCCTGGTTCCCTTTGGAGTGTTGATGTTTTTTGCCACCTTCTACATTCAGGCCCACTACGCCATCGATGCCATTGCCGGCCTCTTCGTCGGCACGCTGATGTATTTCTTCTTCACGATGCTCTATCGCCCAAAGAAATGAGGAAAAAGAACCATTACCTGATGATCCTGACATTGAAGTAGCACTTCAGATTTTCGCTGAATTTTTGGAGTGCCACTTCAGATTTTCGTCGAATTTTTGGAGTACCACTTCAGATTTTCGCTGAATTTTTGGAGTACCACTTCAGATTTTCTGCGTTTTTCTTGGATAATATGCAGTTATTTCTTAAATTTGCACGGAAATAAAGCAAATTAGGTGACGATGTTAGAAAGAATTCTGAAACTGAAGGAGATAGAGGAAGACAGTCTGTTCCTATGGGGTAGTCGTCAGACGGGTAAGAGTACGCTACTGAAGGCATTGTTTCCTAAAGCACGGCTCTACGACCTTTTAATGACAGACATACGTATGGCATTTCAACTGCGCCCTGCTCTGCTTAGAGAAGAATGTGAGCTGCTAAACGAGGGCGAACTGGTCATCATCGACGAAGTACAAAAGGTGCCGGCACTACTTGATGAGGTACACTGGCTGATGGAGAATCGCAGATTGCGCTTCATTCTCAGTGGGTCAAGTGCCCGTAAGTTACGACGAAGCGGAGCCAACCTTTTAGGAGGAAGAGCCTTACGACGCGCGTTGTTCCCACTTGTTAGTGCGGAGATTCCTGATTTCAATCTTAATCGCGCGTTGAACAATGGCATGTTACCAAGACATTATTTAGTGACAGATCCTTCCAAGCGTATACAGGCATATATCGGTGACTATCTGCAACAGGAGATTGTAGAGGAGGCTGTAGTTCGTCAATTGGATGTCTTTACCCGTTTCTTACAAGTAGCAGCTCTTAGCAATACGGAGATTGTAAACTTTACTAACATCGCACAGGATTGTGGTGTGTCATCGAAGACAGTGAAGGAGTATTTTTCAATTCTGGAAGAAACGATGTTAGGGTTCTATCTACCTGCATACACCAAGGTGGTGAAACGTCGTCTGATACAGTCACCAAAATTCTATTACTTTGACGTAGCCATACCCAACCATCTGCTACATCGCTGTCCACTCCAGCCTGGCACTGATTTTTATGGGCATGCTTTGGAACATTTTGTGATTCAAGAACTTAGGGCGTATCTTTCCTATACGTTTGACGAAGACAAAAAGCTAACATACTGGCGCACACTAGACAATAAATATGAGGTAGACGCATTGATATGCAATACTGATACCAACCAAGTGGAAATGGCCATTGAGGTGAAGTCGGCAAGCGAAGTTACATCAAGCGATACCAAGGGACTGAAAGCCTTCAGCGAAGAGCACCCCAATACGACACTCATCATACTGTCTATGGAAGAACGACCAAGAATGCTGAATGGCATAGAAATATGGCCTGTGACACAATTCTTGCCTCGACTATGGGCAGGGAAGTATATGAAGAGTTTTTCCTCTGTCTAAATTAGCAGGCAAAAATTCGATTTTTAAGACAAACGAAAATCGGGAAATAGAGTTGCGTCATCACCTTTTACCGCTGTTCAGGATCGGACACGCCACGATTCATGTCTTTTCTCATCGTCGTTTGTATTGAGTCACGTTGCGATTCATATTGAACGACGTAGCCGTTCAACACAAACCACAGTGAGAAAAGATTCTAATCACGGTGTCATTCAATACAAATCGTTCAGCACCTGAAAGCCACACTCTGTTTCAACAATCGCAAACAGCTGACAGTCAGCGGAATAAAGAAAACGCCAAAACTCGCATGGAATTTCCAAGAGCCTTAGTCTTGGATTCCGTGCGAGTTTCGACGCAGTTGTTATTTAGACAAAAGGGGAAATTATGACAGACTGATGAGGCATAAGTACCTCAAAATGCGTCCTTTTAAGAAAATTTTCTTCCGTATCTGAGCATAAATAGAATAATTTTTGTACTTTTGCACCGAAGATTGCTTTCTGCCCATACATATTTGTGACCATCCACTGCTGATAATGATAATAATAACAATAATAAACTAAACGACAATTATTTAATATGAGAAAAAAGACTAAGAACAGGCACGGAGGCTTCGGGCTACAAGTGCTGATGCTGCTGTTCATGCTACTTGTCGGAGCTAACGGCACACACGCTCAAAGCGACTGCTTCGAGTATGAGGAAAACGTCATCATTGGACTGACGGAAACAGGCATGGCCGCCAGCTCGTTAACCATTCCCGCGACGGTCACCACCGTCAATAGCGGAGCCTTCAGCGCTGCTGCTAAGGTATCGACGCTGATTATCGAGGCCGGCGGCAACCCGACATTCGAGGGAAAGCTATTTGGCGATGATAAGACGAACCCGATTAGCGACATCCAGATACTGGGCAACAGCATGACGGTGGCCAACATCCAGAAGCTGTTTACGAGCTTAGGCGCACAGGGTGAACTCACCACGGTATATATCGCAGGCTATAGCGGTGAATGGTCAGACATTGCGAGCAATGCCGTCCTGACCTCCGACGTCACTGTTACCCTGCCCGCAGCCCTCGTGTCAACCCAGCAGTTTGGCGATGCCAAGGTCTATGGCCGCTTCGAAATCACGAAGGAGATCATCTCCTTTTGCGGCAATGCCACCTTCCAAGACACCGACGACGGCTCGAACATGCTGTTCTATATAGCCGACGAGTGCAACAAGAAGGATGGTTACATTCACATCAAGCGCGTGAGCTATGTCAAGAAGGGCGAGGGAGTGCTCATCCATAACCTAACGGGCACCAGTTACTCAGCCGACCTGCCTGTCTATGACGGGGAAATCACAGGAGACGATGCAACCAACTACGTGAAGAACATGCTCAAGGGAGTCACCACAGCCACCACCATTGGTAAGACCGACGGCGACAAGACAAACCTCGTGCTGAAGAACGGTGCCTTCCATCCCACCTCGGGCGGAACCATCGGAGCCAACAAAGCCTATCTGCAGGTGCCTACCACTGCGCTGGCTGCCCGCGAGATGCTGAATATCAGCTTTGAAGACGAGACATCAGGAATACGTGAGAGTAATTTGCCCCCTGGCGGAAGCCAGCCCCCCGTTTGGCGTGGGGCTTCCGGGTACGACCTGAGCGGACGACTGCTGAACAGCAGACCGAGTGCCAAGGGACTATATATATATAATGGTAAAAAATACGTGATACGATGAAGAAGAAATACCTCACACCAGCTTGCTCCACCATCAGCATCCCTGCCACACACTTGCTGATGCAGTCAAATAACGAATACTACGATAACCAGGGCAAAATCCGGTACAGTAGCTCTGAAGTCGATGCCGATGATGCCGACTAAGGTAAACTAATCGCACAGATGACAACACCAAACACCGAGTTATGAGAAAAATATCATTCAGATTTTTGTGGCTGGCCGCCCTGCCTATGATGCTGGGCCTCGCCGCATGTACAGACAAGACAGACGACATCGCGTCGCTTGTTGACGAGACAGAAGTTTCCGAACCCGAGGAGGAGAGCATCACCGATGACCAGTTGTCGGTCATGGTGACTGCCGACCTGCCTGCCGCCGTGCTGCGGCCCTTCGACGAGGGCTCCACAGGGGCCGCACTGGTGAGGCGACTGCAGACAGTGGCCGACGAATTTGCACCCGGCACGCGCTTGGTACTCATTCCCGGCTCGATGTTCAACGATGCGAGCACCATGACCGAGGACGAACTCAACGACATAGTCCGCCTGAGCCTCGACGGAGGGTACCTTGCCATTGAGCGACCCACAGGAAGACAACTGTTCAACTTCTCCGTCGTCTATATAGCCAAGCTCATAGAGATGCAGGAGCTGGAATATAAGGATATGTTCGGCCTCAACGCTCCCGCAGCAGCACGCGAAGCACGCAGCTCGCAGCTGACGGTGCGCACCAAGGAGCGACTCGCCAACACCACTCGTGCGACTAACCAGCAGGCCGCCGTCCGCGACATCGACGACGTGCAGGCCGAGATGATTATCTATGGGCCTACCGACTACTTCATGCAGCAGCCTTTTGAGGAGCAGACCATCGTGCAGTGCGCAGAGACTGACAGCGAGGGCAATGCTACGGCAATTGTGCCACAGACCGTGAGCCAGCAGCGCACGGCAGCCACCAGCGGCCAACTGGCCGATGCCGCAGCACGCTGGCTGAACGACGTGGCGAGTACCGCTACACGGCACGCACTGACCCGCGCCGCTGGCAGCAGCGATACCAGCGAGCTATTACAGAGCGAGGAGACGTTCACCTACAATGGCTTGATTTATTTCTCCGACTGGAAAAATACCACCCAGAGCCGCAGCGACAGGCTGAGCATCAAGGTCAGCTCGCGCAACGTACACAATATGGAGGAAAAGAAGGACTATTATTACCTGAATGAGAACGTACTCCTCAGCTTAGGCACCAAGGAGGACTGCCAGCAGGTCTTCTACCCCAAAGGGGATAAGAACTGGATCCGTGCCTCCGGCGACGGCACCTACAACTGTTGGTTCGGCGCTTACCTCACTCAGTATGCGACCTCGATGAACCTGACGGGCAGCGGAAACATCAGCATAGCAACGTCTTACCCGACCGTCGACAATGACGATTCGCAGGACGATTTGACGCTGTCATACCAAGCGGACGGCAGCTGCGCAACGTGGACGTACAACGGCGCGCAGCCGAAATTCTATGTCACCAGTGTCTATTGCCACGGGCAGCCTGCTGCCATACAGGTGGGCGATGTCAACCTGACCCATGAGATATGCTGGGCGGTGAGCAATCCCTCGGGCAGCTATACCGTGGAGGTCACGTCGGCTCCAACGCTGTCGGCACTGATGATTAAGTCTGACGGCACGAAGTCGCCGCCTTACAAATACGTAGAGTGCAGCGACGAACAGAGCTACACCCAGCAGCTGTTAGAGCCCGCACGCGCCTTTCAGACCTGGCGCATGAGCATCGAGGGTGTAGAGTATGAGGACACGGAGCAGGCAGGCAGCGTGGCCGACTTAGAGCGTGCCCTCATGGCCGACTTCCCCGACATCTACGTCCCTGAATTCCAGATAGGCGACAGCGACGACGCGTCGCTGAGCACCATCAGCACCATCATCAACGAGAGCAAGAGCCAGTTTGCCCTGCAGTCGCAACACCTGACGGAGCTGGCCCGACGCTTCGGCATGAAGAAGTTCGAGATTGTATGGACCCGCCAGGGCAGCAATCAGATAAAGACCACCCAGGCCTTCGTCTATTACGTCTGTCCCAAGGCCACCGAGGCCACCACGGCCCACCTGGGCTGGGTCTATGGCAGCGACGGCACGCTCTATCCCTCGGCTGACTATGCCCGGGGCTGGAACGCTACTGCCGTGGGCATCGTGGCCTACGTGAACGACGGCTCTGACTTTGGCGACCGTGCCACCGAGAAGGCCAGCGGCGCAGGCCACGGTCTGGTGCTCGCCCTGAAGCACACCACCTGGGCTGACGTACGCATTATCCACTCCGTCAGCGGCATCTTCGAGAGCACCGTCGGCAACAGCATGGACAATGCCAAGAGCGACTTCGACGGACTGGCCAAGACGCAGTCGCTGGCCGCCAAGGGCTCGTATGCCTCACAGACGGCCCTCAACTATGGCACCACGCCCGAGGGCTGCACCCCGTGGTTCATTCCCAGCACGGGCCAGTGGATAGCCATGCTCTGCCAGCCCGGCCTCGGCGGTGCCGAAGTGCCCACAGGCAGCGGCCTGAACACACATTTCAACATCAACGGTGCAGCGAAGCTCAGCAGTGCGGCGCGTGCCAACGGCGGCTCGGCCTTGGTGGCGCGGCTGTGGACCAGCTCCGGCTTTAACCGCAGCACGGGCATCTGGCTGGTGAACGGCAGCAGTCCGCGCTTCACGTGGTATAACTGGTCGAGCTATGCCTGGGTACGCCCGGTATTCGCGTTCTGATGCAAGAATGAAATAATACAATGTAAATATATTCAACTTTCTGAAGTAGTTAAAACGGCCTGAAAGGCCAAAAGCTTATAGCCCAGGGCAACGCCCTGGGTATGAAAGCAAAAAAATTCCGAAACTTAAAATATATAATATGAAAACAGCAAGACACGCGCGGCCATGGCAGATGCTGCTCTGGCTCGCGCTTCTCGCATGGCTGGTGCCGCAGCGGGCGCTGGCCGACGACATGACCTACGCCAGGTACTACACCCTGACCAACAGGACCGGCTACGTGACGTTCGAGGTGCTGCTCACCGACCTCTATGCCAACAACACATGGGCGAAGGACGGCAACATCAAGGCCTACTCTGGCTACGGCCGTAGCGGCACGAGCTACGAGCTGGTGCGCGTCTATACCAAGGAGATGGACGACGACGACGAGGAGTACTACAACGTCTGGGCCACCAACAAGCGGAGCACCGCCAATGCGTGGCTCACCAACGCCCGCTACGGGTCAAGGGAAATAGGCACCGGTGAGCTGGAGACCAGCGTTTACAAGGGCAAGAGCGCCAACCGCACCTACGCCAAGATCGACTACTACTACGGCCCGGAGCTGGCGGGCAAGAAGTGGTACTTCTACTACGAGTACACCCACAGCAACGGCAACAGCTACAACATGTACATCGGCGAGGCCACGCTGAGCAGCACGATGGGCCTGAAGGACTTCGACCTGTCAAAATACAAGTGTGAGCGCTCAGGACCCCGGCAGTTCACCTTCACCACCCCGGCCATGCCCGACGACGTAAGCGATGACCTGAAGGACATCCGCAAGCACTCCGGCGAATACATCGTCACCATGAATTACCACCTCTATAACGGTAGCACGCAGACCAAGAAGGACACGCTCAGCTGCACCGTCGGGAAGGACGGCGCCACCTACGGCGCGGAATACAACATCGAGATACCCGCCTCGGTGGGCAACTTCAAGACGGTGGACATGAAGGTCGAGGCCACCGAACGCCTGGACGGCAACGACGGCAACTACTACTGGAAGCACAGCAAAACTTACAACGAGAATGACCTGTTTCTCACCGTGCCGGTGCCTGCCGACATCAAGATGGAGTTCCGGCAGTTTGAGAACAAGATAGAGCTGATGTGGGACACCTATTCGGACGTGACCGCCGGAAAGTATTACACCGACGCGGAGCCCTACGTCTATCGCATCGAGACCGACGAGAAGGGCGAGGTCATGAGCGGGGCGTCGTGGAGCCGCCGCACCAAGCTGAGTGCCATCGGCAACAAGACCTCGCTGACCTACATCGACCGCGACGCGAAGATGAACAGATACTACCGCTACATGATTGTCAACGTGCCGAAGTCGTGGACTGACAAAAGCAAGTTCATCAGCGTCTCCGACCTGACGAGCCCCACCGACGAGCTGCTCAATCAGCTGGGCTGCTGCCGTTCGGACATCATCAACACCGAGCCGCAGATGACCATCTACAACCTGGCGCAGGACGAGAGCCGGAAGGATACGGTGCGGCTGACGTGGGAGTATTCGCGCGTGCCAGTGCGCAACCAGACTGTAGATTTCCAAGTCTGGCGCCGCAACACTGGCACCACACAGTGGGAGGTCTACGGCACGGTGACCGCCGACGCCAACCCCACCGCCGGCACCGTCACCGAGTTCAAGGACGCCAACCTGCCCAACAGCCTCGTGCGCTTCGACTATATGGTGGTGCTCGAGATCACCGACAAGCCCAACCAGTTCCGCAGCAACATCGTGTCTGCCGGACTGCTCGCCAGCACTACCGTTACTGAGCTGAAAGCCACGCAGGGCACCTACGACCAGAGTGTCAGGGTGTCGTGGAAGGCGCACCAGGTGGGTACCGACAAGACCACCTACCAGCTCTTCCGCCACTATGTGGGCACCGACGACCCGTATCAGCAGATTCACACCACCAGCGACACCCGCGACAGCTACACCTTCGAGGATAACAACGTGGAGGCGGGCTACTACTATGAGTACAAGGTGGAGGCATACGCCGGCGATAAGAGCCAGTGGGACGCCAACACGTTCCAGAACTGCCGCACCGCCGTGGGCTTCTCGAAGGCTCGCGGTGTGGTCCGAGGCCGCATCACCTTCGGCTCGGGAGGCACAGGCAATGCCGTGGAAGGGGCGCGTGTCAGCCTGACACCCTCCGACTCCATCAACGGCAACAGCATCAAGAGCAGCTCGCAGCGCGTGGACGGTGCCTCGACGGGCATTGCGTGGCGGGCCGACAGCACGGAGCTGGCGAAGGTCTTCGGACCTGACAAGGAATTCACCGTGCAGATGTTCGTGCGTCCCGACTCCTTGCTGAACGCAGGTGCCGTCATCGGCGAGATTCCCGGTGAAGGACGGCTTGTCTTAGGCAGCATGAAGAATGGCGCGTATGACCTGGCGCTGCAGAAAGTGAGTTATGGTTCTGTTCCGGTTGGTTCTGTTGCGGTGGATTCTGTTTTGGTGGATTCTGTTTTGGTGGATTCTGTGAAGATTGAGCCGCCAGCAGGAACCCCATTGCCGGCATCCACTAAAACGACCGATCTTTCTACTATTAAGAGTGACTACACGGCGAAAAACCTCGAAACCCTCACCGGTACGTTGAGAGGCAACTACAAGATTTCCATTGCCGACGGTGCTGTCGTATTTCTTAAAGATGTCATCATCAATGGCACACACTCTCGGAATTACCAATGGGCAGGCATCAATTGCCTAGGTGATGCTACCCTTGTGTTGGAAGGCAACAACACGGTGAAGGGATTCTATGAAGATTATCCGGGCATCCATATACCGGAGGGCAAGACGCTCACCATCAAAGGCACCGGTTCACTCACTGCTTCTTCAAAAGGCTATGGAGCAGGTATAGGAGGTGGTAATGAAATTTCTTGTGGTAATATTGTAATAGAAGGCGGTACCATCACGGCTAATGGTGGCGGCTATTCTGCAGGTATAGGAGGTGGTTTTGGTGCTCGTTGCGGTAATATTGTAATAAAAGGTGGTACCATCACGGCTTCTAGTTCCACTTATGGAGCAGGTATTGGCAGTGGATATAAAGGGTCTTGTGGCTCAATAACCATCACCTATGTCGAAAAACTAACCGCCTCAGGTGGCATCGAATCAATAACAACTATTGGTAAGGGTTATGACGGCACTTGTGGTACAGTAACCATCGGTGAAACGGTGTATCCTGATGGTATTTCGGAGTCTCCCTACACAGTCTCATTCATTAAATATCGTTATATTTATGGATATATTTATGAATATTATGGATATATCTATGGCACAGCCACCAATACCAGCGTGGCAATCCCCTCTAATAAGTACTCCTTGTTGAGCGTCAGCAGGACAATCAGCAAGACGGAGAGTACTCTTAGCTTCCAGGTGGATGGCGGCGAGGCGAAGACGCTGCCCGCCACCAAACTAAAGAACTTAACTCCCTTCTCCATAGGCGGTGCCGACGGCATCACCGAGGCGCAGGCCTTCAAGGGCAACCTCACCGAGGTGCGCGTGTGGGACAAAGCCCTCACGGAGGCCGAGAAGGCGGCTTGCGCCGACCGCGTGCTGAACGGCCGCGAGAACAACCTCGCCCTCTACTGGCCCATGGACGAGGGTTTGAACCACTTCGTCTTCGATGCCTCCTACGCCAACGCCCTGCCCAACGGCCGCCACGCCACGGTGGGCATGAACATCAGCAGTTCGACCATCGTACCTGCCGACCGGCAGCTGTCGCGCTATGCCGTGACCAGCAATACTGGCGAGTACACCATCCGCGGCATACCGTTCATCGGCGAGGGCTCCACCTATACCCTCACGCCGACCTTCGGCATCCATGAGTTCCAGCCTGAGACGCGCAGCGGATTCATCGGCAAGGGCCACCTGACGCTCGACAACTACGACTTCACCGACATCTCGTCGTTCCCCGTCAAGGGACAGGTGACCTACCTCGGCACCAACATCCCCGTTGACAGCGTGCAGTTTATGATCGACGGCCAGATGGTGCAGTCGAAGGAGGGCGTGTATAGCGACGCCAACGGCAAGTTCGAGATCTCCGTGCCCATCGGTCAGCACCTCATCGAGTGCTACATGAACGGCCACCGCTTCACGTCGTTCCCCCTGGACAAGACGAAGAAGTACGACTTCCGCCGCGCCGAGACCGTCAACTTCGTCGATTCTACGCTGGTCAACGTGACGGGCCGCGTCAACGGCGGCTTCAGCGACCAGGATGCCCCCGTGGGCTTCGGACAGTCGAAGAACCGCATCGGCAAGGCCGAGATCAAGCTCAGCCTGGGCCGCGAGAGCCAGTGCTCGTTCAACTACCTGGTGAACGACCGCGGCGAGGGCTCCTTCGGCACCACCGACATCGCCGTGGAATCTGCCACCGCCGACATCAAGAGCACGGCATGCCGCGCCGGCACCAAGCACGGCGCAACCACCGACAACGACAACACACATTATATATATATAGTGACCGACTCCCTGACTGGTGAGTTCTCGGCCATGCTGCCGCCGCTGAAGTACCAGGTGGAGAGCATCCGCATGGTGGGCGGCAAGGACTATGACGACAAGCCGGTCTTCGCGGAGAACCTGCCCGTCATCGACGCCACCACCACCAACAAGGACCTGATGAAGTTCGACTCGCTGACCGTCAAGGGCGTGGGCACCAGAAAGTATGTGTACAGCGCGAAGATGATACGCCAGTACCGCGCCGAGCCTGACATCACCGTGCGCCAGACCAACCTGCCCGCCGGCGTCTTCGGCGAGCGCAAGGTGGCCTACGTCAACGACCAGTTTGCCACCGACTCCATCGAGGTGCTGACCATCAGCGGCACGGGGCATGAGTACAAATACGGGCGCCCCATCTTCGTGCAGAGTGGGGAGTACGGCTACAACATCGACGTGGCGGAGAACTACACCAACCTCGACACGAAGAAGACCATCAAGGAATATCCCAGGGATGCCCAGGTACACATCTACAACGAGGCCAGCGCCACCACGACGGTATATGGCAGCAAGGGAGCCATCGGCAGGGACTCCGTAGAGATTGGCATGCCCTACGAGACCGTGGAGATAGAAATCATCCCCGACGAGTTCGGCCATGTGGAATATGAGTTTGTGGCTGGCTGTCCCAACCTGGCAGGCGAGCACCTGCTGAACATGACGGTGAGCGTCACCGTCGACGGGCGCACCACGATGTGGCAAGCCCCCGGCAATGAGCCTGGCTCGGGCAACAACGCCCTCGCCATGATAGTGCTGGGCGCCGTAGGCTCCGGCACCAACTTCGTGACCCAGGGTCCCGACCACGTGGACATGGTGCTGCGCCGCCCGCCCGGCAGCACCAGCGTTGCCAAGCTGACCAACAAGGAGGTACACGTCAACTCGCACACGAGGGTCATCACCCAGGGCAACACCGTGGGCGGTGGAGTCTTTGTCAGCGAGACACCGACCTTCGACTACGGGGCGGTTGAAATAGGTCCTATTCCTCTCGTAAAAAATACGAAGTGGAAGGTTATTTTAAACCAGAAATTGACAACCGACAACCGCTACTCTGACAACGACATAGCGGTGAACGACACCACCTACACGGTGACCGAGGAGATGGTGACCCCCAAGGACATGCAGTATGACCCGACGACCAACAGCTACGTGCCCGAGGCCGGCGACACCTACATAGGCCGCTCCACCAACCAGCTGTTCAGCAAGGGCCGCATACTGGGCATCTTCAAGAACGACCAGGGGCAGTACGCCATTGGCGAGCGCAGCGGCATCACCGTGGGCGAGACGCTCAGGACGTACTTCGTATTGCCGCAGTCGTACATCCTCAGCACGCTCATCCCCAACTGGCAGGCCATCATCCGCAGCCGACTGGAAGAGGGTCACATCGACGCCGACCACACCAAGGCAGAGAACTGTCCGAAGGTGGCGGGCAAGGTGATGTACTTCACGAAGTACAAGCCCGGCGACCGCGAGTTTGGCACAGGCAACGGCGACCTGTCGTTCTGGACGAAGGAGCAGGTGCAGGCCGCCGGTGGACACCCGAGCTACACGATGGTCAACGGCACCAGCGACGCGCAGGTGGAGGATGAGGTGCAGAATGCCCTCAACCAGATTAAGCGCTGGCGCGAGGTGATGGCAGTCAACGAGGAGGAGAAGGTCAACGCTTTCGACAACGACGAGCTGCTGATTGACAACTTCTCCATTGCCAGCGGCACGTCGGTGAGCCGTATCGAGGAGATGGCCTATACGACGGGCAAAACCGTCAAGCGAGACTCCGTCTATTACACCTCACTGGATGTCAATGCCGGTGCGATGATGAACGAGGCGGGTGCATACGCCATCGTCAGCTCCACCTGGCAGAACGGCAAGCAGAGCAGCGACGGAAATACCACCACCAAGACCAACAGCGTGTCATGGACCATGAGCGACGCCGACGTGCGCACGGCACTCTCCGTCGATGTGTTCAAGTCAGACAAGTGGGGACCCATCTTCCGCACCCGCGGCGGCCAGACGGCCAACCCATACGAGGACGGCAGCGTGACGAAGTTCTATAACCCCGGCACGAAGCTCAACGAGGCCACCATGCGCGTGGAGAAACCCGAGCTGCACGTGGTGGGGGCCACCGAGATTACCGACGTGCGGACGAGCGGCAAGGCGCTGTTCACCCTGCAGCTGTCGAACCAGAGCGAGTCGAACAACATCTGCACCTACGTGCTGGAGGTGAAGGACGGCTCTAACCCCAACGGCGCGGTGCTGACCGTCGACGGCAACATACTGAGCAACGGCAAGAGCGGCCGACTCATCAAGTTCAACCCCGGCGAGACCATCGAGAAGACCCTCGTGGTGACGCAGGGCAGCGAGGGCGTCACCAACTACGAGGACATCCAGCTGGTGCTGCGGTCGGAGAAAGACGCGACCACCGTGAGCGACCCCGTGAAGCTGCGCGTACACTTCGTGCCGGCGTCGTCGCCCGTGGACCTGGCCGTCGACCATACCGTGCTGAACTATAAAGACAAGATACTCTACGGCGGCGTGACAGCCACCATGTCGAACCTCGACCGCAACGGCAACCGCCTGAAGGGCCTGCGGCTGCGCTTCCGCCGCAAGGGCACCGACAAGTGGAACGAGCACAAGGTGTGGAGCAACCTGGAGGCCTACCGCCTGCAGGGCGCCGAGGCGCTGCCCGACGGCAGCACCGTCAAGGACAAGGTGGTGTTCGAGGAGGACGGACTCTACGAGCTGCAGGCCCAGACATGGGGCATGTACGGCACGGCGGAGGTGACCTACGAGAGCAACATCGTGGAGGTCAACCAGGACACCCACGGTCCGAAAATCCTCGGCATGGTAAGCCCTGAGGACGGCCTGCTGACGTGGCTGAACCGCAACAACATGCACCTCAGGTTTAACAAGCAGCTCAACAACAATGCCATCAGCCAGAGCGGCAACATCATCATCGAGGGTGGCATGAACAATGTCGTCGTCGACCAGCGCAGCCCCTATCCCGACGTGGCACTGCAGCTGAACCGCAACAGCGTGGAGACGGAGGCGATGTACGACCTGAGTGGCAGCAGCTTCGCACTCGACATGTGGCTCTACCGCCAGGGCGACGGCAAGATTGTCAGCCTCGGCACCAGCGACAACCAGATGTCGCTATCGACCCACGACGGCGGCCTGGTGAGCGTCAGCATAGGCAACGAGGATAACACGATGGACGCCATCAAGCAGCTGCCGGAGAACGAGTGGATCTATATGGCCATGGACTACAAGCAGAGTGACGCAGCCGGCAGCACGGGCAAGCTGACACTGCTCTACGCCACCGCCAACCAGGCTAACGCTGAGTACATCTTCCAGGATGAGGAGATCGACGCTCCGACGTGCCACGGCAAGCTGACCGTGGGCGGCAGCGGCATGCAGGGCATGGTGGCCCGCATGTCGATGTGGAAGTCGGAGAAGACGGCAGACATGCTTTACTTAGAGCGCAACATGCTGAGAGCGCCCTACACACCGGGACTCATAGGCTACTGGAAGATGGACGAGGGTCACGGCACACAGCTGACCGACGCGGCACGCTCGCGCCATATCCAGATGCCGGCGGAGAGCTGGTATATCAACAACGAGAACCGCGCCGTACATATCGACGGCGAGGACGGACTGCCCATCGACATCTCGACGTTCAATCCCGCCAAGACCGACAACTACGCTATCGAGATGTGGTTCCGCGGCGATGAGAGCAACGCGCAGGCTGGCACGCTGTTCGCGGTGAAGAACGGTCTGACCGTTGGCTACGACCAGGGAGCGCTGAAGCTAAGCGTGAAGAACCAGCAGCAGGAAGAGGCTACGGTGGACGAGACGCTGAGCGAGAAGAGCTACTTAGACAACAACTGGCACCACCTGGCACTGAACGTGCGCCGGGGCACCAGCGCCATTGCCTACATCGACGGCAATGCCGTGAAGGTGCTGCCTGAGAACATCATACCGGGACTCAGCGGCAAGTACCTCACCATAGGCCAGGCGTTCAACGGCGACTTCGACGACGTGCGCCTCTGGAGCGCCGCCCTCGACGGAGGACTCATCAAGGAGCGCATGTACGAGCGCATGGAGAGCGGATTCCCCGGTCTGGAGGGCTACTTCCCCATGGAGGACATCCACCGCACGAGCCAGGCAAATGTGGTCACCGACTTCTCGCTGAACAACTTCGGACAGTCTGAGAGCCGGGTGAAGATAGACAGCACACGCTATGAAACCGCTGTTGCCGGCGTCTATGACTTCCCGCCGCAGGCACTGAACGCGCCGAGGCTGAAGCCCGGCTCGTCGAAGATGCGACTGGCAGACACGCAGTATGGCATCACGGTGTCGGCCGACGAGCTGTACTTCTCGTTCCCCGACGGCACGCTGCCGCTGATGGACGGCAACGACTTCGTGGCGACGGTGAGCAACATCAAGGGCGAGCACGCTAACACCAGCGAGCCCGTCAGCTGGAAGTTCCACTGCGACTTCGCGGCCCTGGCATGGAACATCGGCGAGGAGACACTCTCCAAGCCGTGGAACGAGCCGA
>CAMYVQ010000015.1 GCA_947302435.1 uncultured Prevotella sp. | reverse complement strand
GCATCGTCCTCGCCAACCGTATCATCCGGTCATAGTGTTGACGGAAAAGCCGTTCAATCTCTATTTCTTTCATCTACTATAATAGACAGGAAAAGGGGGCAAAAAACTAACCATAATCCAAATATTTTCAAAAAAAACAATCCTCGGCCAGAATTCTGCCCAATCTTTCCAACATACCAATTTTACTTTTCACCATTCATATTTGTTTATGTCGTCGTCAATAATCAATGATGGTGTTGTTGATAATCAATGACACAGTCATTCATATTCAATAAGACTGTCATTGATGTTGGATGGCGACATCATTGATATTGGATGATGAGGCAGGCTGAATCATCATCAGGAAATGAACATCAATGACGAATGAAAAAAGATAGGGAGCAGACTAAAAAAGCTGCTCCCTTATCTGCAAAAGTCCTCTGGTCACCATCAATTAAGCAACCATCGAGAAGCTTACTTAATCAAATCAACGCTTCGTTTCAGGAACTTGTCGAGTGCCTCGCCCTTCAGCATGCCGTTCTGAAGCAGAGCCAAGTCAATGAGCTGGTGGACAATGTCGTTCTTGGCGGCATAGTCGGCAATCAGTTTCTCCTTCTTTTCCTTCTGCTCGTCGATAGCCTTCTGCGTGTTGGCTTTGTCGTCCTTCTCTTCTTGGGTGATTTCTTCGGGCTTCTTCTTGTCGGTCTTCTGGTTCAGTGCAGCCAGACGAGCCTCTTGTCCCTTGATTTCGCTCTCAATTGGTTTCAGCTCTTCGGCGAGTGATGCCTGTGCATCGTCGAGCACCTTCTTCACCAACTGATGGTCGCTGTTCAGCACAAGATTGAAAGAGTCGGGCATCTGTCCGTAGAAGTTCATGCCACTCTGATAACGGCTCATCTCCTTCATGCGGCGCATCCATTCGTTCTGCGTAATGACCACGGGACGAGCTTCCTGTCCCAATGCATCAATCTCTACACGGAACTCAGCCTTGTCAAGCTTAGGCACTTGCGACTGGAAAACGGCTGACAGATTGTCACGTTCCTGGTCTGACAGATTGCTCTTCGGGGCATCGCTCTTCACAATCAGACGGTCAATAATATCAGCATCGACACGGGTGAAGCGGCTCTTCTCGAACTTCTGCTCAAAGGTCTGGATGCAAGGCACGTCAAGTTGTCCGTCGAACAACAACACCGAATAGCCCTTGTCCTGAGCGGCCTTGATGTAACTGTACTGCTCTTCCTTGTCGGTGGCATAGAGGTAAACGAGCTGGTCGTCCTTGTCTTTCTGACTGGCCTCAATCAGGGTCTTATACTCCTCGTATGTGAAATACTTACCCTCAACATCCTTGAAGAGTGAGAATTCCTTGGCACGGTCGTAGAAGTTCTCCTCAGTCAGCATACCGTAGTTGATGAACAGCTTCAGGTCGTCCCATTTCTCTTCGTAGGCCTTTCGGTCCTCACCGAAGATAGCCTTCAGGCGGTCGGCCACTTTCTTCGTAATATAGGTGGAGATCTTCTTCACCTCGCGGTCGCTCTGCAAATATGAGCGAGAGACATTCAAAGGAATGTCAGGCGAGTCGATCACTCCATGTAGCAACGTCAGGAACTCCGGAACAATGCCTTCCACCTGATCGGTGACGAACACCTGATTGCAATAGAGTTGAATCTTGTTACGCTGAATCTCAATGTTCGACTTGATACGGGGGAAGTAGAGGATACCCGTGAGGTTAAACGGATAGTCGACATTCAGGTGGATCCAGAACAACGGCTCGTCCTGCATGGGATAGAGTGTGCGGTAGAACGACTTGTAGTCCTCATCCTTCAGTGTCGAAGGTGTTTTCGTCCACAGGGGTTCCACATTATTGATGATATTGTCCTCGGCGGTGTCCACCATCTTGCTCTCGTCCTTCGACCACTCCTGCTTCTTGCCAAAGGCTACAGGCACAGGCAGGAACTTGCAGTACTTCTGGAGCAGCGACTCAATCTTCTGCTTTTCCAAGAACTCTTTGCAGTCATCGTCGATGTAGAGGATCACATCACTGCCACGGCTGTCGCGCTCGGCATCGTCGATCTCAAATGCGGGACTGCCATCGCAACTCCACTTCACGGCCTTTGAACCGTCCTTGTACGACTTTGTGACAATCTCCACTTTCTTTGACACCATGAATGAAGAGTAGAAACCGAGTCCGAAGTGGCCGATAATGTTGTTGGCGTTGTCCTTGTACTTCTCCAAGAAATCAGTAACGCCCGAGAAGGCAATCTGATTGATGTACTTGTCAATCTCCTCTTCGGTCATGCCAATACCGTGGTCGCTAATGGTGATAGTACCCTTCTCTGTGTCCAGATTGATGCGAACGGTCAAGTCGCCTAATTCGTCCTTGTATTCGCCCTTCTCGGCCAAGGTTTTCATCTTCTGCGTGGCATCGATAGCGTTGGAAACCATCTCGCGCAAGAAAATCTCATGGTCACTGTAAAGAAACTTTTTGATGACGGGGAAGATGTTCTCAGTCGTAACCCCGATGTTACCTTTCTGCATGGTTATATAATCTTTAATTGTGATTTATATTCAGTCTGCTGCAACCAATGCAAATACCGTGCCAAAACACGCACAGGTACAAAGAAGCCCGGAAAAGCCAAAGGATTTCTGGACTTTTCCGGGCGAGTATAAGTTCAGCGAGCCAACGGGTATGTCGTCGGCCGGGAAAAATGGCCTTAAAGTTCAAGCGGTGTGTACTCCAATCCCCATACCTTGGCAACGGCTTCGTATGTGCATTTTCCGTCAACCATATTCACTCCACGGGCAAGGGAACGATCGTCACGGCATGCCTGCCGCCATCCTTTATCAGCCAGAGCAACGGCATAGCGCAGCGTGGCATTGGTGAGGGCGATAGTAGAGGTGTTGGGAACGGCTCCTGGAATATTGGCAACTGCATAATGAACAATACCGTCGATGTCATAGACGGGCTCACTATGGGTAGTAGGATGCGAGGTCTCAAAGCATCCGCCCTGGTCGATGGCCACATCCACCAATACGGTTCCCTTTTCCATCAACTGTAGCATATCCCGGATTATCAGTTTGGGAGCGGCATCCCCAGGAATCAGTACCGAACCAATCACCACATCGACAGTAGGCAATTCCTGACGGATGTTATGCTCGGAACTATAAAGCGTATGCACATTGGCGGGAAGAATAGTTGCCAGTTGCTTCAGACGAGGCAGCGACACGTCGGTAATCGTCACATCGGCTCCCATACCAGCAGCAATACGGGCGGCTGCCTCACCCACGGTTCCGCCTCCTAACACCAAGACTTTTGCAGGCTTTACGCCCGGGACACCAGCCATCAACTTTCCTTTGCCGCCTTTGGTCTTCTGCAAATAGTAGGCACCGTTCTGGGCAGCCATGCGGCCTGCCACCTCGCTCATTGGAATGAGCAGTGGCAACGAACGGTCATCGCGCTCCACAGTCTCATAGGCTATACAGACGGCACCACTGCGCATCATGGCATGGGTAAGCTCCTCTTCGCAGGCGAAATGGAAATAGGTGAACACAACTTGTCCCTTTCTCACCAACTGATATTCAGGTTCGATGGGTTCTTTCACCTTCACAATCATGTCGGCCTGCGCATACACATCCTCAATGGTTGGCAGTATCTGCGCACCGACACGTTGGTATGACTCATCGCTGAAGCCACTTCCCTCGCCAGCGGTATGCTGTACGAACACCTGATGTCCCCGTTTTACTAACTCGGCCACACCCGAAGGTGTCATGCCCACTCTGTTCTCATTGTTCTTAATCTCCTTGGGTACTCCTACTTTCATTGTCTTTAGTTTTTGGTAATCACACTACAGATTGCAAATATATGAAATTTTTCGAAATATCTGCATGAAAGAGGGAGAAAAAAACGTTAACTTCTTCTCATTTCTTCGAGCAACTGGCGCTGGCGGTCTGAAAGAGTAGCAGGAAGCGTGACGTTGTAAGTCAGAATGAGATCGCGGCCTCCTTCGCCCTTGCCTTTCAACCGGACCTTCGTACCGGGCTGCGTTCCCGCCTTCACCTTCAACTTCAGTTTCTGACCTGTAGACAATCCAACAATCACTTCGCCTCCCAACAGGGCAGTGTACATGTCGATAGACACAGATGCTTGCGATTCCTGAGAATTTTGTGGGGAAAAACCATCGAAGCCATAGAATCCCTGATTTGCCGATCTTTGGGCATTGCGTGCCCCCGATCCAAACAGACTTTCAAAGAAGGAGCTGAATGCGCCTCCCCCACCCGACCTCATGAAGTCGAAGCCTTCAAAAGGCGATCCGCCATTGAAACCGCCAAAGCCTCCCTGACCTCCAGCATTAAAGCCATCGGCATGTTGCCAATGCTCACCATACTGATCGTATTTCTTCCGTTTCTCAGGATCGTTCAACACCTCATACGCTTCATTCAGTGCCTGAAACTTTGCCTTTGCCTTTGGATCATCGGGATGCAGATCGGGATGAAACTGCTTAGCACGCTTCAGGTATGCCTTCTTCACATCCTTCTGCGGTATGTTCTTGTCGACTCCAAGAATCTTGTAATAATCAATGAATGCCATAATCTGTTCTCCTTTCTTTTTTACTCATCAAACAGCAAAAAATATGCCAAGCCAAAGACGAGCTTATTCGTTGAGTGCGAAGCAATGGGGACAAACACCTTTCTTATTCAGTTGGCGACCGCAATTGCCACAGATATAGTTTGTACGGCTGAAGTGATAATAACGCCATACGGCAAACACGATGTATGCAACATAGAGCAAGTACCCGAAATAATAGAGCGTGGAAAGACTGAACACGACATAATCGACAGCACAGACACCTGCAAGACCTAAATAATAGAACAATGCTTCGCCCAATCGCAACTGACGACGGATGTCATCGACGGTAGCAATAGCGACAATGAACATTGTCCAAACCGACGACAGGAACAGGCCGAGATGGAGGGGTACACTAAAGGGGTTGAGCGTAGGATGATAGTAATAATGGCGCCATGAATCGGGAGCAAAGTTTTGTATGGATCCGTAAAAGACAGCCGATGTTGCTACCAGAAGACAAAGCAAGGTGGGATAAAACGAGTTGATGTCGTTGAAATGTACTATTTTGGCTCCCAGTCGCATTAATTTCCGGAAAACAAAGACAGCCAGCACTAACACCAACAAATACAGGAAAATGAGCAAATGAGTGTCAGAAAAAAAGTCAATGAATCGCGAAATCGGGGTGTCGGGAGCCACTCCCGAAAGCAGTTGACTTTCATGAATCCACCCTATTGTAGACTCATCACGAGCCACCTGCACCCAAATGGAATCAACACTGTCTGTAGGCATTGTGGTAATGTCGGCTACGACCAAGCGGTTGCCTTGGAAAACAGGAAAGGTGTCGACAGTCAAGCCATTGACATACTCTGTGGGATGTTGGGCTATCAGACTGATTGAATCGGCTTTAACCCAGAAGTTGAAATTCTCTGTGTAATGATGTGTGGTATAGAATGAAATGGAGTCCATCTGACGATCGGTAAGACTCCACGCATCAGAAGTGTACGGCCCCTGATAATAGCACGATGTCAGCGCGAGAAGGAGAAAGAGGATACTAACGGCTTTCTGCATAGACATTCATTTGACAATGACGACAATCGAAGACAAGCGGGAAACGTCGCCCATCGGACAGTTGCAAGGAAAGAGGCTCCCGCCATTGTGGCTGACGACCTCCATTCTTGACACAACAGCTAAGAGCATAGCGCAGACAGTAACGGCACTGCATGATGAGCGGTTGCTGTGGAGTGTGAAGTTCAAATGCATCCTCAGCGACAGACAATCCACGGGTAGCATAGAAGGCACGCGATTGGCTATTGGAGATATTGTAGAAATAAGACCGTTCATAGGCCGGAAGAGGCTGGGAAGAGGTTTCTGCTACAGATCCTTCAGGAGAAGAAAGGCGATGTTTCCCTTTATGGAGACTACACTCTGCAACAGCCATTCGGCGTAGTTCGGCGATCCGACTGCTCGGAATGAAATAATCGAAATCGGATGGAATGTCAACCGCTTTGCAATAATAGGGCGTTCCCCCAAGTTTTGTGAGCTGCCGGACAATATTGTCGCGCTGATCGACCTGTGCCTGTTGATGGACATGCACGATCGACACTTGTACATCCTGCAATGATGTGTCTGGAAAAGACATTGTCAATGAGAAGCCATCGGTTGTGGCACGCAACGACATGACCACACCAAGCTTACGCTCTGCTGAAGTCTTGGAAAGAAGAGTCTCAAACTGCTGATCTTGATTGCGATAAAGCGACATGCCTGAAGAGAGCGATGAAGGCATCTTGAAAGGATAGAGCCAAGTGACACCTTTTCCACTACGACTACTGGAAGCCTCCACCCTATTGACACGGAATCCCTGCAACTCATGCTCTGCATTCATGAAACACAAACCGTCGCCATTATATAAAGAGGTGGAAGTGTCAACAGAGAAACACACTCCTTTCTTCACGCTCTTCACTTGTCCGACATACTGGCCAATGGCTTTGGGAGTATCAAACGATGCCATGTCGGGCTGGCGTCCAGTGGCGAAATAGGTCGTATAACCACGGTTGAAAGTCCTGTTGAGGTCGGGCGTGAACAGATGGACTGTTCTGCCAAGCGAAGCTCTACGATAGCAGTCAGGATGGGCCGCTATCAGTTTGTCAAGCTGCTGACTGTAGGCTGCCGTTACATTCTTAACGTAGTCAACATCTTTCAAACGCCCTTCTATCTTGAAGGACGTGGCCCCTGCTTTTGCCAGTTGCTCAAGATTAGCCAACTGGTTCATATCTTTCAAGGACAAAAGATGGCGTTGATGCTCAACAATCTTGCCATCGGCATCGACAAGATTGAACTTCATTCGGCAGAACTGCGCACACTCACCACGATTGGCACTACGACCGAAGCAATATTGCGACGCATAGCACAAGCCCGAATAGCTCACACAAAGGGCACCATGGACAAACACTTCAAGCTCAATATCGGGAACCTGCTGATGGATGGAACGAATCTCTTCGATACTCAGTTCACGAGCCAACACCACCCTTGCGAACCCAAGAGACTTGAGCCAGGCCACCTTCTCTGCCGTGCGGTTATCGGTCTGTGTAGAAGCATGTAGGGGCAAGGGGCAATGACCGACAAGGCTCATGTCCTGCACCAAAACAGCATCCACACCGGCTGTTCGCAGCTCCTCCAGCAAATTCCGTGTGGCTTCCAATTCATCTTCATAGATGATTGTATTGACCGTGACATAGACCTTTGCCTGAAACTGATGGGCATATTGGCATAAGGAACGAATGTCCTCAACGCTATTACCAGCTGAGGCACGGGCGCCAAAACGCATAGCGCCAATATAGACTGCATCGGCTCCGTGGTCAATGGCTGCTATGCCACACGCTAAATCTTTGGCTGGTGCAAGAAGCTCGAGCGTTCTCATCCAATCTGTGTAATATCGTAAGGTGTTTCCTGATATACGTAGTAGTTAATCCAATTATTGTAGAACAAATTGGCATGGGCACGCCATGTGACGAGGGGACTGTTTGA
Source organism: uncultured Prevotella sp. (assembly GCA_947302435.1). Classification (GTDB taxonomy): domain Bacteria; phylum Bacteroidota; class Bacteroidia; order Bacteroidales; family Bacteroidaceae; genus Prevotella. Next base: position 49,974 of record CAMYVQ010000015.1, on the reverse strand, counting down.
CGGATCATCGTTCAGATAATAGTTGCGCGGCAACTCCACATCGTCACGTATGCCCATATCACGCCGATACTCCTTGTCGAGTGTGTTGGGGGCGTATTCCATGTGACCCGTGATGAAGAACTCACGCCCACCGCGTGCCATGACGATACAGACACCACTCTCATCGGAATCGGCAATGAGTGTCAATTCCGGACGTTGCAAAATATCATCCTTGCGTATCTCGGTATGACGGCTATGAGGCATCATGAACACCTCGTCGAAGCCTCGGAAAATAGGCAGGTGGTTATCAAGAGTATGCTGGGGGAAAATGCCAAACATCTTCTTGTCCAAAGGGTATTTGGGTACACCATAATAATAATAGAGACCGGCCTGGGCTGCCCAGCAGATGTAGAGCGTACTCGTGACATGGGTACGTGCCCAATCAAATATGGTCGTAATCTCATCCCAATAGGAAACGTCCTGATATTCGAGGGTTTCGACTGGTGCGCCCGTAATAATCATACCGTCGAACTTTTCATTGCGCATCGTCTCAAAATCACGATAGAACATCATCATGTGTTCGATTGGCGTATTCTTTGGCGTATGACTCTTCAGCTTCATGAAACTGATGTCGAGCTGAAGAGGGGTGTTTGAAAGCAGACGGATAAGATCGGTCTCTGTGGTAATCTTTAAAGGCATGAGGTTCAGGATCACAATCTTCAACGGACGTATATCCTGCGCATGAGCCCTGGTATCGTTCATGACAAAGATATTCTCATTCTTCAGAATATCTATGGCGGGAAGTCGATCGGGAAGTCTTAATGGCATATCACATTTAATTTAGGGAATGAACATGGGCAAGAATGACCGATACATTATCAAGCCCTCCTGCCTGTTCGGCAGCAGAACAGAGTTGAGAGGCTGTGCAACCTCCTTTCAACATAGTCGCAATGTCTTCATCAGAAACCATATCGGTAAGCCCGTCACTGCATAGTAAAAAGGTATCGCCTTCTTCCACCTCAGATGTACAATCAAAAACATCGATGAAATTAGTCCTGCATCCGCCTCCGATACAATTGGTAATGATATTAGAGTGAGTTTTCTGTCCCAACATGTTGCTGAGTGAATGGTCGGTTGTGAGCTGTTTCAGTTGGCCGTCGTGATAACGATACAGACGGCTGTCACCACAGTTCAGCCAGAAAAACTTATGTTCGTAATACACAAAAGCAACGAGCGTGGTTCCCATGTTCCTGTACTGGGCATCAGTGCGTCCCTTGCCATCAATGAACTGATTGACACTCTTCAGCCACCCATTGACTGACTCATAAAACTCACTGATGTTGAGCCCTACAGGAAGGTCGCTGAAAAAGAAGTTTAAGTTATGAAGTGTATCTTCACTGGCCACCTCACCGCAATTATGTCCACCCATACCGTCGGCAAGAGCCAAGAGATAACGGTCATCCATCGAAAAAGAAGCATCAAAGCTTGTCTCATCATCACGAACGAAACGATTGCCTACAAGCAACATATCTTCATTGTTAGTCCTGATGCAGCCCACATGACTTGCTGCTGTGATTGTTAACTCCATCGTTTTAAATGTTTTTGCTCTTTATGTAAAGTTTATACTTACCTGAAGGTTGACATTGGCTATCGTCACGACATCGCCATCGTTGAGGGACATCTCAACATCGGGCTGAATCTGACGGCCATTCAACCGTGTCCCATTGGAAGAATGCTTGTCGGCAATACTCCATCCAGACTCAGCACTGTAGCGTAGCTGTGCATGAACGCCAGAGACATACATGTTTTTCTGGAAGAAATGAGTGTAAGGCCCCTGTTTACGCCCGATGAATGCTCCGTTCATGCCTTCAATCTTAATATCAAGCGAAAGATTTGAAAGAGTCAGCACAGGAATATTAGACAAAGAGTCGGGAGCCATCGACTGGACTGACGAAACGGGACTGTCTGATATTTTTGAAATTGACTCTGGAGATGTACCCAAAGATAAGGAGGAAGAGAAAGACTGGCTTTCCATAGCAGCCAACTCTTCAACTGATGCCATCAATCCTCCACAGTTGGTACATCGACGGCCTAACCCCACCCGTCCGCAACGATTACAATAGCGGAGAGCTTGTCCGCACTGATCACAAAACGGAGAACGGTCGTCTATTTCCTCTTTACAATTAGGACATATAATCATAAATCTTTAATATCTTCAGGTTGTATAATCTGATAAGTCTCCTTGGTCACCTGATCAGGAGGCATTTGCGACACACGGACAGACAGCTGCTGGATGGTTTCGTCCAACAAATTGCGCATCTCACGGGCATTTCCGAAATTAGCATTCTTTTCTGTCAGCATCTTGTAGATAACATCAAGAGCCTTAAATTCGGCTGCAGGCGAAAGCGTGTACTGTTCTTTCTGGGCCATTTGCTTAAAGATGGCCAAAAGCTCATCCTCATTGTAGTCGTCAATATGGAGTTTATGCGTAAAGCGACTGGCAAGACCCGGATTCAAATCAAGGAACTCGTCCATCTTATCCTTATAGCCTGCCGCAATCACCACAAACTTGCCACGATCATCCTCCATGCGCTTCATCAGGGTGTCGACAGCTTCTTTTCCATACTGATCGTTCTGATCAGAGAGCGTATAAGCCTCGTCGATGAACAAGATACCTCCCATGGCCTTGTCGCACATGTTGTTGACAATCTTCGGTGTCTCACCCATGTACTTTCCAACAAGCGTAGCACGACTGGCTTCGACGACATGAGAAGTGGAAAGTATCTCCATGGACTGGAGCACTTCGCCCATTTTCCTCGCAATCGAGGTCTTACCCGTACCGGGATTGCCAGTGAGGATGAAATTCATTGACATTTGCTGAACTTTACCAGCCCCCATAGCAGCACGCTGTTTCATGAACATGCTTTGTACGGCAAGACGACGAATCGCATTCTTGACCGAACGCATGCCGATGAATTGGTCAAGTTCGTTGAGCACCTCATCGAGCGGACGGGCGGCATCACTATGAGCCATTGGCAGATCGTCGGCCGTCAGTTTATACATGTCGTCTTCTTGGAAGTTCGGATTGTTCATCTGTGCCACCAAGCGTTGGCTCTGCTTCTCCACTGCTTCGTCGAAGATGCGACGAGCCTCACGGGCATTACCGAAATTCTTGTCCCGTCGCAGATAGAGTTGTTCAAACTGGCGATGAATGGCATCCTCAGTCGTCGTATCAACCTTAAACTGTTTGGCCTTGGCCAAATTGAGGAATATTCTGGTAAGCTCGTCAGGCGTATAGTCATCGAAATGGATGGTCTGCGTGAAGCGGCTTTTCAATCCGGGGTTTGAATCGATGAAATCATGCATTTGCTCGGTATAGCCTGCCACAATGCAGATGAATTTGCCACGATCATCCTCCAAACGCTTCAATAAGGTATCAATGGCTTCGGCACCAAAACTGTCACCGTCATTGGATTTCAAGGTATAGGCTTCGTCTATGAAAAGCACGCCCCCCATAGCGGTATCTATGAGCTGATTTGTCTTGATGGCCGTCTGCCCTGAATAGCCTGCCACCAATTTGGAGCGGTCGGCCTCTACCAACTGTCCACGAGCCACCACACCCAATGTCCTGAACACATCAGCCATAATGCGGGCAACGGTCGTCTTTCCCGTTCCGGGATTACCCGTAAAGACATAGTGCTTGCCTTGGAAGGTATTCGTTTCTCCACGTCTAACTTGAAGAGTGAGGAACGAGGCGAGATTGGCTATTTCTTTCTTGACACTGGTCAGTCCTACGAGTCCATCCAACTTCTTCAGACATTCATCGAGGTTCACCTCCTTCGGTGCCTCATAGGGAATATCCTCTTCGATGATTGTCATCAGTTCCTCATTGCTCATCTGCGACAGGTCGTTGTGCTGCAACCGCTGAGCCTGTTTCTTGCAAATCTGGTCGAAGAGGCTTCGCATGGTACGGCCATTGGCAAAGTCTTTGTCACGCGACTCGTAGAGCTCGGTGATCATCTTGCGAGTCAGAGCCTCTGCATCGGGAGCAAAGACGTACTTCTTCCCCTTCGCGAAGACCATCATGATTTGGAAAAGTTCGTCGGGTGTATAGTCTTCGATGTTCAGGAAATAGTTGAAACGGCTATGCATACCAGGATTGATTCGGAACAGGTTCTCCATCTCAGTACGATAACCGGCTGCAATGACCACGAATTTGTCACGGTCGTCCTCCATGCGCTTCATCAAAGTCTCCAAAGCCTGGGCACCTTGATTGTCGCGTTCCCCTGACTGATTGACAGGTGCCAACGTATATGCTTCATCTACGAACAGGATGCCTCCCATGGCCTTGTCGCATAGACGATTGACCACCTTTGGCGTTTCGCCTTGATAAGGGCTGACCATCTTGGAACGGTCGACCTCTACCACATGTCCTGAATCGAGATAACCAATAGCGGAAAGGATTTCACCCAGCTTACGTGCCATTGTCGTCTTACCAGTACCGGGATTACCAGTGAGCACAATATGCATACCCATTTTCTCCTGCTCACCAAGTCCACGCTCTGCACGCTTGATACTATTCTGGACAGTGTAGGCTATTTCCCTAACTGCTTGTTTCACCTCGTTCATGCCGATATAGTCATCAAGATCCGAGAGAATCTCGTCAAGGGTGCGTTCCTTTGGCACATAGCCTTTGATGTCATCAAATTCAACACGCTCGGAACTGCCGTCACGGCTGATTAATGAAGTAAAGATGTCTTCAGCCGTTTTCATAGCCAAATGGGCATTGCCAAAAGTATCATCCTTAATCTTAACCTGATACTTGAAGAAACGTTCCAGTTGCTTATGGGCTTCAGGTGAGAACTGTGTAATGCCATATTTCATGCGAAGTTCCATTTTGGCAATGTCAGTCAACTCATGATAGTTGGGCGTTGGCAACCGGAAGGTATATTTGAAGCGGTTGGAAACAGCAGGGTTGGACTCAAGGAAATCATCAAGCCCTTTGGGAAGGCCTGCCATAATAACAATAGGATTGTCATCCCACTTGTCCATCTCAACAAAAAGTTTGTCAAGAGGATTCACCTGGTTGGAATACTTGTCAGGCAGCAACTTCTGGACGTTGTCGAAAAAAAGGATGCCTTCACGGGCATTGCTGATGTTTTCGTCCCATTTGTCAACGAAACGGGAATAGTCAACAGCATCAACAATCGTCAGCTTTGGCTTGGTGATAATCTTGTATTGGTAGAAATAGTCACGCAGTATTTCCGCCAATGCCGTTTTGCCAGTACCTGTCTCACCAATGATAATCGCATTGACCGAGAGACGTACAGAAGCGACATCCTTGCGCGAACGGAGGAATGTATAGGTATCGACAATGGTCTTCAGTTGAGACTTCAAATCATTGAGCCCAATTAACTTGTCGAGTACATTCTGCGAGACGAGCGGTTCGCCACACCATTTGCAGAACTTGGCAATACTTCTGTTTTCTTTATGACAATGCTCGCAAATCATGGTGCAGTATTTTCAACTTTTTCAATAAGGGTATTCATTGTATCAACCTTACTATCAAATGGATTCTTCTTGTTAAGAACCTTGGGACTGAACACACAGAACTCGAAGATCAGCACGATGAACAGAACACTCCAAAGTAAGTAATGAAGAACGGATTCACCAGAGATGCTCCGTACTTGGTTCGAGATATCATCAAGCAATCCAAACTTTGTACTCTTATAACGATAGGATTTCGTCTTAAAAGTATAGTAGAGCGGTTCAAGCAGAGAGGTATTAATGTCTTCCGAAGAAAGAATATTCCGAATTGACTTTGCGCTCGTCTTGTCATCATAGTTGAAACCTGTCTTATAGCAGATGAATACATAGATGAGAGTTATAAGGACAAGAGCCACCGTAAACAATGACGGATAATAGGCATCGACAAATTTGAGAATGTACAAGGGGATAAAGGTTGTCAGTGCGCCCAAAGCGCCGAAGAGGACAGAGAGGAAAGCGCCGAAACCGTGCAGGAAAGAGCGCACGGCAACGATCACACCCATACAAGCTCCAACAGGGAACAGGATACTGGCATAGGGATGTTCAAACAATGGCGTTCTGTTTTCGATCCCAATACCGATCAAAAGCCCCAGCCAGATGATGACCAAACCATAATACAAGAACAGGATCACCTTTTCACGTCCATGAGCAATGCGCCAATCGTGCCTTACACTCTCGATACGCTCTTCAGTGTCCTTTTGTGCTTTCACAAACCGCTTGTAATACTGCTGCTGCACATCAAGCGTACCGAGTTTCATCAGCCAATCCCTCAAAGTGTTTTCATAGCTATACTCTTCAGCAAAATCGCGAGTGGGATCCTCATGATAGAAAACAGCCACCCATTGTGAGAGAGAACCTGTTCGGAGTTCATTACGAACTTGGTTTGCAATCTCCTTGTCGTCCAAATCCTCAAGACAGGTAAGTTCCTTTCCGTTAGGCAAACGGTAGACGGGCGTTACCCCGAGGATACGGCAATAACGGTAGAGGGCGGTATGCAGGTCGTAGGCACTGAGGCGCTCGCGATTCTCTTCCGACTTCAAATCGAAACAGCTTGTTGCATCAGCAATCTCCTGATACCAGCCACGAAGCTGGGCATAATAGTAGAAGCGACCTTGGGGATCAATGATATCTGCCATCTCCACCGCAAGATCGTCATTCGTCATGTGTTCCAATTGCATCAGCTGATCGGAAATCAACTGCCCTACAGCCTTGGGGGTGTCAGCATGGCGCAAGTCGTATGGTGCTTCACGATCCATATTGTAGAGCACCTTATAGGCCAAAGACATGGAGAACGGCTGGTTCTGTATGAGAGTGCGCAGCGACTCGCAGGCCACTACATCCTCATGACTGTACATCCACGAAAGCAGACGTCCGTCAATGAGTGAATGCCAATCGTCCTCCTCTGGCTCTGTCATACCGAAGGAACGGACAATCTCCTGCATGCTGGTGGAAGGCTGGTTCGACAAGAACGACACCTCGGGGTCTATCTCATAGATAAGCCGCATAATGGCCACATGAGGCTCGGCTTCAGGAGTGAAATAGGAACGAAGACGGTTAACGTCTGCCTTCGTGTGACTCTCCAACCACAGGAACAGTGGATTATTCGGATTTTGAAGTTCGAGGGCATAGCGTTCCTTCGCACTCAACAGCGAGATGGCAATACTATGCACATCGTCGCAAGCCTCATTGTTGATGTCGTAATAGGGATACTCCGGCTCCATAGCATATACGGCAGCCATAAGACCCGTTTCGGAATTAACAGGGAAGCGATTTGTGACAATATCCTTGACAAGAGTTGCCATCTTCATATTACCACATGCCTCAAGCCAAGAAGCGATACGGCCATTATAAAGATAATTGACAGCTAATTTCTTGTTTTCCAACAGAAGAGGAATGAGTTCATGAAGATTGTCGGCAACAAGATTACGGTCGGGGTCAACGATGAAACTCTTGTAACGCAAGAAAGGAGAAGACTGATCGATCGGCACATCTTCGCCCATGAACCAACGTTCCACTTCTTCGTACTTCCATCGGCTCTGCGGATTAACGGATGTCAATCCCTGAACAAGACGTTTGACTTGATCAGGCAGTTCATTGAGTCGTGGCAGTCGTCCTTCATTCTTCTGGCGCATCATCACACGCTCATTAGCACTCATGGGATTCTCGCCTAACCACAAATAGAACAGTGTCATGCCGAGGGAATAATAATCGGCAGCCGGTGTAATCTCCACTTCTCCGTCAATCACATCTGTGTACATTTCAGGAGCCGCATAGAGTGGGGTTCGAGCTTGAGTGGTACGGTATAGTTTGCCATCGTTCTCCAACATGGAAGAGATGCCAAAGTCACCCAATACCACCTGCGTATGACTCTTGTCACGGAAGAAATAGTTCGAAGGTTTTACGTCCTTATGAAGAATGTTGTTTTGATGGCAGAAAGACAAAGCAGCCGCACATTGCAAGGCGATTCGGCGGAACTGATCGAGATTGCCCTGAATATTGTAATCCTGAAGCGTGCCACCTTTCAGATATTCCATCAATTCATAATAACGATGCTTTCCATCCACAAAAGTCTTGCCAAAATCATCAAGATGCACAATCATCTCAAACTGCATGTTATGGATGGTCTGCATCAACTTCCTGTTGATGGTATAATTAGGATAGTATATTTTCAGGACACGTTCTTCGCCACGATACTTGACAAGATAAATCTGAGCCTCACCAGAATTGTCACTCAACGAGCGGACCAACTGTAGAAATTCGCCCTTAACAAGAAAACCGTCGCCTAACATTGAATCCACAATAGAAGGATCGAAGGTTCTCTGAACGTCTGGCCTTAGTGTTTTCAAAGGCATCTGGAGATCATCATCGTTCGGATGAGGTTGCTCTATCACAATCGTTCGGTCGACAACAATCGTTCGATCGCCTGTATCGGCATCTTGCGATGGCATCGGGAAAGCCACCGTCTTCGATATGTCATTCAAATCGTCTAATTTCTCACTCATGGATTCCAATATTACTTGTCGTCTTTGATTTCCTGTCTTGAACCAACACCCAGAACGACCCATTTACCCCCCATTTGAGGTTTGGCACATCCACAGGGGCTGCTATGCATGGCATGCTTCCAGTTGCACACCCAAGCCAGTCGAACCCCCGACGGTTTCTGCGCCATGGCATAGTTGCGGACATGGGCAGGCGAAGCGTGAGGGGGTATTTCCATCTTGTTAAGCAACTCGGTGAGCCGTGCCAATTTCTCTTCTTTCTCTTTCTGCACTTCTTCCTTCGGCCTTCTCTTACTCACGACTGGAGGAATAACAGGATTGGCAACGCCTTCATCTTGTGCAAGAAGCTTCAAGACATGCTCACGGAATTGCATAGCCTGTCTCTCACGGATGGCATCACGCTCCGAAGCAATTGGATGCTCAAGCGACAGCGCATCATATTCTTTCGCCAACTGAACCATCTCCTGATATTCCGGCATCTGTCTCACCCGAGACATCAGAAGACGCGCATCATCAGTCAACGGCATTCCACATTGTTTACAGAAAGCGAAATCATTCATGGTATGGCAAGTCGGACATACAATGCCGCCACGAGGAGAACCACACTCAGGACAGAAAGCATCTTCAGGGGAGAAATGGGTTCCGCAGAAGGAACACACATCAGGACGAACATAACGATGACAAACCTCACAGAAGTCAGCATCCGCATCGAGAGGACTACCACAACTTGGGCATTTGCCAGCAGAAGACACTTCTTTAGATTGACTGGCAGCCTGTGTCTGAACAGATGAATATGAGTTAGTCCGAACCTGCATACCATCTCTTTCTGAACCGTCTTTTAGATTCCTCTGAAACTGACCAAGGGCAGAGGCTTGTGCTATTTCGTCGGTCATAATAAAAATCTTTTAGCTAAAATCAGTGCAAAGATAATCAAAACTAATGAATTAAACGAAAGAACCGCCACATTTTTTGCGACGGTTCTTTATTTCCTTACAAAAGGACATATTCGTTAGGATACGACACTTACCAAAGAGGCAGTCGCTCTTCCTTAGGAATGTACATCTTATTGTCTGGCTTCACATCGAAAGCCTCATACCATGCATCAATATGGGGAAGAGCACCGTTGACACGCCACATACCCAAAGCATGGGGGTCACTCTTAGTACGGTTACGGATTTCTGCCTCAGCAATATTGCCTGCCCAAACGCCTGCGTATGCAAGGAAGAAGCGTTGGTCGGCTGTAAAGCCGTCTATGACAGGCAATGTGCTGTTCTTCGTGGCATTCTTAAAGGCAGTGTATGCAACTTGGAGGCCTCCATGGTCGGCCAGGTTCTCACCAAGTGTCAGGCGACCGTTGGCATTGAGGTCAGGCAACACTTTAATGGCAGAGAAGAAGTCAGCATACTTGTCAGTGCGCTCCTTGAAATTGTCGGCATCTTCTTTCGTCCACCAGTCGTGCATATTACCGTCTTTGTCATATTGGCGTCCCTGATCATCGAAACCGTGAGTCATCTCATGACCGATGACCACACCGATAGCACCATAGTTAAAGGCATCGTCGGCTTCCATGTCAAAGAAGGGGCGTTGCAGGATTCCGGCAGGGAAACAGATTTCATTGGTAGTAGGATTGTAATATGCATTCACCGTCTGCGGATACATGTACCACTCGTCACGGTCGACGGGCTTGCCTGCACGCTTCTCAATATCGGTTTTCTGCCAAAAGCGCAAACACTCTTGCATGTTGTCATAGTAAGAGTTGGCTGGGTCGATATTCAATTCAGAAAGGTCTGTCCATTTGTCAGGATAGCCAACTTTCAGATAGAATGTAGCAAGCTTTTCCTTGGCATTCTGCTTGGTCGAATCGCTCATCCAGTCTTGTGCTTCGATGCGTTCTTTAAGAGCTTCCTGAAGATTCTTAACTAACTGAACCATACGTTCTTTTGCTTCAGCAGGGAAGTATTTCTTCACATAGATACGACCGATGGCTTCACCCATCACGCCCTCAATCTGACTCACTGAGCGACGCCACAACGGATGGTCTTCCTTACGACCAGAGAACACCTTGCCAAAGAACTCAAAGTTTGCTTCACGCACGGCATCGTTCAGGAGTCCGGCGGCACCGAGAATCTGCCCCCACTCCATGTAGTCGCGATACTCATCAACGGTCATACCGCCTACCAGCTTGTTGGCCCCTTCCATAAACTCTGGTTGTCCCACTACGATGGAATCCATGTATTTGCTCTCCAAACCTGCAGCATTCATCTGTTTCTCCAACTGCAAGTTGGGATAGCTGGCAGCAAAAGCTGCAAGTGTCGTCTTGTTATAGTTCCGCTCAGGGTCACGCAATTCGGTACGCGAACGCGACACTTTGGCCAGTTCCGTCTCTAAGCGCATGATATTCTCCATTTTCTTCTGAGCTTGCTGCTCGTCGAAGCCGAAGAGCTGGAACATGCGGACAATGTGTTTCTTGTACTCCTCACGAATAGAGGCCGTAGCAGAGTCGTTCTCCAAATAATAGTCCTTCTGTCGCAGCACGATACCACCTTGGTTCACGCTCAAGATATTGGCTGTGGCATTTTTCTCGTCAGCGCCTATAGAGGCTGAATAGAACTCGTTGTCACCAAAGGCAGCCAACTCCAACTGAATAGCGAAAAGCTCGTCCTTGGTTTGGGCAGCTTCCATCTTTTCAATCAGGGGCATCACAGGCTTCACGCCCTCTTCCTCACGACGAGCCGAGTCCATTGCCAACTTGTAAAGGTCGCTGAGTTTCTGCTCTATTGTCCCCTGCTCATAGCTCTGCTTCAGCAGTTCGTCCAAGATACCATTCACGCGCTTGTTGTTTTCCTCGCCCAGCACGTCGAATGAGCCGTAACGCGAATAAGCGGCTGGCAGCGGATTCTTCTTCATCCAGCCACCACAGGCGTACTGATAGAAATCATCACCAGCCACGGCAGTCGTGTCCATGTCGGTCAGGTCAATGCCTGAACCCATTTTCTTTTCATTTGTGCAAGCTACTATCGTAGCCAACGAGGCAGCTGCAATCATCATTTTTGTCTTCATTGTTATAATCATTACATTATATAAAAAATCTCTATAGGGTGCTTTTTATTGCCTCAAATTCTTCTGAAAGGCTTTCCCACCGTTCCACCTCTTCGTCCAGGGCTTTTTTGATATCGGTGTATTCAGTCACGAGTGTCATGTCACAGGCATTTTTCGGATCACACAGCAATGCATCAAGTTCTTTGAGCCGTGTTTCCATCTTGGAAATCTTCTTCTCTGACTCTTCTACTGTACGTTCAGCCTTTCGTAGCTGTTTCTGCTGTTCTTTGTGAGCGGCATAGTCTTGCTTCGGCGAAGCCGACTGTGGAGAGTGATTGGCTTGATCTGGAGTGGTGTTCGACTTAGTTTCTGTGTCAACAATAGGTTTCTCGTTTTTAAACTCCATTCGTTCGCCTCTTAATTCCAATTTTTCACTTCTATCGCGAAGGAAATCATAGATACCACCAATATGTTCAACCACATGACCTCCCCCAAACTCATAGACCTTTGTGACCAAGCCATCGAGGAACTCGCGGTCATGACTCACGATGATGGCCGTCCCGTCGAAGGCCTTTATCGCTTCCTTCAACACGTCCTTCGAAGGCATGTCAAGGTGATTGGTCGGCTCGTCGAGAATCAGCAGGTTTACGGGTTCCAAGAGTAATCGGATCATAGCCAGACGACTGCGTTCACCTCCGCTCAGCACCTTCACATATTTGTCGGATGCTTCACCGCCAAACATAAACGCGCCTAATATATCATTGATTTTGAGGCGGATATCGCCCTTGGCCACATTGTCAATCGTCTGGAATACGGTGAGCGATTCATCGAGTAATTGTGCCTGATTTTGGGCGAAATAGCCAATCTGCACATTATGTCCTATTTTCAGATTGCCTTTGAAAGGAATCTCACCCATGATACATTTCACAAGGGTCGACTTACCCTCACCATTCTTACCGACGAAAGCCACTTTCTCACCTCGTTTTATCGTCAGATTGACATGGGAAAAGACCAGATTGCCCGGATATTCCTTTTCCACCTCATCACAGATGACTGGATAATCACCCGAACGCAAACAAGGAGGGAACTTCAGATGTAAAGCAGAATTGTCGACTTCATCAATCTCGATGGGCACCATCTTCTCTAACTGGCGCAATCGTTGTTGAACCTGTACAGCCTTGGTCGGTTTATAACGGAACCGCTCCACGAACTCACGAATATCAGCCATTTCTTTCTGTTGGTTCTCGTAAGCCCTGATCTGCTGTTCGCGTCTTTCTCTTCGGAGGGTCACATATTCATCGTATTTTACACGGTAATCAATAACCCGACCGCAAGAGATTTCGAGTGTGCGGTTCGACACATTATTAATAAAGGCACGGTCGTGGCTTACCAGGACAACGGCACTTGACGATTGGGCCAAAAACTGTTCCAGCCATTGAATAGACTCAATATCAAGATGGTTTGTCGGCTCGTCGAGCAGCAATACGTCGGGACGGCGAAGCAGGATCTTTGCCAGTTCGATACGCATGCGCCATCCTCCAGAAAACTCGCTCGTAGGCCTTTCCAAATCGGAACGTAAGAAACCAAGTCCCGCGAGTGTACGCTCAATCTCGGCCTCATAGCCCTCGGCCCCCATCAAAAGGTAGCGTTCATGCTCATTGGTGAACTTCTCCACCAAGGCCATATATTCAGGGCTGTCATAGTCAGTACGCTCATTCAGCTGCTGCTCCATTCTGTTGATACGGTCTTTCACCTTTTGAATATCGGCAAAAGCCTTTTGAGCCTCTTCCCTGACAGTTGTGTCATCCTGAAGAATCATGACCTGCGGCAAATAGCCTATCGTCGTGTCAACTGGCACGTTGACACTCCCTGCCGTAGGATGTTCCTGTCCACAAAGAATCTTGAGCATAGTCGACTTGCCTGCGCCGTTTTTTCCGACCAGTGCGATACGGTCGCGCTCATTGATTACAAAACTTGCGTCACTGAACAGGGGTTTCACCCCAAATTCAACTTTCAGTCCTTCTACTGATATCACTTCTATCTGTTCTTATCGAAGGATATTCGTCAATCCTTCATACGGTCATTTTATTTCTTCCCAACGCAGCACTGCGCCATTCCGGCGTGCAGGGTCTGCCCCTTTAAAGTCCATGGAATAAGGACTGCCGGTTGTGGGACTCTTACCAATATAAAGATGTGTGCGCATGGACATCAGCATGAACTCACCGTTCAGATAGTCTTGCCAAAGGAACACCTCAGCCTTCGAAGCATCTTTCGTGAGTTTGACATCTCCAGGGAGTCCTAACCCTGAAACCCACACATAACGTCCGTCCTCACATTGCAGACTCACCTTGCCCTGCCCTTTGTCTATCAGGCGGAAATGTGTCTGTTTGGAATTGTTTTTCGCATCAATATCGTAAACCAGTCCATGCGGCATGGCATGCATCGGCTTGTTGGTGGCAAGATTGACAATACGGATGGTTTTGTTGTAAGGAATATTCAGAGAGCGATTCGCATCAGGCTCCACAACAGTAAAATTGTCAAATTCGGCAAAGCCGCCATTCTGTCCCGATTTGTTGAAGGCGAACAGGGCATGGCGTGATCCCTGGAAGGTTATCAACTGATAGCTGAGACGCATCTCGCAGCCCATGGTATAGAAATGCTCTCCATCGACAGAGTAGGCATATTCAGCCTTATCATTGTCATAGTCGCCACACATACGAAGCCATATCTTTCCTTCAGGCAAAGATATCGGTTGGTCAATGGTATCGTTATTCAACTGCTCGAACCAGCGCAAGATCAGTTGCTTGCCTTCCTTCACTACGCCTATCCATGAGCAGGGCACATTGATATTGCCAAGACCTGCCACGTCGCCATCCTTCATGCCCTTGACATACAACTCCACAGTGGTAATGCTCGTAGGTCCGATGACACGTTGGGTGAGAGAATTGCGGGCCCACATAAGTTGGTCGGCAGGCATCGTGTTCAGACGCAGACGACCTCCCTTCAGACTCCACATTTTATCCTCCGGATTATGGTTCCATTGCCATACGCGACCTAAGGTCTTCCCGTTGAAGTCTTCATTACGGTTATAGGGAGCAAATGGCTCTGCTGTTGTCGCATTGGGAATCTGAGGCTTGAACCAGGTTCGGGGAGCACGCCCAAGGTTGCCTTCCAATCCCAAGAAGGGCCAACCGTCTTTCCATGTCATCGGCGCTAAGGTTACAGTTCGGCCAATGGAATGGAAATCCATCATCAGCAATGCCCACCACTGGCCACTCTGATCTTGAACAATACCTCCTTGGTGAATATTGGTACAGTCGGTAGCATCTTTGTTAACCTCAGCAATGCCAAACTTTGTTCCGTCGACTCCGATACGGGGGTTAGTGTTTCTGGGCACTTGGGTCAGAGATGCCGAATGATAGCCGAATGTCTCATCGGCTGTAATGACACAAGTCTCGTATGGGCCGAAAATATTCTTGGAGCGGGAGCAAAGAGTGCGTCCGTTGGGCCTATAGTCGGTAGAGATAAGATAATACATACCGTCAATCTTGTACATGTGATGCCCCTCGCCGACGGCCGAACCATCGGGAATGATGATATGGTCGGTACCTTCTATCGGGCCGCTCATATCGGGCTTCAGCTCCGTGCAATGCACCTCGCCATAGCCATGAATGGCATAGATCTTGCCATCGTCGTCGAAAAGCACGCTCAGGTCATAGATTCTTCCCTGCATATTGTGGTGCTCCCAAGGCCCACGAATATCTTTACTGGTATAGCATTGCAGTCCTTTGCCGTTGATATTCGAAAAAACGTAGAACTGCCCATTGGCATATCGGATGCAAGGTGCCCAGATGCCCTGACCGTAAATTTCCTTCTGGTTCTTCAAAGAGAAAGCATCGTCCTGAAAGTCGAAACGATCGAAACAATACGAAATGTTTTCCCAATTAACCAAGTCTTTTGAATGAAGGATAACAAGTCCGGGAACGGTGTGCATCGTAGTGCCAGCCAGATAGTAGTCATCGCCTACACGCAAGATGTCCGGATCGCTGAATTCGTCATAGAACAACGGATTGGTGAAGGTTCCGTTACCATTATCAGCCGTCCACGAAGCGTTTTGCGCTTCTAACTGATGATTTGCCCCAAACAGGGTAAGACAGGTAAGAGCAGAAAGGAACAGTCTTTTTGTATTCATACGCTAAAAACAGATTATTATCGCTATTGTACTTATCGAACTGCAAATGTACATAAAAATGAATTATTCATCAAAAAAACGGTTAAGATTTATCCTTTTTTAGTCAAAACGCACCGAATACTCAATAAAAATGGGTAATTTTGTAGCCATTCTTTATCAATTAATTAAGAACATCATGGGTTTTGAATATATGTCACAAGAGGGCTACGACAAGCTCGTGGCCGAACTTCGCCAGTTAGAAAACGTGGAACTCCCCCAAGTCAGGGAAGCCATCGCAGAGGCCCGCGACAAGGGCGACCTTAGCGAGAACTTTGAATATCATGCGGCCAAGCGTGAGCAGGGAAGAATCCTCAGCCGCATCCGTTTCAAGCAACGGGTGTTGGAGAATGCCCGTGTGCTCGACACGTCAAAGCTCGGCAGCGAAAATATCGGCCTGCTCAGCCGCGTGGAAATGACCAACCTTTCAAACAACGCCCGCATGACCTACACCATTGCTAGTCCGCATGAGGCTAACCTCCGCGAAGGCAAAATCTCCATCAAGTCACCCATTGCCCAAGCCTTGGTTGGCAAAAAAGCAGGCGACATTGTTGAAGTACGTGTTCCCGCAGGCATGCTAAAGCTCCGCATTGAGAGCGTGCAGTTGGCATGAACGGTTCCTAACACGCTAAAAATGTGAAAGTTCTTAAATATCTATTCATTCTCAATGTTTTTACTTAACTTTGCAGATTAAAACAAGAAATGGGTATGAAAAAAACAGCGAAATACATTTCAGCACTTCTTTCATTGTTTGTGCTATTGCTTATAAGCACATCAACGAAAGCGCAATCCGTGGCTCCCGTAGCATGCTATACCGACAAGGATGGCAATGCGGTGACAGAATCATCATCCATCAACGATGCCCAGGCTCCGCTCCCCGTGGAGTTTCTTGCCAACCCTACTGACATGGATGGCTTGACACCCTCATTCGAATGGCATTTCCGCCACACAGGCTTGTCCAAGGAAGACAACTCCCTGAAGGAGCTGTTCGTGCGTTATGAGGAGAACACCAACTACACATTTATGGAGTCGGGCACCTATAAAGTCGTGTTGAAGACATCCTATCAAGACGGTACTGAAACGGTATCGCTCGATTCGGTCACCATCACGATTGTCATTTCTGAAAGCAAGCTGGAATTTCCCAACGCTTTTTCACCCAATAACGATGGAATCAATGACATTTATGGAGCCAAAGGGGTGAACGACCCTAACAGTTCAGACCACTGGAAGAGCATCATCTCTTTCCGTGCCATCATTCTGAACCGCTGGGGACAAAAACTCTATGAATGGAAAGACCCTGCTGGAGGATGGGATGGGAAATACAATGGCAAGGATGTCAGCGAAGGAGTCTACTATGTGCTCGTTGAAGCAAAAGGTGCCGACGGCAAGGAATACAAAATAAAGAAAGACGTCAATCTGCTAAGGAATCATACAGGTAACGAAAAGAACACAAGCAGTGAAATGTAATGGATATTAAAGAGACTCAGGACATTCGTGTCTTTGGCGCGCGTGTACATAATCTGAAAAATATAGATGTGACCATTCCCCGTGGCTCACTTACCGTCATTACCGGACTGAGCGGAAGTGGGAAGTCCTCGCTTGCCTTTGACACGATATTTGCCGAGGGACAACGACGCTATATCGAGACTTTCTCTGCATACGCCCGTAACTTCTTGGGAGGAATGGAGCGCCCCGACGTGGACAAGATTACCGGTCTTTCGCCAGTGATCAGCATCGAGCAGAAGACAACCAACAAGAACCCTCGCTCAACCGTAGGGACAACCACTGAAATCTACGACTACATGCGACTGCTCTATGCCCGTGCCGGACAAGCCTATAGCTATGTGACGGGCGAGCTAATGGTGAAATACACCGAGGAAAAGATTCTCGACATGGTGACGCATGACTATGCCGGTCATAAGATCATCATCCTTGCCCCCTTAGTGAGGTCAAGAAAAGGACATTATCGTGAACTGTTTGAAAGCATGCGCCGCAAGGGGTACCTGACAATGAGGGTCGATGGCGAATTGGTTGAGATAACACGCGGTATGAAAGTTGACCGCTACAAGAACCATGACATTGAGGTGGTGATTGACAAGATGGCGGTTCCGCAAAACAACGCAGGCGAAGCGAACATGTCGGGAGGCGAATCGCGTCTGAAGAAATCGATAGCTTTGGCCATGAAACAAGGTGAAGGTCTCATCATGATTCTCGATGTCACCGAAAGCACAAGCGGCACACCAAAGTTTTTCTCCAAGCGACTGATGTGTCCCACGACAGGCATCAGCTATAGCGACCCGGCACCCAACAACTTCTCGTTCAACTCTCCGCAAGGTGCCTGCCCACGTTGTAAGGGCTTGGGACGTGTCAGCGAGATAGACCTGAAAAAGGTGATACCCAACCGGAAGCAGAGCATCCACGACGGTGCCATCGTACCATTGGGGAAATATAAGAACCAGCTCATCTTCTGGCAAATCGATGCCATTCTCAAGAAATACGAATGCGACCTGAAGACCCAAATCGACGACATTCCTGAGGAGGCCATGAACGAAATACTCTACGGCTCACTTGAGAATGTACGTATCGACAAGGACATCGTACATACTTCAAGCGACTATTTCGTCAGCTTCGATGGAATCATAAAATATTTGCGTGACGTGATGGAGAATGACGAATCGGCCAGCGGACAGAAATGGGCCGACCAGTTCATGGCGGAATGCGATTGTCCCGAATGCCACGGCCAGCGACTGAACCGTGAAGCCCTATCCTATCGTGTCTGGGACAAGAACATTGCCGAACTCGCCAATATGGACATCAGTGACCTGCGCCAATGGCTCGACGAGGTGGAAGCCCACCTTACCAACCAGCAACAGCAGATTGCCACAGAGATTCTCAAAGAAATACGCACACGCATCGACTTCCTGCTTCAAGTAGGCCTTGACTATCTTTCACTGAACCGCCAGTCTGCCTCCCTCTCTGGCGGCGAGAGCCAACGAATACGCTTAGCCACACAGATCGGGTCCCAGCTCGTGAACGTCCTATACATTCTCGACGAGCCAAGCATCGGACTTCATCAGCGTGACAACGAACGGCTCATACAATCGCTGAAACAGCTCCGGGACCTCGGAAACACAGTCATTGTGGTAGAGCACGACAAGGACATGATGCTGGCTGCCGACTATATTGTGGACATCGGGCCACGCGCTGGCAGAAAAGGCGGTGAAGTTGTCTTCCAAGGCACGCCAGACGAAATGCTCAAGACAAACACCATCACCGCCCAGTACCTGAACGGTTCTGCGTGTTGCGACTCTGCCGCAACGAATAGGAAACGCCGTCCCGGCAACGGCCTTTCGCTCACCATCCACGGGGCCTCTGGCAACAACCTGAAGCACATCGACGCCACCTTCCCATTAGGCAAACTCATCGTTGTCACCGGTGTCAGCGGTTCGGGCAAGTCAACGCTGATCAACGAAACCCTGCAACCCATCTTGTCGCATCACTTCTACCGTTCGCTGAAGCATCCCATGCCATACGACTCTATAGAAGGAATCGAAAACCTCGACAAGGTTGTAAACGTAGACCAGTCGCCTTTGGGACGCACGCCGCGCAGCAACCCCGCCACCTACACTGGCGTGTTCTCCGACATCCGTTCGCTCTTCGTTGGACTTCCAGAAGCCAAGATACGTGGCTATAAGCCTGGGCGCTTCTCATTCAACGTGAAGGGTGGCAGATGCGAGAACTGCGGAGGCAACGGTTACAAGACCATCGAGATGAACTTCCTGCCCGACATTCAAGTGCCCTGTGAGGAATGTCATGGAAAACGCTACAATCGCGAAACCCTTGAAGTGCGCTATAAAGGCAAGTCGATAGCTGACGTACTTGACATGACCATCAACCAGGCTGTGGAGTTCTTTGAGAATGTGCCCGAAATCTTGCGGAAGATAAAGACGATTCAGGACGTAGGCTTGGGCTACATCAAATTGGGACAGCCGTCAACCACCCTTTCAGGCGGTGAGAGCCAGCGTGTGAAACTGGCCACCGAACTGAGCAAACGAGATACAGGCCGTACACTTTATATCCTTGACGAGCCCACCACGGGCCTGCATTTCGAAGACATCCGCATCCTGATGCAAGTGCTCCACCAGCTTGTCGACCGTGGCAATACGGTCATCATTATCGAGCATAATCTCGATGTCATCAATCAGGCCG
Source organism: uncultured Prevotella sp. (assembly GCA_947302435.1). Taxonomy (GTDB): domain Bacteria; phylum Bacteroidota; class Bacteroidia; order Bacteroidales; family Bacteroidaceae; genus Prevotella. Next base: position 29,973 of record CAMYVQ010000015.1, on the reverse strand, counting down.
ACCATATCATCGACATGGGGCCTGAGGGCGGACGTATGGGAGGAATGATTCTCTCCGAGGGCACACCGGAAGAGGTTGCCAAAAGCACAAAAGGCTATACCCCGAAATACCTTTTTAAATGATCTGACATTTTCCAACTATATTATATGATTAATTCGTTCTGTCAACGGTTACAGAACGTTCTTTTGTTTATCTCATGATGTACAAACCCTTTTTTCTGAAGCGCGAAGTGCTCGTATTCCGCCATTTCCAGCGGAAAGGCTATTCGCTCTTTTCTTGTCTGGGGCGCGAGGTGATTATCTCGGTGCTGAGCGTGGCCACTCTTTCCTCGACGAAAGCTGCTGGCATCAGCGACGAGATGTGGCGCGTTGACTCTGCCCAGACAACGAAAGAGATATGGCTGGGCGACGTTGGTGTCACAGGAGCGCGAGCGCCCCTGACAAAGAGTCAGGCAGTGAGAATGGTAACTGTACTGACGCGCGACGACATTCAGGCGGCTCCAGTACAAAGTGTGAACGATTTGCTAAAGATGGCCGTAGGCATCGATGTGCGGCAAAGAGGTGCATTGGGTGCCCAAACCGACATCAGCATCAGAGGAGGCACGCAAGAGCAGATCACGATTCTATTAAACGGCATTAATGTTTGCGATCCGCAAACGGCCCACAACGTGATGGACTTGCCAGTCGACCTCAGTGAGATTGTGCGCATCGAAGTGCTGGAAGGGCCTGCCGGAAGAACGTATGGCACATCATCCTTGGTAGGAGCCATCAACATCGTGACACACCCCGAACGTAACAGCAGTGGAAACGTGACGATTGAAGGCGGCTCGTTTGGTTATGCAAAAGTTCATGCCAGAACCAATATCATGAACCGGCATTGGAACAACCAATTGAGCGGAAGCTATATGCGGAGCGACGGTTTCAGCCGAAGCAAAGCCGGATCGCCCAACACTGACTATAGCGGTTCAAAGGGCTTTTATCAGGGTGAGTACGATGACGAGAGCGTTCATTGTTCATGGCATTTCGGCATTGCCGACAAGGGATGGGGTTCGAGCACTTTCTATGCCTCTCCCAAGTGGCAGGCCGACGACCAATACGAACATACGACAAAGTTTTTTTCAGCCGTTCAGGCAGAGACGAAGAAGGGGGTCTTCCACCTCAAGCCATCAATCTATTGGAACCAGCATCGGGATCGGTATGAAGGCTATCGGGGGCAAAGCGAAAAGATGCTATATAATTATAATAGGTGTAATGTCTATGGCATAACTCTAAACAATTACTTTGACTGGACATTAGGGCGCACGGCTTTTGGGGCAGAGATTCGCAACGAGGATCTGGTCAGCGGAAACTTAGGGGAGCCGCTTTCGAAGCCACGCCATATCAGTGGTACCGACCGCGACTATACGTTAGGAATCAACCGCACGAACCTGTCTGCCCACCTGGAGCACAATGTCATTTTCAACCGACTGACCGTCTCAGCAGGATTGGTCACCACCAAGTGTACACAGAGCGACATGGATTGGCAAGTGTACCCCGGCATTGATGCCAGCTATCGTTTCACCGATCATTGGAAAGCTTTTGCCAGCTACAACTCGTCGCTCCGGCTGCCGTCATTCACTGAGATGTACTACAAGCTGCAGGGCTATGCTGCCAATCCTCACCTGAAGCCAGAGGAGATGCGGGCCGTGGAAGTGGGGGTGCAATACGCATCGTCGGCCATCCAGGCAAAGGCTTCCTTCTATCATCACCATGGACGCAACATGATCGACTGGATCATGGACACCTCATTAGGGCAGAATGCTGTCTGGGAAAGCGTGAACCACACACGCATCAACACCTACGGCGCGGAAATTGACCTTGGGCTTGACATACAACAACTATGGCACACGCAGAGCATTCTCCGAAAACTGCACATCGCCTACAACTACACAGAACAGGACAAGGACTTGGAGGAGCATCTCGTGTCACAGTATGCACTTGAATATCTGAGACACAAGCTCGTCATGCAGTTGCAAACACACCTGATCAGCAAACTTGACCTTTGCCTGAACTACCGCTGGCAGGATCGTGTGGGCAACTACACGGATTTTGCCGGGCAGCCACATTCCTACAAACCATTCGGAATCGCCGATGCCCGGCTGTCATGGACGACAACCAGCCACACGCTCTACGTCGAAGCCAACAACATACTGAACAATCGCAACTACGTGGATTACGGCAATGTCCCCCAGCCTGGGACATGGATTGTGGCAGGGTGCAAGTTCACATTTCCTCAATAAGTTTTTACACTATTTATTTTTCTTCTTCGCAAAAAAGCACTATCTTTGCAGCCCTAAAACAAGTACCAAGATGCCAGAATCAAACAACAATACCGAACGTCGCCGGTCTGCCAAGCCGCAACTCATCGACAACACCTACGGACACTTGCAGCCGCAGGCACTCGAAATTGAGAAAGCCGTGCTGGGCGCATTGCTCATCGACAAGGATGCCTACGCCATCGTGTGCGAAATGCTTTTCCCTGAAAGCTTCTACGAGCCACGCAACCAGATGGTCTATGCCGCCATCAGAGACCTCAGCATAGAGGAGCGCCCCGTTGACATGCTCACTGTAACCGATCAGCTGTCAAGAAAGGGACAGTTGGAGGAAGTGGGAGGCCCGGCCTATATTGCGGAAATATCATCGAAGGTGGCATCGAGCGCCCATGTGGAGTATCACGCCCGGATCATTGCACAGAAGTTTTTGGCCCGTCAGCTGATTTCCTTTGCAAGCGTGATTGAGACCAAGGCTTTCGATGAGTCTATCGATGTGGACGAACTGATGCAAGAGGCTGAAGGATCGCTCTTCGAGCTCTCGCAGAAGAACATGAAAAAGGACTACACGCAGGTAGACCCCGTCATCAAGAACGCCATTGACATCATCAGCAAGGCCGCAGCCAACAAGGACGGCCTGACGGGTGTCCCCACCGGATACCATAAACTGGACGACATGACTTCGGGATGGCAGGCCAGCGACCTTGTGATCATTGCCGGACGACCTGCCATGGGCAAAACCTCGTTTGCCCTGTCGCTTGCCAAGAACATTGCCGCCGACACCAAGACCCCCATCGCCTTCTTCTCACTGGAGATGTCGAACGTACAGTTGGTGAACCGCCTGATCTCGAATGTCTGCGAAATCCAAGGCTCACACCTCCAGAGCGGACAACTACAGCCCGACGAATGGGACCGGCTGGACAAGCGGATCAATGACCTTTATGGTGCTCCGCTCTATATCGATGACACGCCCGGACTATCGGTCTTTGAACTTCGCACTAAGGCTCGCCGACTGGTTCGCGAGCATGGCGTGAAGATTATTATGATCGACTACCTGCAACTGATGAATGCCAACGGCATGCGCTTCTCGTCGCGCCAGGAGGAGGTGTCAACGATTTCACGTTCGCTCAAGGGTCTGGCCAAAGAGCTCGACATTCCCATCCTTGCCCTCTCGCAGCTGAACCGTGGTGTAGAATCGCGTGAAGGACTCGAAGGTAAACGTCCACAATTGAGCGACTTACGCGAGTCGGGAGCCATAGAGCAAGATGCCGACATGGTACTCTTCGTCCATCGTCCCGAATACTACCATATCTACCAAGACGACAACGGACGCGACCTGCACGGCATGGCCCAAATCATCATTGCCAAGCATCGTAAGGGCGCCACGGGCGACGTGCTGCTTACCTTCAGAGGCGAATACACCCGCTTTGAGAATCCAGAAGACACACGTCTGACGAAACGTTCAAAAGGCGATACAGGAGGGGAAATCTTAGGCTCAAAAATCAATGGAAATGCCGACATGAACACACTTCCCCCCAACTTTGACCCATTCGGCAGTGTCCCACTCCCTCCGCCAGATGGTTCGGTTCCGTTCTGACACTTGCTAAATTTCCTTAATACCCCGAAAAAGTATCACCATATTTAGGTACTTTTTCGGGATAATTTATTAATTTTGCAACGTAAATTTTTGTTAGCTACACTAATTACACATATTTTTTTTATTATGATTTATTCAAAGGAAGTTGAAAACATGTGCGTTGTGGCCAAAGGCCCCAACCACGGCCCTGCACCCATTCCCGAAGAAGGAAAGTGGATTCAGGCCAAAGAGATCAAGGACATTTCAGGCTATACTCACGGTATTGGCTGGTGCGCTCCCCAGCAGGGTGCGTGCAAACTGTCTCTGAATGTGAAGGACGGCGTGATCCAGGAAGCTCTCGTTGAGACCATCGGTTGCACGGGTATGACTCACTCGGCTGCCATGGCTTCGGAGATTCTGCCTGGCAAGACCATCCTCGAGGCTCTGAACACCGACCTCGTTTGCGATGCCATCAACACTGCTATGCGCGAGCTGTTCCTCCAGATTGTCTACGGACGCACACAGAGTGCCTTCTCAGAGGGTGGCCTCGTGATTGGCGCTGGTCTAGAAGACCTTGGCAAAGGCCTTCGTTCGCAGACTGGTACGCTCTACGGAACTGTGGCTAAGGGCACACGCTATCTGGAGCTGACCGAGGGTTACATCACCAAGCAGTTCCTCGACAAGGACAATCAGGTTTGCGGCTACGAGTACGTTCACCTGGGCAAGATGATGGAAGCCATCAAGGACGGCATGGATGCCAACGAGGCTGTGAAGAAGTTCACCGGCTCTTACGGCCGCACCACTGCTGAGCAGGGAATTGTTAAGGTTATTGATCCGCGTAAAGAGTAAAGGAGGAAACAAAATATGATTAGAAAAGTATCATTCGAAAGCTATGAGCGTCGCATCAATCAGGTGCTGGCCGCTCTGAAAGAGAACGGAATCAATAGCATCGAAGAAGCCAACGAGATTTGCGAGAAGGCTGGCGTGGATCCCTACCAGATGTGTGAGGAGACACAGCGCATCTGCTTCGAGAATGCTAAGTGGGCATACGTTTGCGGTGCTGCCATCGCCATCAAGAAGGGCGTGAAGAGTGCAGCCGAGGCTGCTGAGGCTATCGGTATCGGTCTGCAGAGCTTCTGCATTCCCGGTTCAGTGGCCGACGACCGTAAGGTGGGTCTGGGTCACGGAAACCTCGCTGCCCGTCTGCTCCGTGAGGAGACCGAGTGCTTCGCATTCCTGGCTGGCCACGAGAGCTTCGCTGCCGCCGAGGGTGCCATCAAGATTGCCGAGAAGGCCAACAAGGTGCGCCAGAAGCCCCTCCGCGTCATCCTCAACGGTCTGGGCAAGGACGCAGCTATGATTATCAGCCGCATCAACGGCTTCACATACGTTCAGACACAGTTCGACTACTACACGGGCGAAGTGAAGGTAGTGAAGGAAGTACCCTACTCCGACGGTCCTCGCGCCAAGGTGAAGTGCTACGGTGCCGACGACGTTCGTGAGGGCGTTGCCATCCTGTGGAAGGAAAACGTCGACGTATCGATCACTGGTAACTCTACCAACCCCACCCGCTTCCAGCACCCCGTAGCCGGTACTTACAAGAAGGAGCGCGTGCTCGCTGGCAAGCCCTACTTCTCAGTAGCTTCTGGTGGTGGTACGGGTCGTACCCTGCACCCCGACAACATGGCTGCCGGTCCCGCTTCCTACGGTATGACCGACACGCTGGGCCGTATGCACTCTGACGCACAGTTCGCAGGCTCTTCTTCCGTGCCTGCACACGTTGAGATGATGGGCTTCCTCGGCATCGGCAACAACCCCATGGTAGGTGCAACCGTCTCTATCGCTGTTGAAATCGACCTTGCTTTGAACAAGAAGTAAGCGCCACGACAACCGAACCCAAAAAGGGACACTCTTCAGTCAGTAAGAGTGTCCCCTTTTTTTTGGTTACCTCCCCCATTGTCGTTTATGGACGGCAGTATAGGACAAGCGGAAAATATTTATAACTCCTTCATTTTCCGTAGAGATACAGAAATCAATCATTTCAAACAATCAATCATTTCAAACATTTGGATACATCCGATGACCGCTGACAAGCATTCGGGGGATAAGTATATATTATAATATTATTTAATTATATATATTATATATATTAATATATATAATATATATAATTAAAAATTTCTTCCCACAACTTTCCAAATGTTGTAAATGTTTAAATGATTGATTGTTTGATTTTTTTTATCTACGCAGAAAATCAGGGGGTTAGCATGTTTTACCCCTTTTCATAGCCAAACACGCCCTGACCTGCGTAGGGGGAACTTGCCAAGGTGCGTGTCTGGCTTTGACACGGTGCGTGTCTGGCTTTGCCTTGTGCAGGGTGTGAGCGCGACAGGCCTACACAGGGGCAGGCTCTTCCCCTACCCCTTGTCCTGTTCCACGATGTTCAGCATTTTGATGGTGGCTTTGATGGCGGCTTCCGTCTGGTCGGCATCAAGGCCGCGGGTGCGTAGAATCCGCCCGTCGTCGCGCCGCCAGGTGATGACGGTCTGCACCAAGGCATCAGTGCGTCCGCCGGGGGGGATGCTCACGGCATAGTTTTCGAGGATGGGGAAGGTGCGGTCGAGATACTCGCGGTAGATCTTTCGCATGGCCTTCACGAAGGCATCATACTGGCCGTCGCCCGAGGAATGGCTCTCGTATTGGAACCCGTCGATCTCCACCTTCACGTTGGCCAGCGGCTTCAGGCCGTATGCCAGCGACACCTGATAGCTCACCAGCTTCACCTTGTCCTCCGTCACGTCGTGTTTCAGCACGTCGCTCACAATGAAGGGCAGGTCGTCTTGTGTCACCACCTCCTTGCGGTCGCCCAATTCAGTGATGCGACGGGTGACGCGCTGTGTCTGTTCGGGTGTCAGCTCCAAGCCGAGCTCCTGCAGATTGCGTGCGATATTGGCCTTGCCGCTGGTCTTGCCCATGGCGTATTCGCGCTTGCGGCCAAAGCGTTCGGGGGCCAACGGGTTGTGATAGAGTCCGCCCTTGCTGTCGCCGTCGGCATGCACCCCGGCCACCTGCGTGAAGACATTGTCGCCGATGATGGGCTGGTTGGGGGCAATGGCAATGCCGCTATAGCTCTCTACGAGGCGGCTGATGTCGTTGAGCTTGTTCTCGACGATGCTGGTGCGCGCGTTGAACTGGTCTTTCAGAATCACCTGAACGCTCGAAAGCGGCGCGTTGCCGCAACGCTCGCCCAAGCCGTTGACGGTGACATGAACGCCGCGCGCACCGCTCAGCACGGCTGCCAGCGTGTTCGACACGGCCAAGTCGTAGTCGTTGTGGGCATGGTAGTCGAAATGGGCGTCGGGATAACGCTTCAGCATCTTCCGGAAGTACTCAATGACCTGCAAGGGATTCATGATGCCGAGCGTGTCGGGCAACATGAACCGGCGGACGGGCAAGTCGATGAGCGCATCCATCAGCTGGAACACATACTCCGGCGACTCCTTCATGCCGCTCGACCAGTCTTCAAGATAGATGTTGATGCCGATGCCCTGCCGGTGTGCGTAGTCAATGACCTTGCGAATGTCGGCAATATGTTCCTCCGGCTCCTTGCCCAGCTGCTCCCTGCAATGCCTCAACGAGCCCTTGGCCAGCAGGTTGAGCGTGTGGCCACCAGCCTCTTTCACCCAGTCGACCGACGCATGGCCATCGACGAAGCCGAGCACCTCGACGCGCTCCAAGGCATCGATCTGCCGGGCGTAGCGGCAAATCATCTTCACTGCCTCTTTCTCGCCTTCGCTGACACGCGCCGATGCCACCTCGATACGGTCGACATTCAAGTCGCGAAGCAGCATGCGCGCTATCATCAGCTTCTCGTGCGGAAGGAAGGACACCCCACTCGTCTGTTCGCCATCGCGAAGCGTGGAGTCCATGATCTCAATATAACGTTGCTCCTGCATATCTTTCCTCTCCTGTCTCACAATGACTCTTTTTCCCATTGCTCTATTTTCGGCCTGCTTTCCACAAGGAAATCGATGTCGTCGAGGCCGTTCACCAGACAATGTTTCTTATAGCCGTTGATTTCAAACCTCTCCTGTCTGCCCGTCGACCTGTTGGTCACTGTCTGCTCAGGCAGATTGACCTCGACGAGTGTCTCTGGATTGCTTTCGATGGAGCTGAACAGCTCGGCGAGGAACGCCTCACTGACCACCACGGGCAACACGAAGTTGTTGAGCTCGTTCTGCTTGTGAATGTCGGCAAAGAAGGAACTGATGACTACCCGGAAGCCATAGCCGGCGATTGCCCACGCGGCATGCTCACGCGAAGAGCCCGAACCGAAGTTTCTGCCAGCCACGAGGATGCAGCCGCCATACTTGGGGTTGTTGAGCACAAAGTCCTTAATGGGTTCCCCGTTCTTGTCGAACCGCCAATCGCGAAAAAGGTTGTCGCCGAAGCCTTCCTTGTCGGTGGCTTTCAGGAAGCGTGCAGGGATAATCTGGTCGGTGTCCACATTCTCTAAAGGCAGAGGCACGCAGGTGGACGTGATGATATTGAATTTCTGTTTCATAGGAGAGTGCGTGGGTCAGTGATAACACCTGTTACGGCGGCGGCAGCGGCCACCAACGGCGAGCACAACAGGGTGCGCGCCCCCGGCCCCTGCCGGCCTTCAAAGTTACGGTTCGAGGTAGAGAGGCAATACTTGCCGGCTGGCACCTTGTCGTCGTTCATGGCCAGGCATGCCGAACAGCCGGGCTGCCGGATCTCGAAGCCTGCGGCCTTCAGCACGCTGTCGAGACCTTCGGCGGCAATCTGTCGGCTGACTTCCCATGAGCCAGGCACCAGCCAAGCCACCACGCCGGGAGCCTTCTTCCTCCCCTTCACAACCAATGCGAAAGCGCGGAAGTCCTCAATGCGCCCGTTGGTACAGGCACCCAGAAACACGTAGTCGGCCTTCTTGCCTAACAACCGTTCGCCAGCCTTGAAGCCCATATACCCAAGTGCCTTCTCAAAGTTTGCGTCGCCCGTCTGTGGGATGCTTTCTGTGATGCCGATTCCCATGCCGGGATTGGTTCCATAAGTGATTCGGGGTTCTATATCTTTTGCATTGAATATCAATTCTTTATCGAAAATCGCTCCAGCATCGCTTCGGAGCGTTTTCCAATAGGCGACAGCCTTCTCCCACGCTTCTCCCTTGGGTGCATGCTCACGCCCTTTCAGGTAGTTGAAAGTCGTCTCGTCGGGGGCAATGAAACCGCCGCGCGCACCCATCTCTATCGAGAGGTTACAGAGGGTCAGACGACCCTCCATCGACAGATCCCTGACCACTTGTCCGCTGTACTCGACGAAATAGCCGGTGGCACCGCTCGTGGTGAGCCGGGCCATCAGGAAGAGGGCTACATCCTTGGCCGTCACGCCCTCGGCAAGGTGGCCGTCGATGGTGATGCGCATCGACTTGGGCTTCATCTGGAGGATGCACTGCGAGGCCATCACCATCTCCACCTCGCTCGTACCGATACCGAAAGCGACAGCCCCCACGGCACCGTGTGTCGAAGTATGGGAGTCGCCGCAGACAATGGTCATACCCGGCAATGAAAGGCCTTTTTCGGGCCCTACGACATGGATAATGCCATTCGAGGGCGACATCATCCCATAGTGGGAAAGGCCGAACTCACGGGCGTTGCGCTCCAACATGTCCACCTGCTTCCGCGAAACGGGATCGGCAATGGGCTTGTCCTGGTCGTGCGTAGGCGTGTTATGGTCGGGCATGCAATAGATTTTCTCCGGACGGAAGCATTTCAGCCCACGCGCCCTCAGGCCGTCGAAGGCTTGCGGCGAGGTCACCTCGTGGCAATAGAGCCGATCGATATAAAGTTGTGTGGGGCCGTCGGCAACCTTCTGCACGACATGGCGGTCCCAGATTTTGTCGAAGAGTGTATTCATTCGGATTTCTTGAACTTGTTGATACAATCGATATAAGCTTCCACCGAGGCGGTGACAATGTCGGTGTTGGCCCCAAAGCCATAGTACATCTGACCGTCGTACTCCACCTGCATGTGGACTTTACCCACGTCGTCGGAGCCCTTCGAGATGGCCTGGATGGTGAACTCCTTCAGGGTCATCGTCTTCAGGATGATCTTCTTCAGTGCCTTGATGGCCGCATCGACAGGGCCATTGCCACTCGAAGCCGCCTCGAACTTCTGACCGCTGATGTCGAGTCCGATGGAAGCCACCGACTTCACGCCCTTGCCCGTGGTCACCTGCAGGAAGTCGAGCCGGACGGCCTGCGACGTTGCCGTGTCGGCACCGGCAAGCATCAGCACGTCGGCATCGGTGACCTCCTTCTTCTGGTCGGCCAGCTCAAGGAATTTCTCATAGACCTTGTCGAGCTTCTCTTCCGAAAGCTCCACCCCGTTCACATGCAGACGGTGCTTCAGGGCAGCACGACCGCTACGAGCGGTGAGCACGATCGAGTTGTCGTCGATGCCCACATCCTTCGGGTCGATGATTTCATAAGTGTGTGCATTCTTCAGCACACCGTCTTGGTGGATGCCGCTGCTATGCGCGAAGGCATTGCGCCCCACAATGGCTTTGTTGGGCTGCACCGGCATGTTCATGAGGCCCGACACCATGCGACTGGTGGGGAATATCTTGGTAGTATTGATGTTGGTGTCGATGTTGATGCCCTTATGGCATTTCAGGATCATGGCAATCTCCTCAAGCGAGGTGTTGCCGGCACGCTCACCGATGCCGTTGATGGTCACCTCCACCTGACGGGCACCATTGAGCACGCCCTCAAGCGTGTTGGCCGTGGCCATGCCGAGGTCATTGTGGCAGTGGGTGGAGATGATGGCGCGGTCGATGCCGTCGACATGCTCCATCAGGTAGCGGATCTTGCTGCCAAACTCGTCGGGCAGACAATAGCCAGTGGTATCAGGAATGTTCACCACCGTGGCACCGGCCTTGATCACGGCTTCAACGACACGAGCGAGATACTCGTTGTCGGTACGTCCGGCATCTTCAGCATAGAACTCCACGTCGTCGACATATTTCTTGGCGTATTTCACCGCCCTCACAGCACGTTCCAGAATCTCCTCGCGCGTGGTATTGAACTTGTATTGTATGTGCTCGTCGCTGGTGCCTATACCCGTGTGGATACGCTTGTGCTTGGCGTATTGAAGGGCCTCGGCAGCCACGTCGATGTCGTGCGCCACGGCGCGCGTCAGCGCACAGACCGTAGGCCACGTAACGGCTTTCGAGATCTCGATCACCGATCTGAAATCGCCCGGCGACGAAACAGGGAAGCCCGCTTCTATCACATCGACGCCTAACTGTTCGAGCGCTTTGGCCACCTGAATCTTCTCCACGGTATTCAACTGACAGCCTGGTACCTGCTCTCCGTCGCGCAAAGTAGTGTCAAAGACGTAAAGTTTTTCTTTCATACTTTCTCTATTATTATCGTTTTGGGTTGGTTTTACTGCCCTTTTACCTTAAAGATTGAAACATATTTTCTTAATATTCTGCAAAGTTATAACTAAATAGTGATAAATTGCTACGATTTATAAGTATTTTCGGCAAACGTGAAAGTGATTGACATATATCAACGTGAAAGTTTGGCTATCGTCAGAAAAAGCAGTACCTTTGCACCGAAATAGACAAAACGCTATGACAGGAGAATACATATTAAGCATTTTCATTGCCGCCATGCTGGGCGGTGCCATCGGCTTCGAGCGCGAGTACCGCTCCAAGGAGGCTGGTTTCCGAACTCACTTTCTTGTTGCCTTGGGCAGTGCGCTGTTCATGGTGCTGTCAATGCATGGATTCGACAGCTTCCAAGCACAGCCGGGTGTCATCATCCAGCGCGACCCTGCACGAATGGCCGCCCAAGTGGTAAGCGGCATCGGTTTCATTGGTGCAGGCACTATTATTTTCCAGAAGAACGTGGTAAAGGGCCTGACCACTGCTGCCGGACTTTGGGTGACATCGGCCATTGGCATGACCGCCAGTGTCGGTATGTACGCCTTGGCCGTTGCAGCCACGCTCATGGTCATTGCCTGTCTTGAGGCCATGGACTTTCTGCACCACCACGTATTCAAGAACCAAAGCCAACAAAAGGAAGAGGACAACGAGGAACGCGCCTAACGATTGTCCAACAGCTGTCGGGCATTCTCTATGGCAGCTTCAGTGACATTGCTGCCACTAAGCATCTGGGCAAGTTCCATGACGCGCTCGTCGTCATTGAGCATCTGCATGTGACTGACCGTGCCTTGGGGCGTATCTTCCTTGAACACCTTGTAATGGGTGTTGCCAAGAGCCGCTATCTGAGGCAAGTGGGTGATACTGACCACCTGGCGATTCTGAAGGCCCATCTCATGCATGATGCGGGCCATCTGCTCGGCAATCTTCCCACTCACACCGGTATCAATTTCATCGAAAATAATCGTAGGCAGCTTCACGGTGCCGCTGATCATCGCTTTCAGGGAGAGCATGACACGGGCAATCTCGCCACCAGAAGCCACTTGTGCCACCGACTGAAGGGGCGTCAGTTTGTTGGCACTGAAAAGAAACGCCACCTTATCCTGTCCCATACGGGAAAGCGGCTCACGGGCAATGTCGATTTCAAAGCGCACATTGGGCATACCGAGCAGCACCAGCTTCTCGCACATCTGCTTCTCGATCTCCCGGGCAGCACGCTCGCGCTTGGCAGTCAGCACATCGGCTTTCTGACGACATTTGGCCATCAAGTCCTCCAACTTCCGTTCCAACTCGGCCACGGCTTCGTCGCCATTCTCAATATTCGCCAGACGACGTTCCAAGTCGCTCTGCGTTTCAAGAAGTCCGGCCACAGTATCCGTATGGTATTTCTTCTGAAGATTGTAGATCTTGTCAAGCCGCATGTTGACAGCATCAAGTTCCGAAGGGTCGAAATCGACGTTCTCCAGCAATCCGTTAATGTCGGAAGCCACGTCCTTCAGTTCTATATAGCAGTTCTCCACACGCTCAGAGAGTTCGGAAGCCGCCGGCAACACATTCTTGACACTGCCGAGCGACGACACCGAGCGACGCAAGGCCGAGAGGACACCATTCTCGTCGTCCGAGAGGGCCGCATCACTCTCATAGAGTGCCTGCTTGATGTCCTCGGCATGGGTCATCGTGTCGCTCTTGGCTTCGAGTTCCTCCTGCTCCCCGTCGACCAATCGGGCATCCGAAAGCTCTTCGTACTGGAACTGCAGGAAATCCGACTCACGGCGACTCTGCTCTATCTCCTCACGAATGGCGGAAAGGTGCTGCTCTGTCGCCTTATACTCCTTGAAAAGCTGCTGATAGGCTTCGAGTTCCTTTTCGTCCTTGGCAAGGATATCGACCACTTCCAACTGAAAATCCTGTTTTCCCAACAAAAGGTTCTGGTGTTGCGAATGAATGTCCACCAACTGCTCGCCCAGTTCCTTCATCAGAGCCAGCGAGACAGGCGTGTCGTTGATGAAGGCACGGCTCTTTCCGGCAGCGGTCAGTTCGCGGCGCACAATGGTATCGGAAGCGTCGAACTCAATGTCGTTCTCCTTGAAGAAGCCCTGCATTTCATAACGCGAAAGGTCGAAATGGGCCTCTACCACACAACGGTCGGTGCCAGCCTTGATGGCCTTGGAGTCAGCACGCTGCCCCAACAGCAACCCTATGGCTCCAAGAATGATGCTCTTGCCGGCTCCCGTCTCACCCGTCACCACGGAGAAGCCCTCGTGGAACTCGATGTCGAGTTCTTCGATCAGTGTATAGTTCTTAATGTATAGTTGCTTTAGCATTGAGTTTCAAAAAATTGAAGGTTGCTCATTGCTTGATCTTTTCCCACGTCGTGTTTTGGGAAGCATTGAGACCGAAAAGAATATCATAGACACTCTGCTTTTCCTTCTGCGTCCCCTTGCCTTTGTAAATACTGGCCAGCTCGTCCTTCTTGTAATCTGTCCAAATCTGGGGCAACAGGCTCAGCGGCTTGTCCTCATGGGCTTTCTTCAATCCCGTCTCTAAGGCCGTCGTCACGTTCGTGCGGCCACGCTCCACGTTCTGGGCCATCTCGTCGAGTCCCGTGCGATAATAGTCATACTGCAACTGGCGGAAGGGCTTCATGGCCTCGTCGAGATAGTCGTTGATGATGGCGAAGCGGTTACGGGAATCTTCAAACGATTTCCATCCCGGGAAGTCGAGGTTTTGGGCATTGTTCACCAGATTCATGCACCGTTGCAGAATATCGGTGCCACCCATAGGTGCAAAGCTGTCCAAGTCTAACCCGATGATGAGGTATGCGTAATAGGCGACCAACGCCACCAACTGGTTGTCCAGATACTCCTCGTTATAGTTCAATTGGTCGAACTGGGCGAAATCAAAGTCGAAGTTCTTGTCCCTATTATTATATAAGGTGGAGGTGTAGGCCGAGTTGAACACCGGGCGGTTAGCCTGAACAAGTGCCATACAGGTGAAACGGTTGGCACTCTGGTCGTACTTCGTCACCGTTATATTGAAGGTACACGAGATACGCTCGTTCTGCTGAAACTGCAAGTCCGTCCACTGCCTTTCGTTAATAAACTGCTCTAACGTCTGCTGCAGGTTCTCGAACACCGACTTGTCGGTGCCCTGCACCTGCTGCGAATTGATGTTCACCTTGGCTATCAGCTCCTGTGCCTGTACGTGCATGGTCAGGACAAACAGAGCCGTCAGGAAAAAAAAACGCTTCATATTATTCAGTCACAAATAGTCCATTGAACGAGTGTGTCGATAATGTCTTTAGCCACAAGGTTTTTCGGTTTCTTCCCGTAATCTTTGCGGCCATCACGCGAAATGATGGAAATCTGATTGTCATCGCTCTTGAAGCAAGTGCCTTCGTTGCGGAGGGAATTGAGAACGATGAAATCGAAATTCTTCTTCTCCAACTTGTACTGGGCATTTGTCTCTTCGTCATTGGTCTCGAGGGCAAAGCCGACAAGCAATTGGCCTTTGCGCTTCATGCTACCCAACTCAGCGGCAATGTCGGGATTGGGGACGAGGTGTATGTCCATGGTCTGCCCCACCCTCTTGATTTTCTGGTCTGCCACGCACTCAGGACGGAAGTCGGCTACTGCGGCACAGAGAATAGCAGCATCAGCCTGTGGGAAGACTTCTACTGCGGCATGGTGCATCTCTCGCGCACTCTCCACGTCGATGCGGTGAATGAGGTGAGAACTGAAGGTTGAGAGTGGAGGGACATTAGGACCTGCCACCAACGTCACCTCTGCACCGCGTCGGACACACTCTTCAGCCAGGGCGAAGCCCATCTTCCCACTGGAATAGTTGCCGATGAAGCGAACGGGATCGATTTTCTCATAAGTGGGACCGGCGGTAATCATGACTTTCTTCCCTGTAAGAGACTTGGACTCAAAGAAATTGTCGAGGAAAGCGACAATGTTCTCAGGCTCCTCCATGCGACCCTTGCCTTCGAGTCCGCTGGCCAAGAAACCACTCTGAGGCTCGATGATATGATTGCCAAAAGAACGCAGGCGGTCAAGATTCTGCTGCGTGGTGGGATGAGCATACATGTCGAGATCCATGGCCGGAGCCACAAACACGGGAGCCTTCATCGACAGGTAGGTAGTGATGAGCATGTTGTCGGCCACACCGTTGGCCATCTTGCCCAACGTGGAAGCCGTGCAGGGGGCAATAAGCATGGCATCGGCCCAAAGGCCCAGCGACACATGGCTGTTCCACGTTCCGTCGCGCTGCGAGAAGAACTCGCTGACGACAGGCTTCTGCGTCAGTGCCGACAGGGTGATGGGAGTGATGAACTCCTTGCCAGCAGGGGTGATGACCACCTGCACCTCGGCACCGGCCTTGACGAGCCCACGGATGATGTAGCAGGCTTTGTAAGCGGCTATGGAGCCTGTGATGCCCAAAACAATCTTCTTACCTTTCAGCATGTTTATTTCTGTTTCTGCACCTCCCTAAGACGGATGCGGGTGAGCACCTGCTTGGTGTTATAAGTGAAATCACCGCCAAGAATCCATGCATAATAGCCAGGGTCGGAACGAAGGACATCGACCACGGTCTTGCCCTTATGCTTGCCAAAGTTGAAATACTCAATCAGCATGGGCTTGCCCTCCTCATCATGAAGGATGTTGCCCTTCGCGTCCTTGGCCTCGCCCCAGACAATGCGCCCGGCAAAGTCGACATTGTTGTTGGTCTTCGAGAACTCGTTGAGCGCGTCCATATCATTCACCAAGACCTTCTCCGGCTCTTCATTGGCACCTGGGGCATAACGGTCGAGTTCGCCCATCAGCACCCGATAGGTAGCCTCGGTGTCTTGGTCGGCACGGTGGGCTTCGAAGTCCTCCTCCATCTTATGACCGCAATAGAACTTATAGGCGGCAGCAAGATTGCGGCGTTCCATTTTGTGGAAAATGGTCTGTGCGTCGATCATTCGGCACTTGGAAAAATCAAAGTCGATGCCGGCACGAAGAAATTCCTCGGCCAAAAGGGGAATATCGAAGTGATTGGAATTGAATCCGGCAAAGTCGCATCCCACAAAGCAGTCGTTCAGAGTTTTGGCCAACTGCTTGAAGGTGGGTTTTTCTTTCACGTCAGCATCGGAGATGCCCGTCAACTGAGTGATGACGGGCATGATGTGCTGTTCAGGATTGATAAGGTAATTGCCCCGTTCCTCCCTTCCGTCGGGGTACACCTTAATATAAGATATCTGGATAATACGATCCTTGACCAAATCAAGACCCGTGGTCTCCAAATCGAAAATAACCAGCGGTTTCTTTAAGTTCAGCTTCATATTCAATCATTGATAAGCATTGGCATCATCAACATGAGCACGTCTTGGTTCTCGGGCTGCTCGGAGGGCAGCACAAGACCTGCACGGCTGGGATCGGCCAACTGGATGATCACCTGCTCACATTCGAAATTGCTCAGAATCTCAATGAATGAAGAGCCTTTGAAACCAATGTTCATCGGCATGCCGTTGTAATCGCATGTCATGCTCTCTGTAGCCGTCTTTGAGAAATCGTAGTCCTCGGCATCGAGCTGCAGCACTCCATTCTCCACATGGAAGCGGATGAGATTGCTGGAATCGTTAGAGAAGGGCTGGACACGGCGGAGAGCGGAGAGAAGGCTCACACGGTCGACGGTAAGCTGGTTGGGGTTGTTCTGGGGAATCACAGAATTATAGTTAGGATAACGGCCTTCAATAAGACGACAAATAATCTGGCCGTCCTCGAAATTCACCTCTGCGTTGCGTTCGTCGAAGCGAATCACCACGTCGCCACCGTTTTTGCCCAACTGGTTCTTCAACAGCGAAGCGGGCTTCTTGGGAAGGATGAAAGCGGCTGGCTGCTCGCTCTTCACAGAGAAAACCTTGTTGCGGACCAACTTGTGGCCATCGCTGGCAACAATGGCCAGACAATCGGGTGTCAAGTCAAAATAGATACCGTTCATCACAGGGCGAAGCTCGTCTTGAGCGGTAGCAAAGATGGAACGGTTGATGTTTTCGCTCAGCAACTGGGTGCTGATAGTGATTGTCGTTGCACCCTCGGCAATGGTCTGCGGCTGGGGGAACTCGTCAGCATTCTCAACAGGCAGAGAGAACATACCATTCTGATAGCTGATACGGGCAATTTTTTCGTCTTGGTTCACGTCAATAGTGATGGGCTGCTCGGAAATGCCCTTCACTGCTTCCAGAAGGTCGTGGTTGCCCACACAGAAACGACCGTCGCCATAGGTATCGCTCAACTCCAAAGATGTCCTCATCATCACCTCACTGTCGGAGGCGGTCAGATTCAAACGGTTGTCAACAATCTCAAAAAGAAAATCGCCAAGAATAGGCAAGGAATTCTTACTGTTAATCACCCTTGACAAAGCAACCAAACGATTGCCCAATGCGGTGCTTGATACGGTAAATCTCATATTATAATTTGGTTTTGTTTTTTAGTTTCGGAGTACAAAAATACAAAAATATTATGTGAACGACAAAATTATCTCATTTTTTTTTCCTCTTTTCAAACTATTTTAGTAATTTCGCAAACGAATTGAAAAAAACAAGCAATAACAACAAAATATTTTATGGATTTAACAGGAAAAGTAATTGCCATCATGGAGGCAAGAGGTGGTGTGTCGCAACGCACAGGCAACCCCTGGATGACACAAGAGTACGTAATTGAAATCCCCGGCCAGTATCCTCGCAAGATGGTGTTCAACATCTTTGGTGAAGATAGAATCAAGCAGTTCAACATTCAGCCTGGTGAGGAGATTACCGTTCAGTTCGACATTGACGCACGTGAATATAACGGCCGTTGGTTCAATGACATTCGTGCCTACAACATTATCCGTGGGCAGGCTGCCCAGACGGTTCCCGCCGCCACCCCGTTTGCACCTCAGCAGGCTGCAGTCCCACAAAATGGAGCCACTGCTCCCTTCCCTCCAGCACAAGAGCCTGCAGGCGAAGGAGTTGCCGACGACCTGCCATTCTAAGACAACAAAGAGAAGACGTTTCCGAATGTCTTCTCTTTTTTTCATACCAACTCTTATCTGTTCAGAAATCGTCCCCAAAAAGATTCAGCGACAAGTCTTGCTGAGGTCTCTCTTCAGCTTGCGCTTCCGGTTTTTCCTTCTTTTGTTGGAAGTCCAACACCAGCTGGCGTGCATTAGGGGAGTTTTTTGTGTTGAGACGGTAATAACCGCGCCGCCCTGTACTTTCGATCAATGATTGCGACGACTTTGAATTTCGCAACAGATATTGCTGTACATATTGCTTCACCTCCTGTAGGTTGGGCGTAAAAAAGAATGTACAATTCATATTATAGACGTGCTTCGTCAATGCCGAGACACTGATACCCCGTTCATCTACTTCGGAAAGAATTTTCAATATCTGCTGGTCAAAAGTCATTAGAGGAAAATGGGTGCTAATGAACGAAAAAGGCCGGTAATCAAATCTTACCGACCTTTTATGGATGTTACGCTACGATTAAGCCAAAACGACCTTGTTGTCGTCTGTGCTCAACAGCTTACCCTCCTTGAAGAGCCAGCCGAGACCGAGCAGTGTTTCCTCGTTTGAAATTTTTGCAGCCTTGGCAATCTCGTCAACGGTGAGAGCCTTTTCAGCTGCTGCCAGAGCCTGATATACATCACCAGCCTTGAAACCAATGTTCTCAGCATTGACTGCGATTACATTCTTGGCTGTAGCCTTCTTTGCGGCTGTAGTTGATTTCTTAGCTGCCGTCTCCTTGTTTTCAGTAGCAGCCTTCTTC
Source organism: uncultured Prevotella sp. (assembly GCA_947302435.1). Lineage (GTDB taxonomy): Bacteria > Bacteroidota > Bacteroidia > Bacteroidales > Bacteroidaceae > Prevotella. The sequence continues at coordinate 10,826 of CAMYVQ010000015.1, read as the reverse complement.
GTTGTAGATTTCTTTTCTGCCATAATAAATTATGATAAATAAAACACGTTTTTGGATTGATTTCTTATTCGCGTGCAAAAGTACTACTAATTCGGTTCACAAGTATCTGATAATTAGGCATATTTGTCAAATAAAGAACTATTCTTGACGTAAGTCAATCTTTAATTGCAATTCTTCCAATTGCTTGGGGTCAAGTTCACCAGGAGCATCGAGCATCACGTCGCGTCCACTATTGTTCTTCGGGAAAGCAATGCAGTCGCGAATGCTGTCGAGACCAGCCATCAGACTCACGAAGCGATCAAGACCGAAGGCAAGACCTGCATGAGGGGGCGCACCATACTTGAAGGCATTGATCAGGAAGCCGAACTGGGCCATCGCACGTTCGGGGGTGAAGCCGAGAATCTGGAACATCTTTTCCTGCAACTTGCCGTCGTGGATACGAAGCGATCCACCACCGACTTCCACACCGTTGCAGACGAAGTCGTAAGCTACGGCACGCACCTTGGCCGGGTCGGTGTCGAGCAGAGGAATGTCGTCGGGGTTGGGCATCGTAAACGGATGGTGGGTTGCCATGAGCCGCTGCTCTTCATCGCTCCACTCGAACAGGGGGAAGTCGACAATCCACAGGCACACGAACTTGTCCTTATCACGCAAGCCAAGACGGTCGCCCATCTCCAAACGCAGGGTGCAGAGTTGCACGCGCGTCTTGTTGGCATTGTCGCCACTAAGAATCAAGACGAGGTCACCGTCCTTGGCTCCCATAGCCACTTTCACCTGCTGCCACACTTCGGGGGCATAGAACTTGTCGATAGAAGACTTCACGGTTCCGTCGGCATTGAACTTCACATAAACCAAACCCTTGGCACCTACTTGCGGACGCTTCACGAAATCAGTGAGCTGGTCGAGCTGCTTGCGCGTGTAGTCGGCACAGCCGGGAACACAAATACCACCGATGTAATTGGCCTCATTGAATACAGGGAATGTGCCCGTTCCTTTCAACTGATCCATCAACTCTACGAACTCCATACCAAAACGAAGGTCTGGCTTGTCCGAGCCGAAACGACGCATGGCCTCATGCCACGTCATGCGCTGAAGCGGTGGAAGCTCCACGCCGCGCACCTCCTTAAACAAGTGACGGGCCAAATCTTCGAAAATCTGCAACACGTCTTCCTGCTCGACAAACGACATCTCACAGTCAATCTGCGTGAACTCCGGCTGACGGTCGGCACGCAGGTCCTCGTCGCGGAAGCACTTGGCAATCTGGAAATAACGGTCGAAGCCACTCACCATCAGTAACTGCTTCAGGGTCTGAGGGCTCTGGGGCAGCGCATAGAACTGACCGGGATTCATACGCGAGGGCACCACGAAATCACGTGCTCCCTCAGGCGTAGAACCAATGAGGATCGGTGTCTCCACCTCAATGAAGTTCAGATTGTCAAGGAAGTTACGGATCAGGATGGTCATACGATGGCGTAGCTCCAAGTTCTTACGCACAGCCGAGCGGCGCAGGTCAAGGTAACGGTATTTCATGCGGATGTCGTCGCCGCCGTCGGTATTGTCCTCAATGGTGAAAGGAGGTGTCTGACTCTCGCTGAGAACGTTCAGTTCGCTGACCAGAATCTCAATGTCGCCCGTAGGCATCTTGGGGTTCTTCGACTCGCGCTCGCTCACCTTACCCACAACCTGAATACAGAACTCGCGTCCGAGTTTGTTGGCACGCTCACAGAGAACAGCATCCGATTCTTCGATAAAGACAAGCTGGGTGAGACCATAGCGGTCGCGGAGATCAACGAAGGTCATGCCTCCCATCTTTCGGGTGCGCTGCACCCATCCGGCCAGCTTCACTACCTGTCCGGCATCGGCGAGACGAAGCTCGCCACAAGTTTTGGTTCTATACATTTCTATAATGTTTTTGTCAGATTTAGCTGCAAAATTAATGATAATATTCGAAACAACGGCATTTAACAGACAATTAATTTTAAAAAACAACACCTTATTCATTTTTTATTTGTAATTTTGGAGCTGTGAAACATGCATATCTCTTATTTTGCTTTGTCATGCTGTCTGTTTGTTGCAGTATCAGTGCCAGAGAGACCGATTCGCTGGTACTCAACCGCATGTTCACCTATCATAAGAATTATCACCACAAGATTGACACATTCACCACAAATTGCTACACGAAGTTCTTCTACGACACACAACGGAGGAATTTCACCCTGTGGCTCATTCCCAACATGTATTCTTTCGCCAAGAAAGAGCGGCAGTATGTGAGTGAACAATTCAGCCAGGTGTCGTTTTACGACATCAACGACATCAGGGTGAAACCAGACCTTTTTTTCACCACTGTCCCACACGAACGCAAGCCATTCTCAGTGCTTAATGAGTTTTCCGTCCCACAACTTTATTCCACGACACTTTACGGAAACCATATCCTTTCACCCTTCAATCCCGACAACAGGATCTATTACCGCTATCGTGTCAGGCAATCGGGAATCCGTCAAGCCACCGTGGAGTTCAGGCCCTTGTTGGGCAACAACACCCAACTGGTGAAAGGAGAGGCCACCGTTTTACTATCGACTGGCCGTATCCTCGATGTCGACATTCAGGGTGAATACGATATGATTAAATTCCATACGACAATCCATCAGGGATTTGAGAAATGGAAAAACAAGACAGTGTTGCCATCGACTTGCAAGACCGATGTGGATTTCCGTTTCATGGGCAACCGCATCAACTCGTCGTTCGTTTCCGTCTACGAGCTGCCCAACCTTCCCGATACCATCGACAGCACCAAGACCACACGCAACATACTCGACAAGATACGTCCCATGCAACTTTCTCCCCGTGAGAAAGCCGTTCTTGAACGTTACGACTCGACCATGACCCACAAGGACGACACACTTGAAAAGGACACGACAACCCGTTCGATGACCCTCCATACGCTAAGAGACATAGGATGGGATATTGGAACTTACCTTGTAAAAAGCCATGAGACAGGGAATCAGCATTTCTCCCTACACCTCTCCCCTATCCTCCAACCTCAGTATTTGAACTATAGCCATAGCCGGGGACTTTCCTACAAGATGAAACTTGCGGTTAACTATCATTTCACGCCTAACAGCTCGATTCAGTTCAACCCTACCCTTGGCTACAACTTCAAGATCCGACAATTCTTCTATCAGCTGCCTTTACGATACACTTACAGTGAGAAGTGGAACAATTATCTGGAAATCAGTTGGAACAACGGTAACCGCATTGGTAACTCGTCAGTGGTCGAAGATTTGAAAGAAAAGAAAGGCGATATGCTGGAACTTGAGGAATACGACCTCACGACCTTCGACGACAACATGGTGAAAATCACCAACAGCATGCGTGTGACCAACTGGCTCCGCGTGGAAGAAGGTCTTGTCTATCACCGTCGTACTGCCCTTCACAAAGAGCACATGAAGGCATTCGGTATGCCCGAAGTCTACAAAAGTATGGCACCAAGCATCACCATGATTTTTCAACCGTGGAAGAAGGGGCCACTGTTTAGTGTCAACTATGAGCAGGGATTGAAATTCAAGAACTACGAATTGAGCTATGGCCGTTGGGAGGCCACTGCTTCACGCATCTTCCGCCTGCCCCGCACCCAACTGCTCAACCTACGACTGGGCGGTGGCTTCTATACGGACAAGCGCAACAACTACTTCATGGATTACGCAAACTTCAGTGAAGACTATCTTCAAGGCGGTTGGGACGATGATTGGTCGGGCAGCTTCCAACTGCTTGATTCCCGTCTCTATAACGTCTCGTCCTACTATATCAATTCCAATGTCAGTTTCGACTCACCACTCATGATGACCTCATTCCTGCCAATCGTCGGACGATACATTGAACGTGAACGATTCTATTGGAACGGCGTACTCCTCGAAGACACCCATCCTTATTGGGAAATCGGATATGGCTTTACAACACGCTTATGCTCCATCGGCATCTTCGGCAATATGAGTCAGTGGAAGTTCAACAAGTTCGGAGTGAAGTTCACAATCGAGTTGTTCCATCGATGGTAATCTATTTAAACACAATATATGCACCAAACCACACCTCTTATTATATATAAGGCAAGCGCGGGAAGCGGAAAGACTTTCACACTCGCCACGGAGTACATCAAGCTTGTGGTACGCAATCCGCAAGCCTACAAGCAGATTCTTGCCGTCACTTTCACCAACAAGGCCACCGAGGAGATGAAGATGCGCATTCTCAGCCAGCTCTATGGCATCTGGCGCAACCTTCCCTCCTCAAAAGACTATGCCGATGTCATTTGCAGGGAGCTTGACGCCTCTCCCGAATTTGTCGCAAGGCAGGCTGGAGTGGCACTTGGCAATTTGCTCCATAATTACAGCTATTTCCGCATCGACACCATCGACTCCTTTTTCCAAAGCATTCTTAGGAATCTTGCACGCGAGCTCGACCTAACCGCCAATCTCACCATCGGACTCAACGACCGTCAAGTGGAAGAGCTGGCTGTCGATGAGGTCATTGAGAATCTCTCGGCCACCGACCAGATGCTTCAATGGATTCTGAAGTACATCATGGAAAACATCAGTGACGACCGTTCGTGGAACATCATCGGACAACTCAAGTTGTTTGGTCGCACTATCTTTAAGGACTTCTACAAGAGGGAAAGCAAGATGCTCTACGAAAAGATGCGCATACCGGGATTCATCGACGATTATACTGCCATGCTCCGAAAGATTCGCGACGATGCGAAAAAGCGCATGAAAGCCATCGGCGACGAGTTCATCGAAGAATTAGAGAGGGCTGGCTTCACCGTCAACGATCTCTCCTATAGCACATCGGGAGTGGCTGGTCTGTTCCTCAAATTACGCAATGGGATCTTCGACGAAAGTGTTCTCGGCACTCGGGTGTCAAACTGCATCGACAATCCCGACGCCTGGTGTAAGAAAACCCATCCCCGACGCATGGAGATTCAAGCATTGGCAAACGGAAAGTTAGAAAACCTTCTGCGTCAAGCCACAGAGGAACGTCCTTTACAATGGAAACTCTACAAGTCGGCTGACCTCACGTTGCTTCACCTCAACCAATTACGCCTTTTGGAAAGCATTGAGAGCAAGGTGCGCGAACTGAACGAATCGGCCAACCGCTTTTTGTTGAGCGACACCCAACAACTGCTGCACGACCTCATCGAAGGCAGCGATTCCCCCTTTATCTTCGAAAAGATCGGCACTCAGTTGGAACACATCATGATCGATGAGTTTCAAGACACCTCCACCGTGCAATGGCAGAACTTCAAGGTGTTGCTCGAAGAGACCATGAGCCACGCCCATAGCGAGAACCTCATCGTAGGCGACGTGAAGCAAAGCATCTATCGCTGGAGAAGTGGCGACTGGCGTTTGTTGGGCAACATCGAACAGGAGTTTGAGAATGCCGAAGAACGTCTGACCTTCAAGAACCTCGACACCAACTTCCGTTCAAGCCGGTATGTCGTCAGCTTCAACAATGCCTTCTTCAGGAAAGCAGCCGAACTTGAAGAGGTCAATGCCTACAATGACGTGGAGCAAAAAGTGCCTCAGGAAAAAGCAAACGACGGCTATGTCAACGTCAGGCTTCTTCCTTCTGAAGACTATCAAGAGCATGTACTCGAAACGCTCCTGACCCAAATCTCCCGTCTCATTGACAGCAATATACCTGCCACCAAAATTGCCATTCTTGTACGCTCCAATCATCTCATCCCACTCATTGCCAACTATTTCATGGAGCAGATGCCTGAGATTCCCATCGTCAGCGACGAGGCTTTCCGTTTGGATGCCTCGCCTGCCGTTCAAACCATCGTACAAGCCATCCGTTATCTGACAGACGAGAATGACTATATTGCCAAAGCATACTTAGCCGACACTTGTACACAACATCCCTACACCGATGCGCTCGACAACATGTTGCCCATCGAATTTCTACAACATCGGGACGAACTGAAGTGTCTGCCTCTCTATGAACTGACGGAGCGGCTTTTTGCCCTCTTCAACCTTCAGGCGATGGAGGGGCAGAGTGCCTACCTCTGCGCATTCTACGACAGCGTGGCCACCTTTGTCAACGAACAGACGACCGATCTCAACCGCTTCCTTCGCGAATGGGATGAGAACATCTGTTCGCAAACCATCCAAAGCCCTGAAATCAACGGTATCCGTATCATCAGCATCCACAAGTCGAAGGGTCTTGAGTTCCCATACGTTTTCGTCCCCTTCTGCGACTGGAAGATGGAGCACAACGACATTCTCTGGTGCCGTCCTGACGAGGAGCCTTTCAACCAACTTCCCATCGTCCCCATCGACTATAGTCAGAAAGGGATGAAAGGCACTATCTATCAAGAAGATTACGAAGAAGAGCACCAGCAGAATGTTGTCGATAACATGAACCTGCTCTACGTGGCTTTCACCCGTGCTTCACGCGCCCTCTATGTCATCGGCAAGCGAGGTGCCAAAAGCAGCCGTTCAGGACTTATCGAACAGACACTGCCCGAGATTCTTGACACGCTGGACAATGCCATCCTTGAAGGGGTGGAGGATGTACAGGCTCCTTTGGTCTTCGAATATGGAGACATGGCCGCCACACTTTCCATCACCGGAAAAAAGAAAGAGGATACGAAGGAAGCCAACGTTTTCCTTCGCCAGAGCAAGCCCCTTCCCCTGTTTCTACAAGTGTTCTCCCAGAAGGTGGAATTCAAGCAGAGCAACGACAGCCGTCGCTTTGCCCTGCCCGACGACGACAAACAGCAACAGCAAGACAATTATATCCAGATGGGCTGCATTCTCCACAATGTGTTTTCCACCATTCGCACCACATCAGACATCGACCAGGCACTTAGACGCATGGAACTCGACGGTGTCCTATACGACCAAAAGCTCACGCATGAACGCATCAAACAAATGATACGCAAACGCATCGAGCATCCGCAGGTTGCTGAATGGTACACCAAGAAATGGACACTCTTCAACGAGTGTACCATCCTCAATGTTGACCCCAAGACTGGCCAGACATACGAGCGGCGACCCGACCGGGTAATGACCGACGGGCAACAGACCATAGTTGTTGACTTCAAGTTCGGTCGTCCCCGACTTGATTACCATGAACAAGTGTGTCGATACATGCAGCTGCTCAGCTCCATGGGCTATCAGAACATTCGTGGCTACCTCTGGTATGTCTATTCCAACCAAATCGAAGAAGTACACCTCAAGGAATCAGAACAATGAAGACATTTCTACAATATGTGGCTGAAGACCTGATTCGGAAGTTCGGCCACGACCTTTCGCAAGTTGCCGTAGTATTTCCTAACAAGCGTGCAGCTCTTTTCCTGAGTGACGAGCTGGCACATCTCGCGGAAAAACCAATATGGAGTCCTGCCTACATGACCATCAGCGAACTATTCCGACACCACTCCGAACGACTGGTGGCCGACCCCATCAAACTGGTGTGTGACCTCCATCGAAGTTTCACCGAGCAGACGGGCATCGACGAGACACTCGATCATTTCTACGGATGGGGACAGGTGCTCATCACCGACTTCGACGACCTCGACAAGCACATGGCCGATGCCGACAAGGTGTTTGCCAATCTGCGCGACCTCCATGAACTTGACGATGTGTCCTATCTCACCCCCGAACAGCTCGATATCATCCGAAAGTTCTTCAGCAACTTTTCTGCCACCCACAACTCCGAACTCAAAGAACGTTTCCTCCGTCTTTGGTCACGTATGGGCGACATATACCACTCTTTCAACAATCGGCTTGCCGAACAGAACCTGGCATACGAAGGTGCCCTCTATCGTGAAGTGGCCCAGCAAACGGACATTGACTTTGAATACAAGAATTACGTCTTCGTAGGGTTCAACATGATTCAAGAGGTTGAGCAAAGGCTCTTCGACCAGATCCGCAAACGAGGTATGGCCCATTTCTACTGGGATTTCGACACGTACTATATGCCATCTTCCATACGTCCACAAGCCACCAACGAAGCAGGCCAGCATATTGCCAGCTATCTGTCAGACTTCCCTAACGAGTTCAACAATGCCAGCCCTGACATCTACCAACAATTCTCTATCCCTCGAAACATCCACTATATTGCCGCACCTACCGAGAATGCACAAGCACGCTATATCAGCACTTGGCTCAAGGAGGAGAAGGCAGACGACGGAACCGGCTATCAACGTATCGCGGATGGTCGTCGCACTGCCGTTGTCCTATGCAACGAAGGATTACTTCAAACCATCATTCATTGTCTGCCCGACGAGATCGACAAGGTGAACATCACTACTGGCTACCCTCTCATACAATCACCAGCGGCAGCACTCGTCACCCTTTTGCTCAACCTCCAAACCATCGGATATAGCCAACAGCGTGAGAGTTTCCGACTGGCTCAGATCAGTGCCGTGCTCAATCACCCTTACAGCAGGTATATCTCAGAGAACGCGCCTTCGCTTCAGCGTTCATTACGCGAACGGCATCTTTACTATCCCTCAAGCTCCGAACTTCATATCGACGAAGGTACAACACTCCTTTTCACCCATTATGACCGTCACGAACAACTCCTTGGCTGGTTGTGCGAAATCATTCAGATAGTGGCTCGCAACATCGAAATACAAGACCGGCAAACCGACCCACTGACTCAGGAATCGCTCTTCCGCATGTACACTTTGTTGAACAGGCTGAAAGGGCTTGTGGCATGTGGCGACCTCGTCGTCGACATCATCACCCTGCAACGGCTCGTCAGCCAACTGATCTCTTCGACAAGCGTACCCTTCCATGGAGAACCGGCTGAGGGTCTTCAAATCATGGGCGTACTCGAAACCCGCAACCTCGACTTCGACCATTTGCTGATATTGTCATGCAACGAAGGCAACATGCCCAAAGGAGTCAACGACAGCTCATTTATTCCCTATAGCATTCGCAAAGCATACGGGTTGACTACCATCGACCATAAGGTGTCCATCTATTCCTATTATTTCCACCGACTCCTGCAGCGCACCAGCGACATCACCATCATGTACAACAATGCGACCACCGACGGACGCAGTTGTGAGATGTCACGCTTCATGCTACAGTTGATGGTTGAGAGCCCTCATACCTTCTCCCTCAGTACGCTTCAAGCCGGACAGAAGTTTAGTCCCTTTGCTCCACACGCCATCGACAAGACACCCGAGGTCATGGAACGCCTGCTGAACCATTTCGATGCCAAGCGGAATGAGAAGACCACCTCACCCCTACTCACCCCCACTGCCATCAACAAGTATATGCGTTGCCAGCTTCAGTTCTTCTATAATTATGTGTGTAATTTGCGCGAGAACAACGAGAGTGAGGATGACACCATCGACAACCGCATCTTTGGCAACATCTTCCACGAGGCATCACGCATCATCTACACCCGTCTTACCCAGAAGAGCCGTCAGATTCTCGCTCGCGACATCGACGAGCTGCTCAAATCAGGCGTGGAAATCGAACAGGCAGTCGACATGGCATTCCAACAAGAACTCTTCGGACTCGACCCCTCAACGGCAAGCCGTCATCTGAGCAAGAGTTTCAATGGCTTGCAACTCATCAACCGCGAGGTCATCATACACTATCTGCGCCAATTGCTCAACATTGACAAACGTCTGGCCCCATTCTCCATCATTGGATTGGAATGTCTCACCACGGCAACCATTGAGACGCCACACTTGACAACAACCATAGGTGGACGTATTGACCGCTTGGATTGTATCTCAGAAAAGAACCCAGCGACAGGACTGAACGAAGAACGGATTCGCGTGGTTGACTACAAGACGGGGAGCAGACGACTGACACCGATGGCCGATGTCGAAAGCATCTTCCTCCCTGAAAACATAAACAACCATAGTGACTATTATCTCCAGACGTTTCTATATGGCCTCATTGTACGAACGTCCCCAAAATACAATGCCGCCCAGTTACCTGTCAGTCCAGCCTTGCTCTTTATCCAGCATGCAGGCGGTGACGACTATGATCCCATACTCTCATTTGGCAAGGAACGCATCAATGATGTGGAAGACTATCGTGCCATTTTCTCAAAACTACTTAGGGAAAAAGTCAACGAGATATTCAACCCCGACATTGCCTTCACACCCACAGACGACCGTCAGCGTTGCGCCACTTGCCCTTATTTCCTGATCTGTTCAAAATCGAAAGAAAGACGGTTGGAAGACAAGGAGATGACGAATGAATAATGTAAAACAGCAAAAAAAGTATAAATAATAAAACGTGAATAACCGAATACTGACAATTATTCGTATCTTTGCGTTCGAATGAACAACTGAATTTTTTTTCTTTTTCAAAACATTAGTAATATTATGACAATCAACGAATTCAACTTTGCCGGTAAAAAGGCAATCGTGCGCGTTGACTTCAACGTGCCCTTAGACGAGAATGGTAAGATTACCGACGACACCCGTATCCGTGGTGCCCTGCCCACACTGAAGAAGATTCTGGCCGACGGTGGTGCTGTCATCATCATGAGCCACATGGGCAAGCCCAAAGGAAAGGTTGACAAGAAAAAGTCACTGGGACAGATTCGCGAAGCCGTAGAGAAGGCACTCGGCGTGCCCGTGGCTTTCGCTCCCGACTGCGCTAAGGCTCAAGATGCTGCCAAGGCTCTGAAAATGGGTGAGGCTCTGCTGTTGGAGAACCTGCGCTTCTATCCAGAGGAAGAGGGCAAGCCCGTAGGTGTCGAGAAGGGAACTCCCGAGTTCGACGAGGCCAAGAAGGCTCTGAAGGTTTCTCAGAAGGAATTTGCCAAGACTTTGGCTTCATACGCTGACT
>CAMYVQ010000014.1 GCA_947302435.1 uncultured Prevotella sp. | reverse complement strand
CCCGCTTGGTGCTCGACTACAACGTGAGCGACCGCATCCGCTTCTCCACCAACTTCGCGCTGACCTATACCGACAACCTGAAGAACTATACCTATGGTAGCAGCAAGAACAACAAGTCGAACAGTGCCTTGCTGGCCATGGCGTTGGCCATGGCACCCAATGCCAGCATCTACCGCTACGACCGGTTCAACAACGAGACCGACGAGTATTTCCTCATGAATCCCACCTCGGCTGGCAAGATTCCGGCCAACGGCAGTAACTACACTTCGGAACAGCTGTCGGATGTCGTGAAGATTGGCAACCCCGTGGCCTACGCCAACAACTCCTGGCAGAAGGAACAGACCTATAGCATCGTGCCCGATTTCAATCTGAAGTACGAGCTGTTGGGTACGGAAAACGGGCAGACCCGTCTGACGTTTAACGGTCGTGTCTATTTTGACATCTACGCCTATTCAAAGCCGACCTTCATGCCGGGTAGCCTGTCCAATGGCAGTTATACAGATACCAACTATAACTTCATCACCAATACGGAGACCAACCAGTTCAAGATGGGCTCGCGTGTGGAACTGATCTTCACCCCTGCCTTCAAGAATGAGGATTTCTATCTGACGATGATGGGCCGCTATGAGGCTGGCACACAGAAGAACAACTATCAGTATGTCGAAGAAAGCTCCATTCCCAACGGTGTGGAGTCGGCAACCGTTACGGCCCGTCTGCTCAAGATGGACAACCAGCCCATCACCACGAAGTCGGCATGGCAGAACTGGGTCTACAATGCCCACTTCTCCTATAAGTCGCGCTACAATGTCGGCTTCTCGCTGCGTGCCGACGGCAACTCAAAGTTCGGTCCTAAGAATCCTTGGTTCTATTCTCCCTCGGCCTCGCTGCGCTACAACCTCAGCGAGGAGCCGTTCTTCAAGTCTCTGAGGAAGGTGGTGTCGATGTTCGGCATCCGTGGGTCATGGGGTATCACGGGTAGCTCAAGTGTGGCTGTCGACAACTACTTCAACCAGTACAGCCTGCGTCAGGGCCGCTACGGTTCAGCCTATTACACCACCATGAGCGGCATGAAGCTCGACGACCTTCGCCCACAGAAGAAGATTGGCATGAATGTCGGTTTCAACATTGGCTTGCTCGACGATATGTTCGAGGTTGACCTGAACCTCTATAAGGAGAATACCAAAGACCTGATTATGAAGAATCTGCCCATACCGACGACAGCCACCTGGAACACATCGACCACGCTGTCATTCGGCAATGTGGGCGAGATGGAGAACAAGGGATGGGAGCTGTCCCTGACGGGCAATAAGTTTGTCAGGACTGGCAAGTTCTCGCTTTCCGCCTCTTTCAATATCGCACAGAATGTCAACAAGCTCTTGGAGATGGATCAGCGTGTGCTCAACAACCTGAATTCAGAGCCCAATTATGCCGACCGGGGTGCTGCCACCATCCTCAACCGTGTCGTGGTGGGCGACCCCCTCTGTTCTATCTACGGTTTCAATAGCTTGGGCGTGTTCCAGTACACCTACGACTACCTCACCAACTATAACACCAAGCAGTTGCAGTTGCAGCAGCAGGCCGTTGCCCGTGGCGAGAGCTATGACTGGGACTATGAGGCATGGATCAACCAGCAGCTTGCAGAAGGAAAGACTTTCCCTGTGGCTACCGACGAGAACGGCAAGGTCATCATGACCAACACAGGTGTACCCAAGCACCTTACCTATTATTATGGTAAGGCGGACTATGAGTTCAAGGGTGGCGATGCCATCTATGAGGATGTGAACCATGACGGTACCATCAACGAACTCGACATCAAGTATCTGGGCAACTCGCTGCCAAAGGTGAATGGCGGTTTCAGTCTCACGATGCAATATGAGAACTGGAAACTGGTGGCCCGTTTCAACTATCGCTGGGGCAACAAGATTGTCAACACGGCACGTATGGCATTGGAGAGCATGTATGGCACGGAGAACCAGGCCTCGTCGGTCACCTACCGTTGGCGCAAGGACGGCGACATGACCCAAATGCCGAGGGCACTCTATGGCACAGGTTACAACTATCAGATCAGTTCACGCTTTGTGGAAGACGGCTCGTTCCTGCGCCTGAACAACCTGCAACTGTCCTACAACGTACCCAAGAAGTTCCTGAAGAAATTTGGCTTGAACACGCTGTCGGCATACGTGACCATGAACAACGTCTTCTGTTGGACGAAGTATTCTGGCATTGATCCGGAAATCGCTTCCGGCACCTATACCCCGGCTATTGACAGTGCCACCACCCCAAGATCCAAGTCGGTGACGGCCAGCCTGAGCTTCGGCTTCTGATAATGAGTAATAAGAAAGTAGATATTATGATGACCAAGACAAACAAAATAACAAGGTGGGTGATATGCGCAGCATTCTTCACTCTTCACTCTTCACTTTTCATTTCTTGTGTTGACACCGTCATCCTGCCGGACAACAAGACCGTCGATGATGACTTCTGGCAGAAGAAGACCGAAGTCGACGCGGTTGTCGCTACGGCATACGCCCAGCTGCGTAACGCCGTTGCCGTTCGCAATATGATTGTGTGGGGTGACTTCCGTTCCGACGAACTCGTCATTACGAACAGTCTGCCTGCAACAGCATCCTTTTATAATGACCTGCAGCAGATCTATTCGCACAATATCGTGCCTGAGAATGCCTTCACGGAATGGCATCCCTTCTATTCTGCCATCAACTATTGCAATCTGGTGTTGGAGAAGGCTGAAAGCGTGATCTCCGTCGATCCAGACTATATGCAGGGCGACTATGAGGCCAACAAGGCTCAGGTGCTGGCCTTGCGTGCATTGTGCTATTTCTATCTGTCGCGTGTGTTCCACGACGTTCCCGTCACACAGGGTGCCTACATGAACAGCAGTGACGACATGAACATCGGACAGGTGAGTCCCGCCGAGGTGCTCGACATGTGTATCAACGACCTGCAGGAGGCATCCAAATATGCCGTTTCGGGCTCCACATACGGTGACTGGCGCGACAAAGGCTACTTGAATCAGGATGGCATCAATGCCCTCTTGGCCGACATCTACCTGTGGCGTGCATCGGTTAACCGCGATGCATCCGACTATCAGGCCTGTGTGGACTGCTGCGACAAGGTGATCAAGGCCAAGAAAGAAGCCTACGAGCAGACTCCGGCATTCCGCAGGTTAGGCGGTGATGCCGTCAAGAAAGACTACTACCTGTCGGAAAACAGTGACATGTACAACAATCTTTTCGGGCAGGCCGGACAGAATGCCGATGAGAGCATTTTTGAGTTACAGTTCAAACTCTCGGGAAATGGCAGCAATACGGGACTCGACCAGATGTACTATCGCTATGAGAACAAGACAGGCAACAGCTATGGCTATCTGAAGGCATCTGGCGTATTCGCAACGATTGACGAGACAAATAGTGGAAAAAGTATCTGGTTCAACACTGTTGACCAGCGCCTCTTTGAGTATTTGTATGATGCTAACGGAACGGTCGATCAGTATGGCTTGCGTAAGTATGTCGCCTTGGCGACGGCAGGTAGCAGCGGAACCGCCCAAAGCAACCCCTCTGGCAGCCGGACCAATGCCATGAACAGGAACTGGATTTTCTACCGGTTGACCGATGTGATGCTGATGAAGGCAGAAGCACTCGTCCAGCTCTATGACCTGAATGGGAAGAGTGCAACCGACACCCGCAACGAGGATGCCTTCAACATCTGCAAGTTCGTCAACGACCGTGCCATCACCAATACGGGCAAGTCAATCAGCTATGTTGTATATAAAGACAAGATGGAGAGTCTGGTGCTGGAAGAACGCGCAAGGGAGCTTTGCTTCGAGGGAAAACGCTGGTATGATCTGATGCGCTACAACTATCGCCACACAAGTACACCGGCTGACCTGACCAAGAAGCTGTCGGAGGGCTATGGCACCGTCAGTGACGAGTTCTATGAGCTGGCCCTGCGCAAGTACACCGTGCCTGCGGCCATGAAGGCAAAGATGCGCGACGAGCGTTATCTCTACATGCCCATCAACCAGGACGAGGTGGAAATCAACACCAGTCTTGTCCAGAACTCTGCGTATAAATCTACTAAGACGAAGAAATAGGATTCCGTATGTTTAACAACTTCACAAATAGCGAACAATATGAATAGAATGATATTGAAGATAGGAAAGATGCTGACCATGGGCTGCGTGGCAGCGTTGGGGCTTGCATCTTGCAGTGAGGACATCGATGAGTCGAACCTCTTCTCCGCGGACGACAAGACCATCGCCGAATTGCTGCGCGACCGGGGAGAGCTGACGGGCTTCTACTATATTCTGCAGAAGTCGGGTTTCGACAAGTATCTGGGGACATACGGTGAGTACACCTGCTTTGCACCGCTGAACGAGAGTGTGAACAAGTATCTGGACAGTCTCTACAACGACCAGTCGTACTTGATCTCGAAGGCGAAGCAGAAGCACAACGGTATTACGGAAGCAGCCGAATGGGGCAGTTTGGACGTGATGGGCAAGGTGGCCCTGATGTCTGACTCGCTCTGCGACGATATTGCACGCTTCCACCTTTCGGGCGAGAAGCACATGCAGGTCGACTTTGACGGTAATGCCACCACATGGACAACCATGAAGACGGGGCGCAGCATTCGTATTAGTACGTTCAAGGAGGATGCCTACAAGACGGAGTTTGTCGGCCTCACCAGCCTGAATGACATTTCGGCGATTATCGAAGGCGATATTGAAGCCATCAATGGCGTGTTGCACATCTGCTCGGATGTGATTCCCCGCTCTGACCGCACGGCAGACGACCAGTTGCGTGTCTGCGGCGAGAAAGACCTCAGCATTTTCTATGCCGCTTTCGAGGCGACTGGTTATGCCGATTCGCTCATGGTTGACAAGAAAGTCAATCCCGACGGCACGGCCATTACTTACGACTTAGGCACCAATCACAATGACCGTGAGGGCAACTCGCTCTATTATCCGAAAGAGTGCATAGTGAAATGGACTGTGTTTGCCGAGACCGACGACGTGTTCCGTGCGCAGGGCATCAACAGTTTTGAAGACCTGAAGGCCAAGTGTGCGGAGTGGTATGGCAATTGCGGCGCCTGGTATGACTATATCAACGAGAAGGGCATCACCATCAGCACAGGAGACGACTATACGAGCAAGTTCAATGTGGTGAATATGTTCGTGGCCTATCATATCCTGCGTGCCGGCATGCCCATCGACCGCATCGTCTATGAGTATAACTCTGACACCAAGGGATCGTGGAACTTCTGTTTCGGCTATGAGCCGCAGGAGTATTTCGAGACCTTGCTGCCCAATACCCTCCTGAAGGTATGGGAGACCAATCCGATGGGTAAAAAAGAATTGTGGCTGAACCGCTATCTGACCAACAACACACTGACCTCCAAGCTCGGCCTCTTTGGTACGCCGGGCGATGGCGACCACAATCTTGTTTTCGAGGGCGTGCCTGTAGACCGTGAGCACAGTGAGGATGCCCTGAATGGATACATTCACCGCATCAAGGGCATTCTGTTATACGATCAGAATGCCAAGGATGCACTTCATGAGCGACTGCGCTTGGACTCGTCGACTTTCCTCTATGAGCTGATCAACAATGGTCTGCGTGGCGCTACGGCAAAATATGTAAGCGCGTTGAACGGTGGTGGTAACGGCGATCGTGTGGCTTTCGAGAACACCTATTTCGACAATATCGTATGTTATAATCCAGGCACGCTGCTCCGCTTCAATGTGATGGGACTGTGGCGAGCCCATAACTCTGACCAGTTCCAGGGATGGGATGTCTACGACTTCGCCATCAAACTGCCTCACGTACCCACGGGCGACTATGAGCTTCGCATCATCTATCCGCCGATGGGACGTGGCGGACTGATGCAGTTCTATCTCGGCAATTCGTCCAAACAGTCGGACATGGTGGCCATCGGCATTCCTTTCGATGCCTGTGCCAATCCTTACGAGGATGCCACCATGGGTTATGAGGATGTGGTGAGCCGTGCCGACGATGAAACATCGGACTGCGGCGTGGAGAGCGACCAGCGTATGCATGTGCGAGGCTATATGCGCGCTCCTGCTTCTTTCTCGCGTGGTACGTACAATACCATCACCGACCCGCTGGCCTACGACGAGAGCGACATCTATTCAGCAGCAAGCAAAATCATCGGTTCAACCAGCTGCCGCACGGAAACGGGCTATGGTACGATGATGCTGCGCCGTGTCATCACCACACAGCGGTTCGAGCAGGGCAAGGACTACTGGCTGCGTATCAAGAACCTGGTGAATGACAAGAACCTCGGCTGGTCGTTCGACTTTGTGGAGCTTGTTCCGCTCGACATTGTCAATAGTCAGACCATGAAGGAGGACTGGTACTAAATTCAATTGAAGACAGAGTATTGAAAAATTGAAATGAATATGAAGATGAACAAGTATATAAGTCAATTGATGTTGTCGGCAGGCATGGTGCTTGCTGCAGCTTCCTGCACTGACTATTCTGACTACAATTCCGAGCCGGAAACAGGAGCCGCACTCGGTGCCGACAAGACCTTGTGGGAGAATATCTCCACTGACCGGCAACTCACCAAGTTTGCTGCCCTTGCAGAGAAGAGCAAATTCTCAGAAGTGCTCAACAGCCCTCGGTTCTACACGCTTTGGGCTCCTGTCGACGATGCCATCGGTGAAGCGGACTATCAAAGGCTGATGAACAGTACCGACGAGGAAATCCAGAAGTATTTCATGCAGCAGCATCTCACGGAATACAACTACCGCATATCGCCTGCACTCGACAGTCTTACCATCGTGTCGCTCAATGAGAAGCATCACCCCTTCACGCAGGAGTCCTTCGACGGCTTCCCCTATGTTCCTGATGGCATCAACCTGCCGTCGGCCAACGGCGTGATGCACAAGATAAAGGGTATGTCGGAATACCACATCAACCTCTATGAGAACATTGACCAGCTGAAGGGATGCGACTCGCTGAAGGCATATATCCAGAATTATGATGAGTACTACCTGGATTTGAACGCATCGGTGGTAGGGCCTCTTCGTGACGGCAAGCAGACCTATCTGGACTCTGTGTTGAAGAAGCGTAACAATGTCATCTCAAGGATTATGAATGCCAAGCTGGAGCATGAGGACAGCGTATACTGTATGATTATTCCTGACGATGATGCATGGAAGGCGGCCTACGATGCCATCAACCTAAGGTATAACTATATTCCCACGCTCGACTATATGGACCTGAGCCTGAAGACGGTGGTGGCCTCCTCGTTAAATGCCACAACGGCAAAGGCAGAAACGCCTTCAGAAACGGACTCCCAGCTGCAGGATTCGCTGACCTGTCAGAACATTGTCAGTAATCTTGTGTTCTCTAAGTGCTATCCTGTCAATGCGCCTTTCTTCGGCGAGGGTGTGTTCGCTGACAATGATACTGTGTACACGACAACAAAACGCGGCCTGACCGATGTGCAGAGCCTATTGGAGCATACCAAGGAGGTCAGCCAGATGAGCAATGGTGTGGCACGTGTCGTCGACTCGCTTACCTTCAAGTCATGGGAGACCTATAGTCCGATGCTCAGTTATATGACACCTGCCGCAACGATGAAGGTCAGGAAACTGACCGCACACAACATTCCAATGGACAGTCTGGAAAAGCGCGATACGCTCTTCAGCAAGGTGCCTGAGATGATCCGTAAGTGGCTCATCCCGGAAACATCGAAATTCTTCTCGTATGTGGCAGTCGACAGTGCCGACGTGGACGGTAAGACAAGTCAGCCTGAGTTCAACTTTGCCCTGAAAGGTGTGCGGTCTGAAACCTATCATATCTATGTGGTCACCGTTCCCGGACAGGTGGAGAACCCATTGGCATTGGTGAAGCCTTACACGCTGCGCTTCTATCTCAGCTGGACCGATGCTGCCAACGAGCAACAGTACGAGATTCTGCCCAAGGGTTCCAAGAGTTCGTTGAAGATTACCACCGCCAATGGCACTTCGACCGACAAGATGATCTATGTCGGCGATCCCGGACGTGTGAACGTGATCGATCTCGGTGAGTTTACGTTCCCAGTCAGCTACTACGGCCTGGATGCCTATCCCAGTCTGATGATGATGCATACCGAGAAATACAATACCGATGCTCAGCGCAGGCAGAACGACCAGCAGATGCGTGTGGCGGGTGTCTTCCTCGTCCCGAAAGAATACAACGATATTTGGGCTAACCCTGTAAATGAATAATGCAACGATGAAAAGTACAAGATATAACTACCTACAGCGTCAGAGTCTTAGACTCTCACTCTGTGCCATTGCTTTGACAGCATGCTCAGTGGCTTTTGCTCAGGATGAAAACGACGACGTGGAGGTCGAGACGGTGAAGGCCCCTAAGCGAGTCTCTGTTGACGACAACATTCCCACGGTCCAGATTCAGGGCATTGTGATTGACGAGGCTACGAAGAAACCCTTGGCGGGTGTCCGCCTGCAGACGCTTCAGGACAATCGCTATGTGGCCATGTCCGAGGAGGATGGCACCTTCACCATCAAGGTTCCCGTCTTTGCCACTTCTCTTTTCGTGCAGTCGCCGAACTATCTGTCGCAGCAGGTGGCCATCATAGCCGGCGATGAAAGTCAGAGAGTGAGCATCTGCATGCTCAGCGATGCATTTTCAGCCATGTATGACAACGGAACCACCATCACGGCCCAGAACAGTTTCCACTCTGATGGCAAGGGTCTCAGCATCGATGAGGAGATGACGGAGAAATTAGGTGGCGACATTCGGATGAACATGCATTCGGGAAATCTTGAACAGGGTGCCGTGATGTTCATCCGCGGAATCAGTTCGATCAATGCCAACGCCCAGCCGATGGTCATTGTGGATGGCGTGGAACTCGACATGCAGCGCAACCGCGAATCGCTCCATCAAGGCGACCTCTTCAACATGCTGTCCACCATTTCCCCCGAAGATATTGAAAAGGTCACCGTGCTGAAGAATGCCACGGCACTCTATGGCGCACGCGGTGCCAACGGGGTGATCCTGATTGAGACCAAGCGCGGCCATTCGATGGCTACGCGCATCGATGCCAACATCGGCGTGGGCTGGACGTTTGTCCCCAATTATCCCACTATGATGAACGCGGCACAGTATCGTAACTATGCCGTGGAGCAGCTCGGAACGATAGCCGAGGTTCAGGATCGTGTCGGCTCGGCCACGAATCCCCTGCAGTTCAACTTCCTGAACGATGCCAAGGACGGTTTCTACTACAATACGTATCACAACGACACGGACTGGAGCGACTATGTGTATAGGACAGCCCTGACCCATAACTACAGCATCAATGTGCAGGGTGGCGACGATATTGGCATGTACAACCTTTCAGTGGCCTATATCCAGACCATGAAGAATGTGAAGGCCACCAGCTTTGACCGCATCAACGTGCGCTTCAATACCGACATCAGCCTGCTGCGCAACCTGTCGACGAAATTCGACATGTCGTTCTCGCGCACCAATACGAACCTTTTCGACGACGGCATCCCTGCCGACTTGAACGGTGGCGTGGTGACGTCTCCCACTTTCCTGTCGCTCATCAAGAGCCCGTTGCTCAATCCTTATCAGTACAACATGAATATCAAGGGCTTCACTTCACTGCTCTCAGAAGCTGACGAACTGTTCGGCACGTTGACCGACGGGAACTATTCGCTGGCAAACCCCGTGGCACTGATTGAGAACGGAAAGGGCGAACGGAAGAACCGTAATGAGAACACCTTTTTCAATGTGACCGTTACGCCGAGCTATGAGTTTGGCAAGAACTGGAAGCTGACCTCGCATTTCAGCTATTACCTGAACCGCAACTCGCAGGCTTACTATCGTCCCAATATCGGACTGCCCTCGTTTGCAATCGAGAACTTGGGTACGGTCTATTCAAAGACGGCCTCCATTTTCTCAAAGGAAATCAACTTCCTGAGCAATACGCATATTGACTTCAACAAGAGCTTCGGCGCACACACGCTTTCGGCCATGGGCGGATTCCGATACAACTACTATTCTTTCGACAACAGCGACCTGGCCACACAGTATTCAGCGAAGCTCGACGACGACAAGAACCCGACCTTGTCGGCGGCGGAAGATGTCTACTTCAACGTGAACGGTGCCGACGACGTGTGGAAGAACCTGCAATGGTATGCCTCTGCCGACTATAGCTTCATGAACAGATATTTTGCCACTGTTTCTCTGCTGGCCGAGGCAAACAGCCGGTTCGGTGCAGATGCGAAGGGTGGCATGAAGGTGTTCGGCGTGAAATGGGCGCTCTTCCCCAGCGTTCAGTTAGGCTGGGTGCTGACCAATGAGAACTGGTTTCCCAAGCGTGCCGGCATTGACTACCTGCGCCTGACGGCCGGATTCGACATGAGTGGCAACGATGACATCAACAACTATGCTGCCCGCACCTCGTTCAATTCGGTGCGCTTCAATTACCGCGAGGTGGGCATGCAGCTCACCAACGTGGGTAACGAGGAAATCAAATGGGAGACAACCACCAAGTGGAACGTTGGCTTGCAGGCAAACTTCCTGCACAACAGGCTGAGTGTGGGAGCCAACTATTTCATCCACAACACCAAGGATCTGCTGGCACTGAAGAACTTCGACAACCCGATCGGCGGTATCAACAACTATTGGACCAACGACGGCGAGCTGCGCAATACGGGTTATGAGGTGGCCGTAAGCGGCAAGCCCGTCGCCACAAAAGACTGGAGCTTGGAGGTGGGGGCTACGGTGGCCCACTACGTCAACGAAGTGAAGGCACTGGCCAACGGCGACTACACCACTTCTGTCTATGGCGACAAAAACATCCTGACGGCTGTCGGCAATCCTGTCGGCGTGTTCTATGGCTATCAGACCAACGGTGTCTTTGCCACCACCGAGGCTGCCGAAGCTGCCGGCCTCTACATGGTCGATGGAACCGACACCAAACACTATTTCGCAGCTGGCGACATGATCTTTACGGATGTGAACCCCTACAATGCCAAGGGCGAGTATGCACCTGGACAGATTGACGAGGCCGACAAGGTGGTGATTGGTAATCCTAATCCCGATATTTACGGCAACCTCTTCCTGAACCTGAACTGGAAACGCTTCACACTCGGCATGACTTTCAATTACAGCTTGGGCAATGATGTCTACAATTATCAGCGTGCCGTCCTGAACAGCGGCTCTACCCTCTACAACCAGCAGGTGGCGGAGATTGCCCACTGGCGCTATGAGGGGCAACAGACCAATATCCCCCGTTTGAATTTCGGCGACCCCATGGGCAACAACCGTTTCTCTGACCGCTGGATAGAGGATGGCTCGTATCTGCGGATGAAGAATGTGAAGCTCACATATCAGATCCCCATTCCTGAGTCGTGGCTCTCATGGCTGCAGGGCATCTCTGTATGGGCTGAGGGCTGCAACCTCTTCACCCTGACCAAATACACGGGGAGCGACCCGGAGTTTGCCATTGGCAACAGCCAGCTCTTCCAGGGCATCGACTGCGGCAACATTGCCCAGGGACGTATGTTCAATATGGGTGTGAAGATCAACCTGTAGGCCCTCCCCCTGCCCCTCCCGAATGGAGGGGGGAAGTCAGACATGTAAAGAATAATCTATTTAATTGAAAAGAATATGAAACAAATAATATATAGTAAGACAAAGGAGTTGCTTCGTTTTATCGTCTATATGCTCCTCCCCATGGTAGGGGGAGGCTGGATGGGGGTCTCCTGTTCCGACATGCTTGAGGTGGAGAGCAAGCGGCAGTTGTCCGACCCGTCGCTGAATCAGAAGACCGACTCGGTCTCCTATGCCTACGGCGTGATGCAGGCCATGCAGCAGTTGGCCGACCAGTACTATTTCCAGAACGAGATGCGCGGCGATCTCGTGAAGACCACTGCCAAGGCTTCAACACACTTGCAGGCACTGTCAGCATTCATGGCCGATGCTTCCAACAAGTACGACAGCGTGTACCTCTATTACAAGGTGATCAACAACTGCAACTACTACCTGGCCCATCGTGACACCACGCTGATGACGGGTTCGCAGAACCTGGTGATCAACGAGTATGCCGGTATCGCTTCCATCCGTGCATGGACTTATCTGCAACTTGCGCGCCAGTACGGTTCGGTTCCCTATATCACCGAGCCTGTGACGACCATTGCGCAGATCAATGCCAACACCAGCATGTCCGACTATAGGACGATTCTTTTGGGCGAGGCCGAAAAGTTGGAATACCTCAAGAGGCATTACAGCGAGGATCAGCTCTCCGTACCCACTTTCAACCAGACCTCGCGTTCCGTTGGTGTGCTCAACTGGGACAAGTCCATCAACAAGTACATCTCGCCGGCCAAATGCTTCATTCCGCTGAATGTGGTGCTGGGCGACATCTACTTGGAGTTGGGCGAGTACGAGAAAGCCGCCACCTGCTATTATCAGTATCTGCGGTATGTCGGATCGTTCGGCTCGGAGAAAATCTCGGTCAACTATGCAAATTATTCTACAGTCAGAATCGCCAATTCCGGTGACTACAGGTTCGGCGATGTCTTTGCCAGTTTCTCAAGTCCCGTTTTCGGGAATAATGAATTCCCTGTCGACTATAATTACAACCAGAACAGTACCATCTATCCGGAGGCCACTTCTTCGTGGCTGAACTCTTTTGCCCACGTGGCAGAGCCAGGCGATGTCATTTCGTATATTCCCATGGCTGTCAACTACACCATGGGCCAGACCACCGACATCCCGGCTGCGTTTGGTTATAACTATTACGGCACCGAGCGCAAGAATGAGGTGCAGACTGAAGGCGTCTCCGTCTTCTCCTGTCCCAAGACACAAGACATTCAGGTCGTTCCCTCCAAGGCTTATTGCGACTCTTTGCGCAGGGCTTTGTTCTACTATTATTCCGGCGATGGCCCCATCAAGACCAAACCGAACAACTGGATTGTGAAGAGTGCGCCATACGGCGATGCGCGTGGCGTTATTCTCAATCAGGGGGTTGGGGCCGATTCTTCTTATGTCTATACCAACAAGCCGTCCACGGGCTATGTCTTGCTCTACCGTAATGCAACGGTCTGGCTCCATTTGGCCGAGGCTATCAACCGCATGGGCTATCCAGATGCTGCCTTTGCCGTGCTGAAGAACGGCCTGCATGCCGACTTGAGCAGATACCGCCATCTCGAAGTGCCTCTGAAGAGCAAGATTCCCGGAAATGAGGAAAACGATTCCGTTGATGCGTCCGGCAATGTGGTGCTCAACATGGATGAATCGCAAATAGGCGATATCTATTATGTGACACCAGAATCTTGGCAATTGCTCACCACGACACTGCCGTTCTTGGCCCAGTCGAACACTTCCATCTTCCAGAACACTGCTTCGCAAAAGAGTTTCGTCGGCATCCATTATCATGGGGCAGGAGCCGTGGACTATCTCTATTCGCCCTATCGCTATGGCATCGTGCTCGATGCCAAGATTGCCGACATCAGTAATAAATACGGTCTTGGCCTCACACCTGGTGCCTATACCAAGGATGACTATATCAATGCGATGGAAGACCTGCTCTGCGACGAGTATGCCCTGGAGTTCGCTTTCGAAGGCACCCGCTTCTCCGACCTGCGCCGTATCGCCCTTCATAAGAATCAGGCAGGCACCTACGGTGGAAACTTCGGTGACAGGTGGCTGAGCACGATGTTGCAGAACAATGCAGCCGGCATTACCACGCTGAATTGCTATCTGCCGTATAAGTGATGGGCGGAACAGATTCCGTAAGAATATCCATTCATTCCAGGGGGCATGATGCCCTCCTTTCCTTGAAAACAAGAAGCGCATTGCCGTCCAATGCGCTTCTTGTTTTGGTCTATGAGGAATTGATTTACAAACTCGTCGACTTTGTCTCACAAACTCGTCGACTTTGTGACACAAACTCGACGACTTTGTAAACTCATTCAATTCATATTGCATAATGCATAATGCTTAATGCATAATTCATAATTATTTATAGCGATTTCTTTCCTTATTCAAGGAAACTTCGTATCTTTGCAGCATAAAACCCTAAATAACGAGAATGATGGCTACAGTACAACTACGTGCGGAACTGTTCCGCGAGATAAGTCCCATGCTTGATAGCGAAGTGATGCTCCGCAAGACCATCGACTTCATCAGGTCGCTCTACGCTGAGGAACAGTCTCAGGTCAAGCAGCAGACGCTTGATAAGATTGACCACTCTTTCGGCCAGCTCCGGCAGATGCAGGAGGGCAAGCTGAAAGGCGTAAAAGCGGAGGACTTGCTTAATGAACTGTAACATCGACGCCACGCCCGACTTCGCCCTGGAGCTGAAGCAGCTCGCCAAACGCTACCCGTCGATAAGGGACGACTACGAGATATTCCTCAAGGAACTGCGCGAAAATCCGCTCATGGGCACAAAGCTCGGCAAGAAGTTGCGCAAGGTGCGCTTCGCCATTGCCTCGAAGGGCAAGGGCAAGAGCGGTGGTGCAAGGGTCATCACCCACACCGTACTCGTGGCCACCGACGGCGCCGACATCACACTCGTCACCATTTACGACAAGTCGGACCAGGAGAACATCTCCAACACGGATCTGCGACACTTGATGAAGAAAAACGGCCTGGAATAATATAACGTAAGAATACCCACATTTTGCGTCGTTGCCGGTCCTAATGGTTCGGGCAAGACGACCATCACCCAGTTGCAATGTGGCACGCATCACACAACGCTACATAATCTGCTGATTCGATATTTTTGTGGGAATCGGCAATGGATTCTCATTTTTTATTCGTATTTTTGCACCATAAAGCATTGAAAAAACATTGATAACCCAAAAGAATGATGGCAAAAGTTTATGTTTTCTTGGCCAACGGCTTCGAGGATGTCGAAGCGTTGATTCCCGTCGACGTGCTGCGTCGCGGTGGTGTGGAAGTGGTGATGGTGAGCTGCGTGGAAGGCTCACAAGTGGTGGAGACGGCACACGGTGTGCGCATAGAGGCCGACGCGATGTTTGCCGACTGCGACTTCAGCGATGCCGACCTGCTCATGCTGCCGGGTGGTATGCCGGGGGCCACGAACCTCTACGAACATGAGGGGGTGTGTCAGGCAGTATTGGCACAGGCAAAGGCCAATAAGAAGATTGCGGCCATCTGTGCAGCTCCGGCTGTGGTGCTGGCACAGTTGGGCGTTCTGCGCGGCAAGCGTGCCACCTGCTATCCCGGCTTCGAGAGAATGCTCGAAGGCTCTGACTATACAGGCGAACTCTGTACCGTCGATGGTAATGTGACCACGGGCGAGGGGCCTGCCGCTGCCTTCCCGTTTGCCTACGCCCTGCTGGGACAGCTCGTCAACGAGCAGGTGGCTGGCCAGATAGCCGAGGGAATGAGATACAAGCATCTAATGAGCCCCCTAAGTTAGGGGGATGGGGGTCTGAACAGATGGATTATATCATTATTGTAGCAGGCGGCAAGGGCCTGCGCATGGGTGGCGAGGTGCCTAAGCAGTTTCTGCCTGTGGGCGGTCTGCCGGTGCTGATGCGAACGATGCTGCGCTTCCGCGAGGCATTGCCCGACGTGAAAATGATTCTGGTACTGCCCAAAGCGCAGCAGGAGTATTGGCGCAGTCTGTGCCAGCAGCACCAGTTCCCGCTCCCCTCCCTTGGAGAGGGGTTGGGCTCTTACCAGTTGGCCGATGGCGGCAAGACCCGTTTCCACTCCGTACAGAGCGGTCTGGCACTCATTCCCGACGATGCCGAGGGCGTGGTGGGTGTTCACGACGGTGTGCGCCCCTTCGTCAGCGTGGAAGTCATCCGTCGTTGTTACGAAGCGGCCCGCACTGCCAAGGCCGTCGTTCCCGTGATCCCTGTGGTGGAAACGCTCCGTCACATCACTGAAGGGACAAAGCCCCGCGACGAATACCGCCTCGTCCAGACTCCCCAGTGCTTCGACATACAACTGTTGAAGGCTGCCAACAAGCAGCCCTATACCGATGCCTTCACCGACGATGCCTCGGTGGTGGAGTCCTACGGCCATCCCATCACCCTCGTCGACGGCAACCGCGAGAATATCAAGATCACCACCCCCGGCGACCTGAAAATGGCGGAGATGCTGATATAATGGACATACTGCAACAAGACATCATGTACTTGCCGGGCGTGGGGCCCAACCGCAAGAAGATGCTGAGCCAGGAGCTTGGCATCGAGACGTATGGTGACTTGTTGGAGTATTACCCTTATAAGTATGTGGATCGCTCGAAGGTCTACACTGTGCGCGAGCTGACGGGCGACATGCCCTTCGTGCAGGTGGTGGGACAGATCCTGAGTTTCGAGACCTTCGAGATGGGGCCGCACAGGCAGCGCGTGGTGGCTCATTTTTCCGATGGTACGGCGATTATGGACTTGGTGTGGTTCAATGGCGGCAAGTATGCCAAGCAGAACTACAAGATAGGGAAGGAGTATCTGGTGTTCGGACGGCCGAGTGTCTTCAACAACCGCATTCAGGTGCAGCATCCGGATATAGAGGAATTAAGTGAAGAGTTAAGAGTGAAGAGTGAAGAATTTGCTACCGCAGCCCCTGCTAACGACACCAATACAGCGGTAGCAAATTCTTCACTCTTCACTCTTCACTCTTCACTCGGAATGCGCCCTTACTACAACACGACGGAGAAGATGAAGAAGGCAAACTTCACCTCCCGTTCAGTGGAACGTCTTGTCAAGACACTCCTTGAGAAGCTGAAAGAGCCGCTGCGCGAGACCATCACCCCCGATATTCTGGCCAAGCGCCACCTCATGGGGCGCGACGAGGCTTTGCACACCATCCACTATCCGCAGAACAGCCACGACCTGGAACGCGCACGACTGCGCATGAAGTTCGAGGAGCTGTTCTTCGTGCAACTGAACATCCTACGCTATGCCAGCGACCAGCGGCGGAAGTACCGTGGCTATATGTTCAATCGCATAGGCCAGTATTTCAATAGTTTCTACATGCAGAACCTGCCTTTCGAGCTGACCAATGCCCAGAAGCGCGTGATTCGTGAGATTCGGAAGGATACCTGTTCGGGCCGTCAGATGAACCGATTGCTGCAGGGCGACGTGGGCAGTGGAAAGACACTTGTGGCCTTGATGTCGATGCTCATTGCCTTGGACAATGGCTATCAGGCCTGCATCATGGCTCCTACGGAGATTCTGGCCGAACAGCACCTGATTACCATTCAACAGTTTCTGAGGGGACTGCCCATCCGCGTGGAGCTGCTCACGGGCATCGTGAAAGGCAAGAAGCGACAGGAAGTGCTTGACGGCCTGCTCTCGGGCGAGGTGCAGATCCTTGTGGGAACGCATGCTGTCATCGAGGACACTGTGCAGTTCCAACGGTTAGGCATGGCCGTCGTCGACGAACAGCACCGCTTCGGCGTGGCGCAGCGTGCCAAACTGTGGAGCAAGAGCGAACAGCCGCCCCATGTGCTGGTGATGACGGCAACGCCCATCCCCCGTACATTGGCCATGACCCTCTATGGCGACCTCGACGTGAGCGTGATCGACGAACTGCCGCCGGGGCGCAAACCCATTCGCACCACCCATGTCTTCGACCGGCACATCACTTCGCTCTATGAGGGCATCCGTCGTCAGATTCAAGAGGGACGGCAGGTCTACATGGTGTTCCCCCTCATTGAGGAAAGCGAGAAAATCGACTTGAAGAACTTGGAGCAGGGCTTCGAGGTGCTTTGCCAGGCTTTTCCCGAGTTCCGCCTGAGCAAGGTGCATGGCAAGATGAAACCGAAGGACAAGGAGGAGGAAATGCAGCGGTTCGTCAGGGGTGAGACGCAGATCCTGGTGGCCACCACGGTGATTGAGGTTGGGGTCAACGTGCCTAATGCTTCGGTGATGGTCGTCTTCGATGCCCAGCGGTTCGGACTGTCGCAGCTTCACCAATTGCGCGGCAGGGTGGGGCGCGGTGCCGACCAGTCGTTCTGCATCCTCGTCACTCCCTATAAACTGAGTGAGGAAACGCGCAAGCGCATTGACATTATGTGCGAGACCAATGACGGCTTCCGCATTGCTGAAGCCGACTTGAAGCTACGCGGCCCCGGCGACTTGGAGGGAACGCAGCAGAGCGGCATGGCCTTCGACCTGAAGATTGCCGACATTGCCCATGACGGACAGATTGTGCAGATGGCCCGCGACGAGGCGCAGGCCATTATCGATGACGACCCCACCTGCCAATCGGAACGGTATCAGTTGCTGTGGCATCGGCTGAAAGAGCTGCGCAAGACCAACATCAACTGGGCTGCCATTTCCTGATATGGAAAATGTGGTAGTTCTTAAAAACAATATTCAATATGAGAAAAACTATTCTTATCTTTTGCTCTATTATGCTAAAGACTTTTGTCTATGCACAGCAGGCACCCCAACTGAGTTCTGACAATGTAGACCAAGTATTGGATGCCATGATGCTTGAAGAGAAAGCGCAGATGTTAGTGGGTGGCGGCCACGATGCGTTTGTGGGTAGTGGTGCCATGATGGGACATCAGAAAAAACTGGTGGCTGGTGCAGCCGGCATCACAGTGGCTATTCCCCGTTTGGGCATTCCTGCCACGGTGCTTTGTGACGGTCCTGCAGGCGTGCATATTGATGTGAGCCGTGAAGGAACCGACCAGAAGTTCTATGCCACAGGCTTCCCCGTGGGTACCTGTCTGGCCTGTACGTGGAACACCGAACTGGTGGAGCAGGTCGGTCGTGCCATTGGTAAGGAGACGTTGGAGTATGGCTGCGATGTGATTCTTGGCCCGGGTCTGAATATCCATCGTAATCCGCTCTGTGGCCGCAATTTTGAGTATTACAGTGAAGACCCACTGGTGACGGGTGTCATTGGTGTTGCCTGTGTAAAGGGTATTCAGAGTCAGGGCGTGGGTGTGAGTATCAAGCACTTTGCCGTAAATTCGCAGGAGGGCGACCGCACCCGTGTCAGTGAGAATGTCACACCGCGTGCGCTGCGCGAAATCTATCTTCGCGGCTTTGAGCGTGTCGTGCGTGAGAGCAATCCTTGGACGGTGATGTCGTCATATAATAAAATCAATGGCATCTATTCCATGGGCAATAAAGACCTGCTCACCGATGTGCTGCGCAATGACTGGGGCTACAAGGGCATTGTGATGACCGACTGGATTGGCAAGCGCCACGATCTGCCCACCGAGCAGGAGGTTGCAGCAGGCAACGACCTGATGATGCCGGGCTATGGCGCACAGGCGAACGACATTGTAGAGGCAGTGAAGGCTGGCCGTCTCGACATCAAGGACGTAGACCGTAACGTGCGCCGCATGCTGGAGTACATCGTGAAGACTCCGCGCTTCAAGGGCTACAAGTTCTCGAACAAGCCCGATACCAAGGCTCATGCTGACATCACCCGTCAGAGCAGTACCGAGGGTATGGTGCTTTTGAAGAACAGTCCCCTCCCGACCTCCCCGAAGGGAGGCGACAAGCCGCGTCACACACTTCCCCTCAAGGGAGACGGTGGCGGGCTCTGTGTGGCTCTGTTTGGCGTGAACAGCTACGACTTCTTCTCTGGTGGCCTGGGTTCGGGTTGTGTCAATGTGCCATACGTGATTGACATGGTGACGGGACTGAAGAACAATGGCATCAGCACTACTCCTGCTCTGACAGAGATCTATCAGGACTATGTGCAGTATGCGCGCAAGAAACTGCGTATAGACAAGAATCCCGAGATGTGGTTCCTTGATCAGGGACAGCCCAAACTCGATGAGATTGAGATTACCGACCGTGCCATCCAGCATGAGCTCAGTCAGGCTGATGCCGCTATCATCACCATCGGTCGTCAGGCTGGTGAGGGTATTGACCGCGCTATCGAGGGCGAGTTCAATCTCTCGCAGACAGAGCGTGATTTGCTCATGCGTGTATCCAATGCCTTCCATGCTGCAGACAAACCTGTCATTGTGATTATCAATAGCGGTTCCGTCATTGAAACGGCTTCGTGGCGCGACTATGCTGATGCAATCCTTGTTGCCTGGCAACCCGGACAGGAAGGTGGCAATTCTGTGGCCGATGTGCTGACAGGCAGGCAGAATCCCTCTGGAAAGCTCACGATGACATGGCCTATTTCCGCTACCGACCATCCCTCTACGGCAAACTTCCCACAGGAACCTGCATATTATAATTTGTCGGATAAACTGTATGACGGTCGGATGAAGGGTGTGAACTACACCAACCACGAAGAGGATATTTATGTGGGCTACCGTTACTTCGATACCTTTGACAAGCGTGTGGCCTATCCTTTCGGCTTTGGTCTCAGCTATACCACTTTCGACTATCTTAATGCCAAAGTCAAGAAGTTGAAGGATGAGAGCATTGAGGTGACTGTGACCGTGAAGAACACGGGCGACTGTGCCGGTAAGGAGGTTGTGCAGGTCTATGTGGCTGCAACCAAGGGGCAGATAGAAAAGCCCTCAAAGGAACTGAAAGCCTTCGCCAAGACCCGTAGTCTGAAGCCAGGCGAGAGCCAGACACTGACAATGACCATTGCCCACCGCGACCTTGCCTCGTTCGACGAAGCCCAGAGTCAGTGGGTCGTTGAGCCAGGACGCTATGAGGTGCTTGTGGGTGCCAGCAGTGCCGACATCCGCCAGCATCTTGCCGTCGACGTGAAGTCATATACCGAGAAAGTGTCGCCTGCCATGCCGCTGAATGGTAAGTTGAATCTGCTCAGACAATAAAAAGGAGAGCCGTCCTACGACGGCTCTCCGAATTTGGTTTATGAAGCTAATGTGGAGATTAGCCTAAGCTGATGGCCTCAGAGGGACAAACGCTTGCGCATGTTCCGCACTCAGTGCAGAGATCTGCGTCAATCACGTACTTTTCACCTTCAGAAATTGCCTCTACGGGGCACTCACCTGCGCATGTTCCACATGCAATGCAGTCATCACCAATTACGTATGCCATAATTTAATAATTAATTTGATTAGTTAATACTCAATTTTAATGATGCAAAGATACTAACTTTTTCCGAATGGTAATAATTATTCGGTATATTTTTTATTAATTTATACAACGTCGAAATAAATCAGGGTATAATATATGTGGTGCTTTCTCCGTTATATAAATTGTAGATGCGACGAAGTGTATTCCTCATATTGTTTGCGGCATGGGCAGTGGCGGCAGCCTTTGCACAGGAGCGCAAGGTGCAGAACAGGCCCTATATAGACCTGCGCCCCCTGCATTTCGGCTTGTCTCTCGGCCTGAACATGCAGGACGTGGAGTTCGTGAATGTGGGGCCGCAAACGCTTGTCCTACCCGACGGCACGGAGATGCCGGCACAGATTCTTTGTGATGAAGATATGTGGAATCCGGGTTTCAGTGTAGGCGTGCTGGCTGACTTCCGCTTGCATCAGCATTTCTCGCTTCGAATAGCACCTTCTATGCATTTTGGTTCGAAGCATCTTGTCTTCCGTAATCTGCTCGACCTTACGGAATCGGGAAAGCCTGTGGAGACGACACAGGATTTGAAAAACACCTATCTTTCGGTACCTGTCGATCTGAAATTCTCAGCCGAGCGTTTCAACAACTACCGGCCATACATCATGGCTGGCATCAACCCGATGGTCAATCTGGCTGGCAAAGACCAGGATTATGTTCAGCTGAAACGCTACGACTTGATGCTTGAAGTAGGATTAGGCTGCGATTTCTACCTTCCTTTCTTCAAACTGATTCCAGAGCTGAAGTTCTGCTATGGACTGGGTAACGTGTTCGACAAGTCGCACGCCAACGAACTGACTGATGTCAGCAAGCGTGCCTTTACACAAAGTGTCTCGTCGGCTAAGACCAAAATGATTGTGCTGACCCTTTACTTCGAGTGATGTCTTATTTCGGCTGTTCGGCCTCCAAGCGTTCTACGGAACCTGTGAGCTGGTTCAGCCAGAGGTGTGTTGTGTAGTGCTTGTTGAAGAGTTCGGCACTCAGCAGTTCCACGTTTCCGAACTGTGGGGCGGGCATCTCCAAAGAAGATATTGGCTTGTTGCTCTGAGAGATGGTGCTGCGCATGCGACCGGCCACATTGACGTAGATGCCGTTTTCGGGCTGCTTTTTCTTCTTGGCCTTTTCATCCTCGTCGGGTAGGGGTACGGTGTTCAGGTTCTCCACGTCGATATAGAAAGGCTCACCCGACAGATCGTCGGCATCGACCAGTCCCAATATTCTTGACAGGCGGAAGAGCACTTGATGCTGTATGGAACCTTCGGGATTGACCATGAGGATGGTTTCGGTTGTGTCGCGCTCAGTGATACCGGCGAAGAGGCTGGTGAGTGCCTTGTCCTGTGCCTCCAACTGACTCAGCATCAGTCTCATTTGGGAACCATCGCTGGGCATGAAGTCGGCCTGGCCCTTAATGATCAGGTTGCGGTTCTCGCGCAGGTCGTAAATCTCACGGGCTGTCAGTTCTGCCATCTTTGCCGTGCTGCCGGCGGCCAGAATCTCTTCGCTCATGAAACTGTAGGGATTCAGCAGCTGTGTCTTGGGTGCCGGAGAGAATAATTGCGGTTCCGTTTGCTTCTGTACGTCTGCGTTGATGCCCAGCAGTCGTCCGTCCTCACTCAGCGTTACGTTGGCAGCCACGGTCTTGGGGTTGAACTTCACGGCAAAGCCCTTCGTGGTGTCAGCTACGGCCACTGGTATCTGGCTGATGCTGACGATACGGTAGGTCGTGCTTGGCTCCATGCTGACATTGTTCAGTCGTAGGAAGCGCATGGCATATTTGCTGAAATCACCGGGCTTGTAGGTGCATTTCTCTACAAGCACGCTGATACGGATATTGGTCTTGGGAAGATAATAGATGGCTCCTTCCGCCGTGATTCCCGGTCGGTAGTTGGTCAGCTCGGTCTGTGCCGATGCGGTTGAAAAAAGGATGCCGATGAATGATAGAATGAGGGCAAAACGTTTCATGACGTGATTTTTTTGTTTTTATTCTGTTAGCGGAACCTGCTTTTCACTTTCGTTATTTCACTTTCAGAAAAGCCTTGGGTAGATACTGTATGAGATCGCTGGCGATAAGGCTCTCTTCTCCGAGTTCGCGGACGGCTATATCGCCTGCCAGTCCGTGGAGATAGACGCCGAGGATGCAGGCCTGTGCCCGTTCGTAGCCCCGTGCCAAGAGTCCGGTGATGATGCCTGTCAGCACGTCGCCGCTGCCTGCGGTGGCCATGCCGGCATTGCCAGTGCTGTTGAACACGATATGTCCGTCGGGCATGCAGATGGCGGTATGGTGGCCTTTGAGGATGACGTAGCCTTGCAGTCGCTCGGCCAGGTCGCGGGCCTTGCTCAGCCGTTCGTAGGTATCGATGCACTTGCCTTCCATGCGGTCCAGTTCTTTGGGGTGGGGAGT
Organism: uncultured Prevotella sp.; assembly: GCA_947302435.1. Taxonomy (GTDB): domain Bacteria; phylum Bacteroidota; class Bacteroidia; order Bacteroidales; family Bacteroidaceae; genus Prevotella. The sequence continues at coordinate 34,268 of CAMYVQ010000014.1, read as the reverse complement.
CATGATGACACCCTTGGGCAGTTGTTGCATCCATGCGCGACGGTTGGCCAGGATGTTCAGCGCGTCGGCATCGATGACGAGTGGACACTGTGTGCGGCGCAGTTGTGCAATCAGTGTGATGGCTGTCTGTTCGCTGGTGCCCAGTCCGGGACCGATGCCCACAGCTTGAAAGTCTTCGGTGGCTACGCCTTCGCTGAAGATGGTTTCTTCACGGTCAATATGCACGACGGCTTCAGGAACGGATGTCTGAATGATGGGAACATTGCGTTTGGGGACATGTACGGTCACCTTGCCGGCACCTGCACGCAGACAGGCCTTGGTGGCCAGAATGGCGGCTCCGGCCATGCCGTAGCTGCCGGCAATGACGAGGGCATGGCCCATCTGTCCTTTGTGGGCAAAGCTGTCGCGTGGCTTCAGCATGGCGCGTATCTCTTTTTCCTCCGTCAGCGTGTAGTGGGCGTCAATCTTTTCAATGCCTTCCCTGCTCAGGTTGATGTCAAGGATGCGTATCTGTCCGCAGTAGACCTGGTTCTCTGCAAAAAGGAAGGAGAGTTTCAGTTGTCCTAACGTGAGGGTCTGTGTGGCCCGGATGATGTTGGTGCTGACATTGTAGGTATTGTCCTCGGTCATGAGTCCCGACGGGACATCGATGCTCACCACTTCGGCTTTCGAGGCGTTGATATACTTCACCAACGAGGCAAAACCGCCGGCAAGGGGCTTGTTGAGGCCCGAACCGAAGAGACCGTCGACCACCAGCATGCCTTCTTCCAAGCGTGGCGGGTCGAATTCCTGCGTCACTTCGGTCAGCAATGGCCGGCCTTTCTTGTCGCAGAGACGGCGCTTGTTCTCAGCGCAGTCTGCTGAGAGATGTCCCGTGATGTTGAAGAGGAAAGTATCCGTCTGATAGCCTTTCTCAATCAGCATGCGAGCCACGGCAAGTGCGTCGCCGCCATTGTTGCCGGGACCGGCAAAGACGACGATGGGCGTGTCAGACGACCACCTCTCGGTGATGGCTCTGGTCAAGAGACGGGCTGCACGCTCCATCAGGTCAATCGACTTGATGGGCTCGTGTTCTATGGTGAAGTTGTCTAATTCGTGTATTTGAGCGCTCGTGAAAATTTTCATAACGGCGACAAAAATACTCAAAAAACCTCAAACAATAAAATATTGCATGTAAAAAAATGTTTTATCAGGCCAATTTGAGGCATCTTATTGGCTTTCTCTGTATTTGCCATCCTCTTTGTCGTCCAACATGGAAAGGTACGACTGGTAGCGGCTTGCGGCGATATAGTGGTCTTCGAGGGCTTTCAAGACAGCACATCCCGGCTCGTGGGTATGGGTGCAGTTGGAGAAACGGCAGTCCTTGGAGAAATGGAAAATCTCCTTGAAATAGCTTGTCAGCTCCTCGGGTTCCATGTCGAAAGTGCCAAAGCCCTTGATGCCCGGAGTGTCGATGATCGCCCCTTCCCATCCTTCTCCAACTGAGGGGAGGCTGATCATCTCGCTGAATGTCGTGGTGTGCATGCCCGTTTGATGGGCATCGCTGATTTCCGCCGTGCGCAGGTTGGCTCCTGGCACTAAACGGTTGATGAGGGTTGACTTGCCCACGCCGCTGTTGCCGCTTAACAGCGTGATTTTTCCCTGTAGCAGTGGGCGCAACTCTTCCACACCTTCACCCGTAGATGCCGAAATCTGCCGGCATTCATAGCCCACGGTTTCATAGAGGTTTACCATCATCTCCTGATAGCGGCGTTCATCGTCGTCGAGCAGGTCAGTCTTGTTAAAAATAAGGTACACGGGAACGCGGTAGGCCTCGGCAGAAGCCAAAAAACGGTCGATAAAGGTTGTGGAAGTCTGTGGACGGGTGATGGTCACAATCAGGAATGCCTGATCGACATTGGCGGCCAAGATGTGGCTCTGTTTTGACAGGTTCTGAGACTTGCGGATGATATAGTTGCGGCGGTCTTCAATCTCAGTGATGAAAGAATATTCCTCTCTCATCTCTCCTCTCTCCTCTCTCCTCTTTCCTCTCTCCTCTACTACAACCCTGTCGCCCACGGCCACGGGGTTTGTGCTACGGATGCCTTTCAGACGGAAGTTGCCTTTTATCTTACAATCAAGAAGCTGGCCATCGTCCGTGCGAACGGTGTACCAGCTTCCAGTATTCTTAATGACGAGTCCTTTCACAATTATTATGCATTATGAATTATGCACTATGAATTATGCATTATTCATTACACCGTCATGATTTCCTTGTTCTTGGCCTCCATCAGGGCATCCAGCTTCTTGATGTACTTGTCGTGGGTCTTCTGCAGTTCATCCTCTGCATCCTTCTCATTGTCCTCCGACAGACCGTCCTTGATGGCTTTCTTCAGTTTCTCCTTGATGTCGGCACGCACGTTGCGCACTTCCACCTTGGTCTTCTCGGTGATTTTGTTGCACTGCTTCACCAAGTCGCGGCGGCGCTCCTCCGTAGGCTGGGGAATCACGAGACGGATGACCTCGCCGTTGTTCTCAGGCGTAATGCCTACGTCGCTGTCCATGATGGCTTTCTCAATGTCCTTGATCTGCTTGCGGTCCCAGGGCTTGATGGCGATGGTACGGGCATCGGGACAGTTCACGTTGGCTACTTGGTTCAGTGGCACACGGCTACCATACGACATTACTCGCACGCCGTCGAGAATGGCCACGTTGGCACGTCCGGCACGCACGCGGTTCAGTTCCTCTTCGAGATACATGGCGGCCATCTCCATTCTCTCTTCGGCTTTCTTCAGTGTCTCTTTTACGTCTATCATAATAGTGTTTGTTTAAGATTCTGACTACAAATTTAGTGCTTTTCTCCGAATTGCACAAGCATTTGTCTACTTTTTTCTGTTTTTATGACTCGTCGTCGTCCCAGAAGCCTGTTTCGCGTGAACGGTTTTCGCCGCCTCCGCCTCCTCCGTCACGAAGGTTTACATTGTTGGAGATGTCAATCAGCAGTTGACTCTGAACCTCTATGATGTTCGATGTAGGGGAATTGTATTTTTTCTTTTTCATGTTTGTCGTTACTTTACAATGATTTTTTTTCCGTGATGCAGATAGATACCGCCCGTGATGGGCTTTTCTGTGAGATGCTGACCGTTCAGGTTGAACCAATCGTTACTGTCGTCTCTCCGCCCAAGCTTTGCAGTTGTCAGGGAAGTATTTTCCATGTCATCGAAAGAAAGTATAACCTGACGGGCTTCCACAGCTTGTTTGAACTTGAAATAGGCTCTGCAGCTGCCAAGGATCATGTTTTGATTGGGATAATAGAGCGAGTCGTTGGCACTGAGGAAACGCAGGCTTTTGTCGTTAGCCGTTACCTGTACTCCTGAAAATGTTCCGACAAACGATACTTTACCGTCATCGTAGGTAACGGTAGTGTCGGGATCTTCTACAATGGTTGTGCCGAGGAATACAGGATTTGTTATGTCTCCGATGCTCGTGTCACTCCATTTTATCAAGTAGGGCTTGCCTGCCACAATCTGCGTTGCAGGTTCAAAGTGTATGCTTAACAGATTTGTGGTCAGGCTTGCCGAGGTCATCTCCATGACGGTGGCCCCGGCGATAGGTGACAGACCTTCGCTGCTGGCTGCAATGGAGAAGGGTAGGCAGAGGGTATTCCAGCTATCGTCGGTATAGAGTGTACGACTATCAAGCAGTACGCTTTTGTTTATAGCTCCGTTCTCGGTAGAAAATAAGGAGGACAATATGGAGCTGTTGTAGCCCTTATTGGACAGGCTGACATTTGCACTACTGCCGTTGGCATAGAAGCAACCTGTATATGATCCGCTGCCGCAAATATAGTCGCGAGCGGTTTGGGGAGCACCATCCACCGTTCCTTTTATCCAGCAGTTTCTCAACGTTCCGTTATTGCTGCCAACGATGCCGCCTAAAACAATGTCAGATCCTCCAGCAGCATAGATGTTTGACATGACATAGCAGTTTTCAATCATTCCGTAGTTTCTACCAGCGATGCCGCCTCCAACAGCATTCACATGGATAGCTGAAACTGGAGTGGTCACAACACACTTTGAAATGGTGCCTTCGTTCCAGCCGGCAATGCCGCCAACATAGCACGACTGATTGTTTTTACCAGCACTAAAAATGATGAAGTTTGTGTCATCTTCGTCATCTTCATAATCTTCGTCAGTGGGCATGTTAATTCTGACATTACAGACTTTGCCAGACGAGCCGATATAGCCAAACAGCCCCGTATACTCAATTTGAGAATCATAATCAATTTTGATGCCTGTAATGCTGTGCCCCTGTCCGTCGAACGTACCTTGGAAGTGTGTTTCTGGGGTTCCGATGGGTGTCCAATAGACAGGCTCCTTTCCTGTACCGTTCGATAGCACGATGTCGTTCGCCAGTCTAATGATATCGCCTGCGTAGGTCTTCACATTGCTTGCCAAATCACGGAGCTGGGCCTCGGTCGTAATGGTGATTTCCTCAGCCTGACAGACTGTAGCCATCAAGCTAAGGACGAGAAAAACAATCTTCTTCATTTTGTTGTTGCTATGTAAAATTTAGGCATATAGGGCTTTCCGCCATCGGTGGGCGTTGTCTTCGCATTGAAGGGAAGCCAGTTCTCAACTGTGAATATACGGTGCAACTTGGCACTGTAGTATTTCAGTGTCACCATGCCGCTATTGGCTTCGCCCGATATGATGAGGTCGAACATGATCGTATTCTCCCAAGGCTGTGGGGCATTGTCCCATGCCCGTATTTCGCCATTGATGATGGCACAGGCCATATCGTCGGTCGAGGCTGATTCTGCCAGCTCTTCCTGTATGCCAATCTTGACCGACATCTCTTGTGACCATGGGTGGCTGTCCATACGATATGTATCCCAGTCTGGTCGCTCATCACTGCCTGTCATCGGGACTTCCTCTTCAGGTTCAGTAACGGGGGGCGTTGATTCCCACGGGTCATCATCGTTCGAGCTGCATGCTGCGAAGAGCAGGGCGGCTCCTATAGCCGCACCTGCTATGTTGAATAATCTTTTCATCATCATAATTTTTATTCAATAAAAGTTTTTTGTCCGTTGAAGATGTAAACGCCCTTGCGCACAGGACGACGCGAAAGCTTGCGGCCCTGCATGTCGTACCATGAACCGTCGGCAAAGCGGTCAATGCCGATGAAGTCAATGACGGTCGGTTCACTGAGCGTGCCCTTCACATCATTGCTGACGTACTTCATCTGCTCACCCGTTGCAGCCACCAGTTCACCGTTCCTTTCAATGGTGAAGCTGATGCCTGCTTTCGGCACGACCTCACCGATGGAGAGGAAGAACAGACTGTCGGTCGTCATCTCGGCCATGCCGCAAATCTCGCCCTGCTGATAGGCTACCAGACGGTCGCCAGGCTGCACATCGACACCCAACGTACGGGCAATGACGTTCATCGACTGTCCCGTAACGTTGTCGTATGAAAGTGCCCTGCTTCTATACGGGTCGTTTCCAAAACGTGTCTTCGAGCTAAAGGACGGATACGAGAATTCCACTGTCGTGGCATCATTGTGCTTCAGCATATAGCCCTGTCCTGACTCAAGATTGGTCAACGTACCCTTCCACAAGCGTACACCTCCCACTTCAGTCAGCACGGAGAACTCGTTCTGGCTCTTGATCATGTCGCCAATGCTTCCCTTGTCAGTATAGTCGGCCATTGCCGTTGCAATGGGGAGATTGAGCTTCGATGGGAATCCAATACGGTTCCAGCCCTGATTGATGGTAAGATAGTAGAGATAATACTCACCGGTGATGTAGGCGGTCTTATCGCTATTGGAGTAGAAGCGATAGCGAAGCTGAGGATAGAGCTCAATCATCATATCGCGATGATCCCATGCATAGTTATACTTGGTAGGTACTTTCGGGTCACGTTCCGACATATAGGTGAACAAGGTCTTATTTTCACCCTCTGCAGGCATGAACTCAAATGCATCACCCACTTCCCACTTCGTGGCTTGATCAAGCAGATTGCCAATGGTGTTCTTTTCAGGCAACAGATAGAACGACAACCAGTTCCATCCCTTCTTCAGACGCAAAGTCTGCACTTCCTTGTTCTTGTCGTTGATCAGTATCAGCGGGTCTTTGTCAGTTCCAATGATGGAATCCGTCTTGAAGTATACGGTCTGTCTTGGATTCGGATCCAAGATGCTGATGCGTCCTGTCAAGGCATCGTAGTACTCGAACTGCAGCGGTGTTTCCTTACCGTCGGGACTGTAGATCACGATATAAGTCAGTGCCTCATTGGCATTGCCCGAGTTGTCGACATTGATATGAGCCACACCTAATGTCTCATGGCCGGGGCCGAATACACCGACGAGGTTCTCAGGATTGTCGGCCACCGTTCCGTCAATGACGACACGGCTCACCATGTTCATGGTGATGTTGACGTCCTTCAGTGTTTGGCTTACTTCCCATTGGGGAGCTTCACCACGCACCTTAATATAAATAGGCAGTGGCTCGTTCATACCCTCATCGCCCACAAGGTTGATCTTCTCATTGAAGTCGCCTATATTAATATAAGGTGAAATGGTAAATGTGAGGGTCTCTTCATCGAGTGCCTCGATAACGCCACTGGTCTTCGATGCCGTGATCCATTGTGGCAGATCCTCCAGGCGATAATTGCGCGTCTGACCACTCAAGTTGGACAGCTTAACCTGGAATACCGTCTCCTCACCGTAGACCACTTCGACGGTCTTACGCTTTTCTGACCATCGTAACGGATTGCGATAGACGAAGAGATTCATGACAATGGGGCTGGCCATGAGGTTGCCATTTAGGTCGGCCACCTCTTTGACGATGATATAGACGTTACTCTTTTCCAGACTTACGTCGGGTTCGTCGAGATTGATGAGCAGATTCTGTTTGTCTGCTACATAACTGAAGTGAAGGTTCTCAACGTTACCCATATTCTTCATCGGCGCATAGTTGGTGCGGTCGCCCATTGCTTCCATCACTTCAGGAGTGACGATGGTATCGCGGCGGGTTGAGTAGTTGCCTTGGTTGTCGCGCTCGGCCATGATGCTGAGTCCGTATGGCATGAGGCGCTGCTGATTGTTACCCAACTTCTCGGAGCGGCTGAAGGGCAGATAGACCATGGTGCCCAATTCGCGTCCGGAGGGTGTCATGTTTGCAAACGACTCAATAATATTGGTGGGTAGTGTCATCTCGTACATGGCTAACTCATCAATATTGCCTTTCAGGGCATCTCTTACTGTTGATGTGTTTTCATAAACAGCACCTGCAGCCAGATAGTCACCACGGATACCACCCAGTGTGTCGACGGCGAAGCTCTGCTTCAGTTTCTGATCTATGTAGAGATTACCCACATTACGAGCACGGTTCACGGTCACAGCCACATGGTGCCACATACCATCGCTTACATAGCTGTCGGACTGCACCTCACGGTTGCCAGAACGATAATAGAGACAGCCCTCATTGATGCCAATGTTGAAATGGTCTTTCCAGTTCTTTTCCAGTCTGGCAAGGCCGTTGGACAACAATGCTCCATTGAAATCAGTGGTGCGGAACCAGAACATGAGCGTATAGTCATGATAGCTGTCGCGACTGAATGGCTCGGGATTTAGCCGCACGCCTTTCTCACCATCGAGACGTAGGCTGAGTCCGGCAGGCACCTTCCATGTAGTACCGATTAGTTCCAAATGGGCTCCGCCCACGGCGCGGTCGTAGCAATAGTTACCCTTGCCTTCGCTCATGGGATAATTGTCAACGAGTCCTAATTCATAGCCGGTAAGACGTTTCTGGGCGTACTGGTCGATTTCGTCTTTCTTCAATGCCTTGCTCCAGAGTCGCATTTCCAGCATGTCGCCCACGTATGGCATCCATTTTTCGCCATCTCCCATGATATAGTCGCCCACGAGGATCTTTCCATTCCCGAAGTAGCGACCAGCCATCGTTCCGCCGCCCACAGACTCATTACCGTCGTAGAATGTTACTTTTGTCAGGCTGTCTTTCACAACCTCAAATACATAATTCACCTGTTTCAGGCTCTTGAACTCCACGGGGCGTGTGCCAATGAACATGATACTGTCGATAAGGGCACACATGCGATTGTCAGCTGTAAGACCAAGAATCAAGATGTGGCCTGAGTCGTCACCATGACTCATCACTGCCATGTTCTTGTCGTGTTCGCCCGGATAGAGCATCAGATCGACCGTGAAGCTCTTTCCTGCCAAATCGCGCGATGCCTGAGTGTAGGCAAAGTCTGTACCGTTAAAGTGCAGGCAGGTAGAGAGTGAGATGTCGGTCTTGTTGGTACTGCCCAGTACCTCGAAGTTGTTCACTTTTGACAGGTAGTTGCTGGCAATGGGCTCAGAGAAGGTGATGTTAATGTCGTCACCGATGTCGAGGATGCCGTTGATGGGCTTTGGCGTGCCAAAGGCCTGTGGCAGACGGGTGTCCTTAATACCGCTCAGAACAGGTGATGAGGAAGTAAGGAATCCGTTGCCATAACGGCAATAGACGACAGCCCTGAGGTCGTAGTACTGTTCAATAGGATCGATTTCTCCAAAGAACTGTGTTGAGATATAGCCATCGTTCTTGATGAGCTCCCGGACTCCACTGGCCTTGGCCATTAGTTGTTCATCCTTGTAGAACGAACAGGTGTTCACCCAGTCTTTCTCGCCCTGTGTCGAGAGCTTGTATTGCAGCTCGATATGGTCGAAGTTGGGGAAGGTCACGTCGAAGCCGTCAATGCGAACGGGCATGTACCATCCTTTTTCCTTTGAATCGTAAGGTGACTCCGTATTGATGACCCATTTGTCGCCAGGAGTAGATACATTGATCTTACCTGCTGACGGTACGAAGTGTGCCGAAAGCAATTGTGTCTGTGTACGTGGCAAGTCATTGGGGTCGTAGAGGATAATGCCCAAATCCTCGTAGTCGTATTCGGCACCGGCAAAGACCTCCACCTGCTTGGTGATGACCTGTCCGCCTGGCAGTGGGATGGTATAGCCCTGACTGTTGAGTGCATAGCCGTCAATCAGTACCTTTGCACCTTTTTGGTTGTTGCTATCAGATGAGCCGATGGTGAAAATAGGCGTACTGCGGTCGGGCATGTCGGTCTCGTTGGAGAGGTGGATGGTGAATCGTGCAGGCTCTCCGTAGGGCACGTTGCTAACGATTGCTTGGTCTATCCATATACGCAGATTATCGATGGCCTTTGTCTTGGCATCGTACACCTTGCCAACTCCGTTCTGGTCGGTATCGTAATACTTAGTACGCCGCTCGTCCTCATAAGGTGAACAGGTGGCACCGCCGTTGGTATGGAATATGAAATTGCCATAGAACTGGTCATCGTTTTTGGCGTAGGTCGTCCAGTTGAGACCTATACCGGCACCTGTAACGCCGCCACGTACATGGTCGTGTATGTCCTGCATGTCCTTGAGATTCAGGATGAGCCGACCGTCTTTCGTCATCTTGTTGATACTGTCTGTTGACAGCTTTGTGCGATAGACGGTGACGTTGAGGTTCGACTTCGGCGATGCGCTTAACACGAAGCCTGTTTTCTTCGTGTCGGCATCCGTAGCGGTATTCTTGTCGTTGGTGGTGAGAGAAAGGACAGGGAAGAACCTAAGAACTGATTCTGCCGCCGTGGTCCTAATGTGAACCTCATTGCCTTCTACATTTTTCTCCGCTGTTCCATCCTGTGGTTTGCTATTAAATTTGTTGAGTATGGACTCGAGAAGTCCTCCGAGATTGGAGACCTTGAAATTTACTGTTCCGCCAGTCAGGAATGGAAGGTGGAAGTAACGGGTGTAATCGGTAGATGAGGTATAGCTCTCACTGTACTGAATATTGGCTGCACCGTCGAAATCATAGGTCTTTACGACGTCGGCGACAGCTGAAGGATTCAACTTCTCTTTCTCGTTATGGGCGAGAATCTCCACCCACGACTTGATGAGCTGGTTCAGTTTGTTTACTTCGTCGGGATCTTTTGCTGAGGCGTTTGGCTTTTTGCAGATGGTATATTCGACACCGAATTTCGGGTCACTGGCATCAACCTTGCTGAGATAATAGGTCTTCTTGTCCCTTGCAGCCATTGCTTCGGCATCCTTTAAGGAGATGGTGTTAGGAAGCATCAGTTCGTTTCGCTGCTGAATGAGCGATGGAATCAACTCGTTCTCGATATACTCTGTGGTGTGGGCGAAGAAGGATTTCAATTCAGTGCTTACGCTGAGTACTTCGTCGCGCACCAGCCAAATCTTTCCCTTCTCGTTAGTACCGCTGGCCAATGCTTTCAGCGTTCCGGACTTCAGATAGTTGCTGCCATACTGTCCTTGCTGGCGAAGCACCATCTGCTGATACATCGAGTCGGTGACGACGCGCACGGAAATGGCATCCTCCATGATGGCATTGGTGGTCAGTCCCATGAAGATGTCGGCCTTGGTGCCAACCCATTTGGGTGATGACGAAGTCTGTATGCGCTCAGTGTTGGTCCATTCGTAGTTCCATGTCCACGAACCACCGCCCTCGAAGATGATATCGAACGTATAGTCGACTTTCGAGCTTGACAGGTTAATGACACCGCCCGTGGTTCCACTGACGGGTCCTCCTGCATACAGGCCGTCGAACCAGTTGGCACCAGATCCGGTTTGGCTTTCAAGATGGAGGCCGAATTTTGAGTCAAGCTGGAAATTATAGCCCACTTTGTGTTTCGAGTTGGCCTCGATGTAGGAATAGCTGTTTGCACCGGGAGGGTCACGCAGGATGTCGCTCAAAATGGGCACTTCAGCTACTGATACGCGTGAGCCCTGAATGGCTTTGGCTCCCATGACATAGCCCTTGAGTATCTGCTCGTTGAAAGGCTTGATGTCGTAGTAGGTGTTGTCGTAGAGCAGGGTGATGCTCATGGAGCGCAGCGCGTTCTCGTCCTCGCCTATGAACGTGGTGTTCTTTGGCACGAACGAATAGACGCCCTCGCCATTCTCGTTAAGCGATAGCGAGTCGGTCTGATTGATGGATACCAGCTGATTCTGCACATAGACAGTACCTCCTTTCAGGCTCACAATGTCAAGTCGGTTGGTCTTTCGGTTATTATACCAGTACTCTTCCTGTGCACTGAGTGAGAAACTGTAACGATTGCCCGACATGAAGACGGGGTAGCCCATAGTGTAGCCTAAATCCTTGCTCCACAGCGTTACGTTTTCCTTGCTGCTATTACCCATTGTGAGATAGTTACGCTCGCCGAAATAGTTGTCGGTAGTAATGTTGTTCTGCTTTACTTCCAGCGTAACAGGGCTATGGTAGATGCGGTTGTATTCTACTGTGTCACCATGATGGCAGGCGGTGAGGTCGATGGTCTCTCCTACCTTCCCGCTTTGGAACAGTGTGCTGTAGCCCGTACAGGATATTTCGGTAACCTTGTATTTTACGGGGAACAGCTCCACATAGTATTCACCTGTCTTCTCCCATGGGAAGATGCTGATGCTGTGACGTGTCTGATGCATCCTGGTCGTGTCTTTCGGCAGTTCTGTCTTCTCGTCGATAGCACCGAAGCCATAGACCTGTGTGCGCTCTTTTACCGTCTCATCCTTTTGGTTGCGCACGATCCATGAGGTGTTGTCGCCTTCCAGTTGCATCACCATACGGATAGAGTCGCCCAGGTTGTTCACCGATTCAGAGTTTCCTAAGGGGAGGCTGCCCTGACGGTCGCCTCCGACGATACGTCCACGCAGACGCACCTTGGTCTTGTCCCACAGGTAGACTTCCGCAATATTATTGCTCCAGACAATTTCCTTGTCCTCGCCATTGTTCAGGAAGTAGCCTCCGTTCTCAAACGTATGTCCTTCCTTGACTACACGCACAGTATGTTTGCCCTTTGCAATGGCAATCTTGAACTCACCGCGGTTGTCAGTGGTGATGGGATCACCCATCTGATTGCAGACCGTGTCGTTGTCGACGATGAAATTCGCACCACGCACAGGAATGCTGGACCCCTCGTAGAGCACTGTGCCCGAGAAGTAATAATAGTTTTTCTGATAGAAGGAATGGTTGTCTTTGGTGTTCGTTTCATCATTGAAGATGACGAGCCACGAATCGTAGGGGGCCTCTTCGCCGGAACGGTTGACGGTGACTGTGTACTTACCTTGTTCAAGGGTGTAATAGAGGCTGTCGATAACGAAACGTCCGGTCTGGTCAGTGTATGTCGAACGTATCACACCGTTGGGAACGGAAGGATCGGCAGTCGCCGTCACCTTCTTGCCTGCAATGGCGGTGCCGTCGAACATACGAACATAACCGCTCACCCGACCGAAAGGCTCGCACTGTCCTGTTGCTTTCAGTTCCGAGCAGTGCTTACCCTCGCAATGAACGGTGCTCTCGACGATATAGTCGTAGTCGTGCAGGGGTTGCACAGTCTTGTCTTCATAGGTGTACTCGTGATAATTGGCTTGGATAATCTCGAAGGTGTCGGTCTCTAAAGCCATGCGGTCACGGCGCTTGATGGTGAAGTAGTCCACATCGCCTTCATTGGTCTGCCAACGGAGCATCACACTGGAGTGACGCTTGATGATCTCCAGATTGGTGAGCACGGCGTTCGTGTCGTAATAGAAGGTCTCCGGTACGCTTGCAGCTCTGCGAGGAGCAGAGCGACGGGCTGATGCCTGTCCTGAACCGTCGTCGGTCGTGGTGATGGGGTGCCAGTCGTAGCCGAGGGCGGCGGTCAGCTCCTCATCGGTCATCGATGATGCATCGATGCCTTGCAAAATGTCGGCATTCTGCTTGTTGGTGTAATAGCAGTTCTCTATCGTTACCGTTACGTAGTCTTCAAAAGGATAGGCCAACGTTGCCCCCTTGACAATCGTAGCACCCGCGATAGGATTGTATAGACAGTTCTTGAGTAAGATTTTTGCTCCGTAACCATATGCACAGCCTACGATGCCACCCCAATGAAAGTTCTCCTCATCAATGAACTGACCGTCGAACACACAGTTATTCATTTCAAGAGATACATTAGTTGAAGTCTCTCCGACGAAGCCGCCATAGTAAAGATTATATTCCTTAACATCTTTGGCCGACTCAATGATTACAGAACTGTGACAGTTTTCTATTACTGTCTTCGTGTAACCGTTGGTGGCATATACGGTTGCGATGAGGCTTCCCGGACGTCCGTAGTTGATCAGGATACGACCTTTGATGTTCAGGTTCTTGATCGTAGCATCGGATACGTAGGGGAATAGGGCAATTCTCTCGGCGGCTTCAGGCCCGAATTCCACCGTTATAGTATGTCCATGACCGTCGAAAATGCCACGATAGGCGTGACTCTGGGATGCGCCGATCAGCACATTCTTGTTGGTCAGCGTGAGATCTTTCTTGAGCAGGGCATTCAGTCGGGTCTCACCGTCGTTCACCCGTCGGGCGAAGGCATCCCAGTCGGCTTCCGTCTCAATCTTGATGGCATCGAAAGCCAGTGGCGTACCGATCATCACTTCATCGGTCTGCACATTGTCGTCCTTTCCGTCGATGACGAAAGGCGAACCGTTTCGTTCAACTGCCAGTCGGAAGTTGTAGTCTACACAGCTGCGCGTGAGGTTCAGCTTCACCAGACGGGCCTCACGTTCCTCTTTGGTCACTTCACGTTTGTTGGTATAGGTGAGTTTTCCTTCAACATACATGTCGGTATAGAGCGTCATTTGCGCATTAGCTTCATCCCAGACATAGATGGTGTTGTCAGCGTCAGAATCGGTGGTGGCGACAGTGGGAACAACGTTGTTGCCTTGAATCATCCAGCCACTGCCGAGCTTTGCAATCAGTTGCTCGGAAGTCATGTCATCGATGGCTTCGCCTTGAATCTTTCCAAATGCCTTTCTGTAGTAGCTGTTGATGATGTTGGTCACGCCATTGCCATTACCGTCGTCGCTGACAAAAGTAGCATCGACATCGGATGCCTGTGAAGGCCAGTCAGTAATGTTCAGCAGACTGTTACTGATCGTGACGACAGCTTTGCCTATACGCTGACCCACGAAGCCTCCGAAGCCATAGCCGCTGCCTTGCAGACTGCCATCGAAAAGACAGTTCTCAATCTCGACAGTTGCCCCATCTCTTACCTGGGAGATAAGACCGCCAAAGCTGTTGCGATAAGTGGTGTAAACTGCTTTCAGCCGGGCAGACGAACGACAGTTCGACAGTTTGAGCCGTCCGCCATTGTTGACGACGGCTACAAAACTTGTAGTGATTCCATTGTTGTTGTTGATGTTTCCTTCAACAGTCAAGTTGCTGATGGTGGCATCCTTGACGAAACCGAATGCTGAAACAGGTACCGAGTAGTTGGACGAAGTTGTGTTGGCAATGGTAATCTTGTGCCCCTGTCCGTCGACGGAGCCTACAAATGGAGCACTGTAGGAGCCTATGACCACGTCGTCTTTGTTATCGGTGGTAATGGTCCCTAAGTCAATATCGGCTGTAAGCACGGCATGGATTTCTTCTCCGGCATTGACTTTCTTAACGATTTTTAGCCAGTCTGCCTTTGAAGCAATCTGTTCTGGTATAAAAGCCAAGATGGGGCACGCCTTGCCGTCAACGATGTGCCAGTTCTTTCCTAAATTGGTAATGAGCTGCTCACTGGTCGCCGTTGTTGCCGGGTAACCCTGAGTGTATCCAAGAATCTTCGTGTAATAGGAATTCTGGGTGTTCACTTTCGTACCCACATTGCTCTGTCGGCCAAAGGTGTAACAGTCGGATATTGTCATGCTGATTGAAATGGGGTCGAACAGACAGTTCTCCAAATTGGCCGTTGCATAATTCTGTACCCAACCCACAAAGCCACCGGAACGTGAGGCTTCAGGAGCATTGAACTGTCCGTCGAACAGACAGTTGCGTAAAGTAACCGTGGCATAGTCTCTGACATTAGCTACGAATCCTCCCAAGGAAGCATCGCCGTCGTAACTGGTCTCAATGCTGACCGATGAGTGACAACACTCAACTGTTGTCGTCTCGGCAAGGGCATTTCCGATGAGCGAACCGATAGCTCGGTTGTCGCTCTTGATGGAACCGGAGATATGCAAATTCCGGATAGTGGCTCCCTTAACATAGCGGAACAGTCCTACCATTGCCTCGGTCTTTTCTTCGGCCTGATTGAAATGATAAGTCAGCGTATGTCCATTGCCATCGAAAGTACCGGTGTAGGGGCTGTTGATGTCTTCTGCCACCATTCGCTGGTTGCTGCTGATGTCCAAGTCGGCCATTAGCTTGGCATTGACATTGCTATTGCCGCTGTTCGTCATGCTGACAAACAGGTTCCAGTCTACATTGTTGTAAATATATAACGTGTTCGTGTCGTAACTCGATGGGTTCTTCGACATTGTCCAGTTCACAAGTATCTGGTGCTTATCATCCCAAAGGTCGGTCTTCTGCACCGATGCCGAGAGAATGCGAGGCAGTTTCATGTGCTGTAACAACGCAGTCTCTACTCCTCCGGCACTGCTGTCCCATCCCCAGATGACACCCGTGCCTCGCTGTATGCGATAGGCCACAGGCTTGCCTGTATAGCTTAATGGTAGGGTCTCGTCTATAAAAGTGTAAACGCCTTCGGTAACATCGAACACCTCTTCTCCTACGATATCCCAGCTACCTTGAGTGGGGTCAGAAGGGTTGTAGTCGGTATTTCGCGCAATCATCCACATGTCGGTATCCATCACGTCGGAATAGCCCACATAGTCAATCTGCCACGATACAACCGCACTTCCGTCGTCGCGCAGTGCCACCGACGGGTTCTTTGCCTGATGGAACATAGGCATTTCAATCGGGTCGGAGACAACGGGCGGGTCGTCAGATTTCTGCGGTATGATGTTACCTTCGCTGTCTTTATAGGTTACTTTGACATAGACATTCTTCAGTGGCTGGTCACAGGGTAGGTAGAAGTCGCCGAAAGTGCTCTTCTCCAGAGCCATCACATGCTCTGTCCCAGAAAAGTCGGTATAGTAGCCTTCGGCTGTGAGCACTTCCGTTACGGGGATCTGCCACATCAGCCTCGTCTTCATCTTATGCACCTCGTCCATGGCCAGTGTCTTCAACATCACCTCCGGTTTCTCCTGCTTTGGAGGAGCCGAAGTGGTCACTTCGTAGTTTTTCTTGAAGTACCAGTGCTTATACAAGTGCTGCCACATGTCGACATCGACCTTGATGGTCAGTTTCTTGCCACGATACTTATAGGGCACCGTCCATTCCAAGTCTACTTTGTACAGGTCGGAACTGTTGTAGATGGGAATCTTAGTCAGGTTCGACGTAACCACTTGGTTGTTATAGCCAGGACGGAAGAGGGTCACCGTACCGGCCACCTCACTCTTCCACTTGGCGTCGTTCCATTTGTCGCCATCGCTGATGTTTTGTTCTGCCTCGTAGTAGAGCAGCAGCAGATCTTCTGCTATACCCTCCACGCTGACATAGACGTAGCCGTGTTCCACCCACGTGTCACGACCGTCCTTGTCGTAAAGACCCAGCGTCAGTCGCACACTCTCCGTTCCCCCGGGAACCACCATCCAGTTGTAATCCTCGGTGAGCACCGTACTGGCCATTGCTGCCTTAGGCTGCACCCATGACAGTAGGATGAGCAGCACTACTTGTAGCCAATAGCTTTTTGTCAAATTTCTTCTCATCATATTTGTGCTTTATTGATTAATTCCCTTTTTACCAATTTAATGATAATTTGTACTCAATTAATCTACAAAGATATATAAATTATGGTGTGTTTTAAGTATTGGAAAACAAAAATTAAGTTTTTTTATGAGAGTGGAAAACACTTCACGCATGAATTATCTTGACAAGTACTGCTCATACAACTCGTTTGGAATCCACGAAACAGCTTCTTGCTCGCTGTGGGCGAAATGTGGATGCTCTACGTGACGGCCCTGTCCGTTTTCAGGGCTTTTTCTTGTCGTTCCTATTGTTTTGTGTCGTTGTTAATGTTGTTTCTCACTTCAAGCTGTATGGAGCCGTATCTTCGTTGATGTTGAATGACACGGAGGGTAAAGTCTGATGACAGGGTGATTTGACTTTAATTCCAGCGTGATTCCACTTTACAGTCGTCATAAAGGATTTCGCTTTCACCGTTTTAGGCGCACCACGGCGATGCCATTCATCATGAATGGCAGTTGAAAAGCCTTTTTACACGCTTGTCTGTGTGCCGAAAAGAGTGCAAAATGGAATAGTATTGTGGAAAAAGGGGTGATTTTTTTCTCTGGCTGACACCTTCCGATGGACATTCTTTTACATGAATTATCTTGACATTTTGATTTTATATATCTGTCATTTTGTCTGTTTTTCGTGACGTTTTGTCTCATTCTCTCTATAGGGCATGCTTTTTGAAGCCCCATTGACAAAATGAATAAAAAAGAAAGGAGACGATTATGACATTGGAAAAGTTTACAATCAAAGCGCAAGAGGTGGTGCAGGCTGCCGTGCAGACGGCACAGCGGGGCGGTCAGCAGATGATTGAGCCCGTACACCTGCTCTTGGGGATGATGGACAAGGCCAAGGACGTGACCACGTACATCTTCCAGAAAGTGGGCATGAACGCCCAGCAGATAGAGATGCTGGCCCGTCAGGAGGTGCAGCATCTGGCCCGTGTGCAGGGTGGGGAGCCTTACCTGAGCAGCGATACCAACAAGGTGCTCATGAAGGCTGAAGACCTGTCGAAGGAGATGGGCGACGAATATGTTTCGTGTGAGCCGATCCTGTTGGCGCTGCTCGTGGTCAGCAGCACCGTGAGCCGCATCTTGAAGGATGCCGGAGCCACGGAGAAAGACATGCGGCAGGCCATCCTGGAACTGCGCCGCGGACAGAAGGTGCAGTCGCAGAGTGCCGACGACAACTACCAGTCGTTGGAGAAATATGCCAAGAATCTGGTAGACCTTGCCCGTCAGGGGAAGCTCGATCCCGTCATCGGTCGTGACGACGAGATTCGCCGTGTGTTGCAGATTCTCTCGCGCCGCACGAAGAACAACCCAATCCTGATAGGTGAGCCGGGTACGGGTAAGACTGCCATTGTGGAAGGTCTGGCCGGACGTATCGTGCGTGGCGACGTGCCTGAGAACCTGAAGGACAAGCAACTCTTCTCGCTCGATATGGGCGCATTGGTTGCCGGTGCCAAATATAAAGGTGAGTTCGAGGAGCGACTGAAGAGTGTCATCAATGAGGTGACGCAGAGCGAAGGCCGCATCATCCTCTTCATCGATGAGATTCACACACTGGTGGGAGCTGGCGGTGGCGAGGGCGCCATGGATGCCGCGAACATCCTGAAGCCGGCATTGGCCCGTGGCGAACTGAGGGCCATCGGTGCCACCACGTTGAATGAATACCAGAAGTACTTCGAGAAGGACAAGGCACTGGAACGCCGCTTCCAGACCGTGATGGTCGACGAGCCCGACGAACTTTCAGCCATCTCTATATTAAGAGGCCTGAAGGAACGCTATGAGAACCACCACAAGGTGCGTATTCAGGATGATGCCTGTATCGCCGCCGTGCAGCTCTCTGAGCGGTATATCTCGGAGCGTTTCCTCCCTGATAAGGCCATCGACCTGATGGATGAGGCTGCCGCCAAGTTGCGCATGGAGCGTGACTCGGTGCCTGAGGAACTCGACGAGATCACGCGCCGCTTGGCTCAGCTTGAGATTGAGCGTGAGAGCATCAAGCGCGAAACCAGTCCTGTGGGAAGTGGTTCCCCTGCCTCTGAAAAACTCTCTCAGCTCGACAAGGAGATTGCTGAGTTAAAAGAACAGGAGTCCCAGTTCCGTGCCAAATGGGAGGGTGAACGCCAGCTCATCAACAAGATTCAGCAGGACAAGCAGGAGATGGAGAACCTGCGATTGGAGGCTGAGCGTGCCGAGCGCGAAGGCGACTACGGTCGCGTGGCCGAAATCCGATACTCAAAACTGAAAGCCCTCGATGACGACATCAAGGCCATTCAGGCACAGCTGGACGGTTTGTCATCGACAGGAGGGGGGCTTCGCCTTGTCCGCGAGGAGGTCACTGCCGACGACATCGCCGAGGTCGTTTCCCGATGGACGGGCATCCCCGTGACCCGCATGATGCAGAGTGAGCGCGAAAAGCTGCTCCATTTGGAGGAGGAACTGCACCGTCGTGTCATTGGACAGAATGAGGCCATCACTGCTGTCTCGGATGCCGTGCGTCGCAGTCGTGCTGGTTTACAGGATCCGAAGCGACCCATTGCCTCGTTCATCTTCTTGGGCACCACGGGCGTGGGTAAGACGGAACTGGCCAAGGCACTGGCTGAATACCTCTTCAATGATGAGACGATGATGACCCGTATCGACATGTCGGAGTATCAGGAGAAGCACACCGTGAGCCGACTCATCGGTGCCCCTCCGGGCTATGTGGGCTACGACGAGGGCGGACAGCTGACCGAGGCCGTGCGACGCAAACCCTACTCAGTCGTCCTTTTCGACGAAATTGAGAAAGCGCACCCTGATGTGTTCAACATCCTTTTGCAGGTGCTCGACGACGGTCGGCTGACCGACAACAAGGGCCGCACAGCTGACTTCAAGAACACCATCATCATCATGACCTCGAACGCCACGCGCGACCAGCTGCGCCTCACCATGCGTCCCGAATTCCTGAACCGTATCGATGAGATTATCACCTTCCAGCAGCTGACGGAAGACGAGATTGCACAGGTAGTGCGTCTACAGTTGCGCCGTGTGCAGCAGATGTTGGAGCCGCAGGGCTTCCATCTCGAAGCCACCGATCACGCCGTGAAGTGGCTGGCTCGCGAAGGCTACGACCCCGACTTTGGTGCTCGTCCCGTGAAGCGTGCCATCCAGCAGTACGTCCTCAACGACCTGTCAAAGAAGCTGTTGGCCGACGAGATCGACCGCACGAAGCCCATCATCATCGACGAATTTGGCGATGGTCTGGTGTTCAGGAATAGCTAAAGTGCGTGGAGAAACAATTCATCAAAACAATTCCGTGTCCGCTATTTGTAGTTGGCACGGAATTTATTTATATAGTCATCGACACACGTTCGATCCTTACTCCATTCTTGAATAAGGTCTATCGACTCCAATATTTCTTCAAGTCGGTCGTGAATGGTGAACTGGTTGCTATACATAAATTACGTCGCGCTGGATATTTGACTTGAAAAGCGGACGCAATGTGTCACGGTATCTCACAAGGTCTACATCGCATCCGAAAATGACCTTGAATGTTTCGCGTAATTCATACATGCCAGCCAGTGTCGGCTTCTCTATTTCTACTACGATGTCGATATCACTATCTGCCGTGTTTTCCTGACGGGCTACTGATCCAAAGATTCCTAATCTCTGGATGCCAAACTTCTCACCAAATTTTTGTTTGAATGATGAAAGCGTTTCGATGCAGTCTTGTAATACCAACATAAATAAATTACTATATCTCGCTGCAAATGTACAAACTTTTCCGCAAACTCCCCTTCTTTTTAATGGGAAATTTGCGGAAAAGGGGTAGTTCAATTTGAAAATTGGTATTTCGTCTTATTGTTCCTCCTCAGGAAGGTGATGCTTCGTTTATCTGACCACGACCTTCTGGCCCTCCACAATATACACACACCCTTGGGCAGACCGTCAACATCGGTCACCTGATGGCGTACTTTTCTGCCACCGAGGGTATAGACATCAAACGGCTCAGTTGCATTATTAAAAAAATAAAAATAATGTATTATTTCCCAAGAATTGCCTAACTTTGTTGCCAGTTGTGCGGTATATGACTTTGTTCATTGCTGCTACTCGACAAAGACTAATAAGGCTAAAAGCCAAAAATATAGATATCTGACAATGTGAATAATAATCACATAACAATGAATAAGAATCTCCTCATATTACTATACTTTGTTTTGACATTTGTGAGCTGTGCAACTCTACAGGAACGTACAGAACGGAAAGAGCAGATGAAGAAATCGGTAACAGAAGCAGTGGCCACGAAGCAGATGCATATTGATATTACGTCGATGAATACTATGCGGTATGGCTCACAGACAGTCACGCCCGACTTCTTCTTAGAACTGAAAGGTGATTCCGTCATAAGCTACCTACCGTATCTGGGCCAGGCTTATCTATCCCCGATGATATCAACGTCACAAGGGCTGAACTTTGGGAAAAAAGCCAAGAACATGAAGGTGACTCAGCCGAAAAAAGACCTGTCTCGCATAGAGATTGACATAAAGACGGATGAGGACACCTATAACTACGTGATTGAGCTGTATGATTCGGGCAAGGCGTACATTCACGTGCGCTCCCAACATAGAGACCCCATCAGCTTCGATGGTGACTTCATACCCTTGAAATGAAAAGAACGAAACTATGATACTGGACGAAACAGGGAAAAAGGCAATAGAACTTATAAAGAAAGGCGAAAGCTTCTTTATAACTGGCAAAGCAGGGACGGGTAAAACGACTCTGCTAAAAGAAGCTGTAGTCACACTAAGATCAATGAATAAGAAAGTGGCTGTCACCGCATCTACTGGTGTTGCGGCGAACAATGCCGGAGGTGTCACTTTGCATTCCTTGTTGAGAATTCCGCTCAGTCCATACGTTCCCAAAGTTAAAAACAAGGAGCTATATAGCCTGAAAGAGGAAGAGAAAAAGGTGATTCTTTCGCTCGACGCCCTCATTATTGACGAAGTGAGCATGGTCCGATGTGATGTGCTTGATGCGGTTGATGATATTCTGAGACATTACAGAAAGAGCGAGCTTCCTTTTGGTGGCCTTCAGGTGATTCTTTTTGGTGACCTCTATCAGCTTATGCCCGTTGCGAAAGAGGACGATCTGGAGAAACTTTCGCCCATTTATCAGTCAATGTATTTCTTCAGCAGCTTGGTGATGAAGAAATGGAACTGCCCCGTTCTTGAACTGAAGCACGTTTACAGGCAAACAAATCCGTTGTTTGTAAATATGCTTAATCAGATTAGGGAAGGACTATTGCCGCCCGATGAAGAAAGAAGGCTGTTATCACTTTATAAGCCCGACTTTGAATACCCCAATCCCAACGGTTATATTACGCTGACTACGCATAAATGGATGGCAGAGCATCGCAATAATGCAGAACTTGAAGCCATAACTTGGGAGAAGGAAGTTGAATACAAGGCTTATATTGAAGGCTTTTATCCAAGAGACGACAATCCTACGAACTATAGGCTTTGTTTGAAAAGAGGGGCAAGGGTTATGTTCGTCAAGAACGATAACAAAGAAAACGAGTATTACAATGGTAAACTCGGTACTGTTGAAGACCTCTATGATGACTGTATCGTGGTGAGAGGTGATGACAAGAAACTGATCCACGTCGAGAGGCAAAGATGGGACTATCAGAAGTACTATATAAACAAGAAAACAAAGGAAATGGAGATTGAAACGCTTGGGTCTTTCATTCAATTTCCTCTGAAACTGGCCTGGGCTATCACCATTCATAAGAGTCAAGGACTAACATTTGACAAGGTGGTGATAGACGCTGGGCGGGCCTTCGCTCCTGGCCAAGTGTATGTAGCACTGAGCAGATGCCGCTCGCTTGAAGGGATTGTTTTACTATCTCGCATCAAAAAGAAGCTGCTTGGAATTGATGAAACGGTGGTCGACTACCTTAACTCCGCTCCAAGAATTGAGGTAGCTCCGGAACAACCTAAAATCAATTCGTCTACAAAATCTTCAAGAAACGAGAAAGTGCCGGAATCGTATGCCAAGACGCTCAAACTGATACAGAAGGGTATATCGGTCTTTGGTGTAGCGCAGATGCGAAGAATGACAATGTCTACCATCTTCGATCATATATGCTTCTTTGTCGAGCGTGGCGAATTGTCAATGGAGAATTATGTTCTTGAAAAGAATGTCAGACTGATAAAGAGTATAATAGATGAGTTGGGGGATTTTAAACTGGCACCCATCAAGGCAAGATGCCCTGAATCTATTTCTTATGACGAAATAAAATTGGTCGTAGCCGACATGAAAAGAGAAGCTTCTTTGGAGGAAGACAATACTCAAGACGAAGATGATGATACACAAGAAACGGAATGGTATTTCGTTGACAACGTACCATTCAAGCAGACAAGTAAATATTTCCTGTCATACGCTTGTAGGGTGGTACTCTCAACTATCGGATACTATCTGGAAGTGAACGATGAATATATCAAACTGGGTAACTATCCTGAAGGTTTGTCTGCTAATGAGGGATGCCTGTGGGTAAAGAAACCTGAAGATGATAGAGGATGGCGTGTGGTACACAAAACGGACAATGGCACCTTCTTTGTCGGCTATGTGAAAGAAACGGAAAAGTCAATTGTCTTTAGAAACCCTGATGGGGAGGTGTTCAGAATAAACTTTGTTGAAAACGAATAATAGGTAGAATATGGTGACATTTCTCATTATCGCTGCTATAGTTTTCTGCGTAATAGCTCTAATCGCAGAGGATATTCCGAAAGTTAGAATCGGTAATGGTGGTAATCATGCCTATTACAGACATTCTAACAAACATTGTTACTATGATTCGAAAAATTATCACAGTAACGATTATCAAGATGTGTACTGTCCTGAATGTGGCAGTCCGAATGTGAAGGTCTACGAAGATGGCAGCTGTGAGTGTCAAGACTGTCAGTTCCCGTTCCACCTGGATTATATCAGATAGATTTTTTGATGGTAATCTATTTGGGAGGAATGAAATGATTTTGTATATTTGCACTCGATTTTGATTGAAAATCAAAAGTGGTACTTGCGATTTTAAAGGAAAATCAAAAGTAGTACTTGTGATAGTTGGGCGCAAACAATAGAAACATAATCGATAACATTATAAGAATTGTCTGAGTATTATGTACGGAGCAATATTAGGTGATATTGTAGGTAGCCGTTGGGAATTCAATCCAACAAACGATTATAACTTTGAGTGGCTTTCCCCGGCAAACGGCTACACGGATGATACAATTTGCACGGTGGCCATAGCAGATGCATTGCTACACGACCGCGACTTTGGGGAGTCAATGCATGACTGGTGCAACCGCCACCGTCATCCGATGGGGGGCTATGGTGGTAGATTCGGCCAGTGGGTAGTCAGTGACAACCCGAAGCCGTATGGGTCATTCGGTAATGGTGCAGCCATGCGTGTCAGTCCCGTTGCCCATTGGTACAAGTCTGTCGATGAGGTGTTGGATGCTGCAGCAGCAACCGCACTCCCGACACACAACCACGATGAGGGCATCAAGGGAGCGCAGACAGTGGCACTGGCCATCTTCAGAGCTTTGCAGTTCAACGAACACTCATATCAGAGCGCACCAATGCATATTGACGAGATACTGCAAGAGTGTGTGCAGTTCTCGGGGTATGACATCAATATGCCAAAGTCTTCGGTGTTGAACCGATTCGACGAGACGTGCCAAGGCACAGTGCCTGTCGCTCTGAAGATTATCAGTATGGCCACCGACTATGTGGACGCAGTACGTCTGGCTGTCAGCCTTGGTGCGGATGCTGACACATTGGGTGCCATCGTGGGAAGTATCGCTGAAGCCGTCTGGGGTATGCCGCTTGGCAACAGATGGGAAGTCGAGGAACGTCTGCCCGAAGACATGCTGATGGTCTTACGGGAATTCAAGTTCGGTAGAGACGACCAGCATATCATTGACACTACTTACTTCAAGAAATCTTATAGTGATGTCGCTTGGGATATGCTTGATGATGATGAGAGGGAGCAGATGAAAGCTGAGACTGACAATGAGAAAGAAAAAAAACGTCAAATGATGGTTGAACGTGCGAAAGCAAGAGAGGATTGGTAAGCTATGGAGTATACCTATAAATATCCAAAACCTTCGGTTACTGCTGATTGTGTTGTGATTACCAACGAATCGCAACCGAAGGTACTGCTCATTCAACGAGGGAACGACCCATTCAAAGGACAATGGGCATTCCCCGGTGGTTTCATGAATATGGATGAGACCACGGAACAATGCGCTATAAGGGAACTGGAAGAGGAGACTGGGCTGGTTGTATCAGACTTGCATCAGATAGGCGCATACTCCAAGGTTGACCGTGATCCAAGGGGACGTACCATCACAGTCGCATACCTCGCCATCATTGATAAACCTGTTATAGTCCATGGTCAGGACGATGCAGCAAAGGCAGGATGGTTCCCGTTGTCAGCATTACCTGAATTGGCTTTCGACCATGCTGACATTATGAAAGATGCCATTGCATTATTACAGACCTCTGCCAACTTCAAGTTAAACGACTAACCATTTGAGATTGGTATTTCGTCTTATTGTTCCTCCTCAGGAAGGGGCTGCTTCGTTTATTTGACCACGACCTTCTGGCCCTCCACAATATACACGCCCTTGGGCAAACCTTCAACATCGGTCACCTGATGGCGCACTTTTCTGCCACCGAGGGTATAGACATCGAACGTGTGACCATTAGGCATGATGCAACTGATGCCAGAAGGCTCAATCTGCAGCTCAAACCTGTCTCCCGCAAGCAGTGTCTTTATTCCTTCAGAATCGGAAACCACAACATCGGTGACACTTCCCTCAAAACTCTTGCATTCAGCATTTTCGGTAGCGTGCAGTGTTAAGGACACTATATCCTCTGTTTGTCCAGTAAGTGGAATATTCTTGGCCGAATAGCACACCATTATGTAGCGGCCATTGCCTTGGTCTGCCACTGTGAGGGTATGGCTCTCTGTGTCGTGGCGTGAAGAAAGCTGGCAGTCGAGTGTCCCGTCTTCGCGCTTGGCCACTTCAATGCCGTCAGGCAAGGTCAATGCCATCTGCCAGGCAGTGGGGGCAGTAATGGTATTTGGCAATTTAATGTTGAGAACCGCTTTCTCACCAGCTCCAATGGTCAGAGCAGGGTTCGTCTTTATTCCTGTAAGATGATGCTCTGGAAGCATATTGCTGCCTCTCGACTCTGCCACATGACCGTAAGTGCCTGTGATGATGCCAATCATGGCCACTATGTCACCTACGTTGACTTCGCCGTCACCGTTCACGTCGGCATTATACTTGGCAAACATCTGAGGGGTCTTACCCAGTGTATAGTTTACCGTCTGCACCACATCGGCCACATCGACTTCCTCGTCTCGATTCACGTCACCCTTCAGACCGTCTTCCTCGTTTTCTATCGTAACCATAAAGGGAACGTAGTCAAGTTCCACGTTTGTGCCATCTGTCCGTGTAAAGATAATGTTTTCCAAGGTGGCATCATAGTCGCCCAACGGCTTGTTTTCACTGGCTCTCAGGGTAATTGTGAGCAATAAGCCCTCGTTACCGGTAATAGGCGTATTTGTGGCTGACATGCAGATAATCCTGTATTTCACGAAGTCCGCATACAAATGAACTGGTAGTTGTTCTGCTGTCAGCATCACGCTTTCGTCTACATAGCGACTGCCCTTCTTCACAGCGAGCTTCCCTTGGGAGTCGGTTGCGATGTTCAGGCCAAGTGGCATGATGAGGTCGAACTGATAGGCCGTAAAGTCAGTGACAGTATTTGTCAGGCTGATATTTAAATCAGTCGTCTGTCCGGCATTTATATAGGTGTGGGCGACAGACAGCTTGTTTGTTGCCGTCAGGTCGTTACCGCTAACCTCTTGTATGTTGTTGAACTTTTTCCAGCCTTCAGCCTTCCGGTAAAGTTCTTTGCTGCCGTCGGGCACAATGAGTGTCACGAACTGATAATGCCAATCGGTCAACTTCGGATCATTATCCCATTGAGAGAATCCGTAATAATCAGCCAATACTTTCTTGGACATAGGGATTGCTCCATCTATGTTATCAGGACGGGCTATGCGACTGTTGAGCAACGTCAGTTGATAGCAGTCGGCAACAAAGTTGCTGCCTAAACGGGTAACGCTGGCAGGAATGGTCAGTTCCGTAAACGAGTGGCATCCGCTAAAGGCTCCACTTCCTATACTGTCTATTCCTACGGGTAGTTCGATGGAGGGGAGTATGCTACAGCCAGAAAAGGCACCGTCGCCAATGGTTTTCACACCGTCGTGCAACTTGACAGACATCAGGCTGCTGCATCCATTAAAAGTATTGGCATGAATGGTGGTAACCTTCTGCGGAACAACGAATTTGATCAGCCAGGCACAGCCGCTGAATGCAGCACTTCCAATTTCCTCGACACAAGCGGTGGGTAATGACAACGATTCGAGGTGCGTGCAACCATAGAATACGGAATCACCAAGAATAAGGGGCGTGTCATCGTTCCGTTCTGCAAACTTGGCAACAGTCAGTTTTGTACAACCATTAAAAATTCCGTTAGGCAACAAGCGGACTTCGGGGCCGATATTCACCTTCTCCAGATTGGTACAGTTTGCAAACAGGTTAGAACCAGTAGCTTGCTTGGTGTTGTAGTTGACTATCGTCAGCCCTTGACAGTACCCGAAGCATCCTTCACCGAATTCTTCCAGATTTTCGGACAGTGTCACCTTGGTCAGCTTCTGAGCACCATAGAACGCCCTTTCACCAATAAAGCGCAACTGTTCGGGTAAAGTCAATGATGTGATGGGAAGTTCGATTCCAGCCGTATATTGCTCCCTACTGGAAAAAGCTGATGCACCTATCCTTATCAATGACGACGGGAAAGTAATTTGCGTGATTTTGTTCGCTACATTATAGTCAACGGATTCTATGAACCTGTCTGCAATGCAGGTTGTACCCTCTCTGAATGCAATGGCAGTCGATGAGGCATCGGCCGTCTTTTTATCGTGGCACAGGGCGATATTCCCCATGTATTTGATACCATTCTCACAAGGCAAGGCTTCTAACCAAGGTGTCTCCAGAAAGCTTTTGTAATTGACATGCAGCAGTGATTCGGAATAGTTGACCTGTCTCAGTGCCTTGCATTCATAGAATGCCAGGTCGTCAATCTTGGTAAGGCTTTCTGGCAAATCGACAGTCATCAGGTTCTTGCAATATCCAAAAGCACTATTCCCTATTGACTGGAGACGGTCTGGGAATTTGACAGTCCTGATACCGTAACAATTATAAAACGCCTGTTCAGGAATCGTTTCTACATTGGGCAAAGACAAGGTGCCGTCCGTTCCAAGTCGCACACAGCCTGTAAAGGCCGATTCGCCCACGTAGCTGATATGCTCAAAATGCTCCACATGCTGTAGCATCTTACAATTTTGGAAGGCGTAAGCGTAAACAGAGTCCACCTGCTCGAAATCAAAGGTAGTCAGCCGTATGCAACCATTGAACGCGCCAGTTTGTATCACGTTGAAACCTCCTGGGAACTCAAAGCTCTGCAGGTCATTGCAGCCACTGAAAACATAACGTGCGGCTTTGGTGACGCTTCTCGGCATAACCACATGCTTGTATGGTAGTTCTGCAAAAGCACCGGCAAGATAAGGGCTATAGCTGTAGTAATAGTCAATTCCATAGGGACCACCGCCCAAATAACTGTGAACCTTCACTTCTTTGTCTTCCTCAGACAGATAGTAATAATAATTACTACCCGCCCCTAAGACACTGGCACCAGAACCACCGCTTTTGTAGCATCCACCGTCATAGACCAGTGTCACATCGCTTAGATCGAGCGATTCCAAATGGGCTATCTTGCCAACGCTTTCCCTTAGATACACAATATCGACACTGTTCATCTTGCCGCGAATCTTCAGCCGGGTGATTTCTTCTTCGTCCAACTCCAACACAGCTAAGCGTAGTTGACCTGCCTCTTCTACATTCACCGTAATCTGGCCTTCAGTCCAGTCGATAGCTATGTCTTCGTCGCCCATACCCATTATAATGAAGTCTTTCCAGCCGTTTGCTTCACTGAATGCTTTCTCACTGCCCTGTGGAACATATAGCAACACACTGTAAGCATCCGCGATGGGGGTGTTTACATCAATAGGCGTTGCAAACATGCAGCGAATAATACTACCTGTTAAACCATAGTCGCCGATAGTTGTCAATGTCGAAGGGAGTGTCAGTTCGCGCAGACCACACCCAGAAAAGGCATACGTTTCAATGGCTGTCAACCCTTCAGGAAGGGTGATGGCAGTCAGGTTTGAACATTCCTCAAACGCACGTTCACCAATGGAAGTTACACCATTTGGTATGTTTACCGATGATAATGAGCTACAACCAGAGAATGTATATTCACTGATGCTTGTGATGATTTGGGGAAGCTCTATCGATGTCAGGCTCTTGCAGCCATAGAAGGTATATCTGTTTATAGCGGTCACACCTTTAGGAATATTGACAGATGCAAGGCTTTCACAGTCATAAAAGGCATATTCTTCAATAGCACTTACACTCTCGGGAAAAGTGACAGAAATCAGGCTCTTGCAATTCCGAAAAGCGCCACTCCTAATGGTTGTCAGATTGGTGAAATACTTTAGTTCGTCAAAACTGACGATGGCACTGCCATTAAAGATGCCTTGATAAATTTCTGTCACTTGTTTTGCTTCGTACAGGCTGACCTCTCCATCACTGTTATCATCCCATTTGTTGACACAGATGCGCTTTGTAGTTGCATCGGCAAACTGTATGAATGTTGTTTCCTCCTCATTGCCTTCCATCTCCACGATGGTCTGGAATCCCCAACCGTCTGTGTTCCGATATACCTTCGTCTTACCAAACGGTATTGTGAGGGTGGCAGACGAAAGTGTCTGGCTGTCAAACGCACTGATATCGAAAGGGGTCTTGATATAGGATATAATAGACTGGAGCCCCGAACAGCCATCGAAAGCGTTATTGCCTATGCTCTTCATGCCTGCAGAAAAATTCACCTCCGTCAGTCCTTTACATCCTTGGAATGCTTTTTCTCTTATTTTGCTAATGCTCTCTGGAATCACAGAGCTCTTGCAACCTGAGACCAACGCATTGGTGGCTGTCTCAATAATTGCATTGCAGTCCTCACGTGAATCATAGACCGTGTTTTCTGCATCCACCTTGATGATTTCGAGGTTTGCACATCTGGATGTAGCTCCGTTCCCAAAATTGTTCACATCCTTGCCGATGTGTAATTCACATACATAGGGGAATAATGATAAATAGAAAAAATAAGAGGAGGCATTCCATGTAACTTTCGTGATGGATGTACAGCCACTGAAAGCGAAATCGTCTTCTCCGATCGGAACCCCATCCGACATCCACGGCCCATCCAACATAACCCCTTTCGGTATGGTTATTTCCGTCAGTCCTGTGCAGTTTTGGAAGGCATATTCACATATTTCTATGTTTTCTGGCAGCTGAATGTCAATGAGTTGGCTACAGCCAAAAAAAGCATATTCCCCTATTTTCGCAAGACCTTCCGGCAGTGTGATGTCAGTCAAATTAGTACAATTCTGAAAAGCTCCGCGTGCAATCTCTGTGACACCTTTTTCTAACCTAACCGTGGTAAGGGCTGTGCAACCATAAAAACTCTCATTTCCTACTGTTGTCAATGTTGCTGGGAAGTGAACCTCCTTCAAACTGATACAGTTCTTGAACGTTCCATTTCCAAAGACCTTGATCCCTTCACTAAAATTGACCTTCACCAGATTTGGGCAACTACTGAAAGCATAATTGCCCAACTCTTTAACATTGTCGCCCAGTTCAAGTGCGGCGATAAACGACGAACCACTCCACCCCGACACTTGCTCTTGATTCAATGCCAGTGTGAGCGAGCAACCCTCAAACATGCTTTTGCTTGATATAGAGGTAATGGTGGCAGGTATAGATATCCACTTCAGGTTAGTGCAACCAGCAAAGGCGTTATTGATAATGCTGGTTACGGGTACATCATCTAATGAAGCGGGAATGGCGATGCTGTCAGCCAGTTCATCTGTATGGCCTGTGAGACTATAGTAGAAAGAGGTGTCCTTTTTATAGAGGGTGTAGTTCACGCCCTGCGGGTCGGTGACGTAACGATCATGCACTTTTTCTCCTGTTTCATAAATATAGAAAGAACTCCACGGAGAAATATTCAGATAAGCCTCCTTTGTGCCTACAGGTACACGCAAAATGGCTGTTTTATAGACATCGCTACCAAAACTACCCGTAATGGTAGTCGGATTCTGTTTGAGTGACACGACCTCAGTCAGTGAGGTACAGCCTGAAAAGGCAGATGAGCTAATGGATTTGAGATTGTTTGGCAAGGTGATACTTTTCAGTTCCGTACAGTTCTTGAATGCGTTATTTGCAATGGCCGTAACAGGACAACCATCGATATCATTAGCAATCACCACATTCTGAGTCATCCCTTCGGTATATCCCGTAACGCTGTAGCTGTTTTCTGTGTCGGTCTGCTGCAGCGTGTAGACCACGCCCTGCTCGTCGGTATAGGTCTTAGCATAGATGGTCTCGCCCTGCTCGAAGATTGCAAAGTTCTTCCAGACAGCGGCACTCCTATAGGCGGTTTTGCAGCCCTGAGGAACAATGAGGGTGATGCCCGTCGGGAATTTGCTACCAAAAACATTTGAAGACAATGAAAATGGTTCTTTCATCAAAGCCGTAACCATCGCCTGTGCCGTAACACCATTGAATGCATAGGTACCGATGACCTTCAACTGTGCAGGCAGTGTGACAGCCTTTAAGCCAGAACAACCAGAAAAAGCTCTTTCCTCAATCTCGCTGATACTATCGGGCAAAACAATCTCCTTCAAGGAAGTGCAGCTGTTGAATGTGTACTGACTGATTAATCTAATACTGTCGGGTAGTGTGATGCTCTCCAAATTGACACACTGGTTGAAAGCATATTTCCCGATGGTACGCATTTTCCGTGGCAGCACCACGCTACGCAGGTTTTCACAACCGTAAAACATACCATATTTGATGCCACCAGTACCAGGGGTGCCGCTGTACGTGTAATCAATACTGCTCACGGCATAGCCGTTTACCTCATCGGGAATTGTGAGTGTCTCGTTCAGTTGTGATTTGTCTGTTACTAATCCTGAAAGTCTACAGGTTTTGTCATCCTCACTGCTCACCGTATAACGGAGCGTGGTACCCTCCTGAGTTTCGGCAGTGAACGTATCGCCCACAGCGCCACGGGTAAGCACCGGCAACAGTGCGGCCAGTACTATCGTTAGCATTCTTCTGTTCATGGTGTGTCTATTTATAGTTTTCAGTTTCGTTCTGCTACACGGCAGAAACGCGGGATAGCTTTTGCCAGTTCCGAAACGTTTCGTAAGTTTGGAGTATAACGCTTCTTCTGCCGAGTGAATCCTTTTCGCTCTCAGTGGCAAAGATAGCACAAATAATCCGAATCGCAAAACAAATCGGAGAGTTTTTTGTGGATTGACGTAATGATTGAAATGGAATGAAGTTACAAAGTCGTCGACTTTGTCGGACAAACTCGTCGACTTTGT
Organism: uncultured Prevotella sp.; assembly: GCA_947302435.1. Lineage (GTDB taxonomy): Bacteria > Bacteroidota > Bacteroidia > Bacteroidales > Bacteroidaceae > Prevotella. The sequence continues at coordinate 1,966 of CAMYVQ010000014.1, read as the reverse complement.
TGAACAAACTCGTCGACTTTGTAAATTGGTTCTTGATGAATGGCAATGTCACTCCATTTGAATAGGAATGTCACTTCATGCGAAAGGGGGAACCGTTGATGAAAAACGGCTCCCCCTTCGTATGGTATATGTGGAGATTTTTACTCTGTAGTCTGTGGTCGGAAAAGACTGTCGTCAGAATCAGTTGTACTTCAAGATTTGTCCGGGACGCAGGCGCACGTTCTTGCTGATGCGGTTCAGCTTGCACAGTGCAGTGACACTGGTGCCGCGCTTGCGGGCGATGGAAGAGAGGGTTTCGCCCTTCCTGACTTTGTGGTAACGGGAGGAGCCGCTGCTGCTTGCCACCTCGCGCGACTTGCCCATATTGGGACTGTTCACGTCGGCAGGGTTGTAGCCATAGCGGCCATTGGCACCGCGCAGCTGAGTGGCCAGACGGCCGTCGAACTCATAGCTGTCCTTGTGGAAATCATAGAAATCGCTCACGATATCCTGATTGACAAAGTCGAACATGATGGCAGGGTTGAGGGCTACGCCGCACAGACGGGTCTCGAAGTGCAGGTGCGAGCCCGTGCTGCGACCCGTGTTGCCACCCAGGGCGATAGGCTCACCGGCGCGAACGTCCTGATTCTCGACGACGAGCTGCTTGGAAAGGTGTCCGTAGATGGTCTCTAAACCGTTGGGGTGACGGATGACAATATACTTGCCGTAGCCTTTGCGTGCCCCTTCGTTCTTGACCACACGCACCTTGCCATTGAATGCCGCGCGGATGGTGTCGCCAATATAGACCTTGATGTCAAGACCTTTATGCTGTCTGCGCCAGCGCGGGCCGAAGTTCGAGGTGATGACGCGGCTCGGAGTCGGCATGCAGAAGTTGCGCAGGTCGATGCGGAAGGAGTCGGGCAATGCTGATTCGCGGTGGGCGTAGGTGTTATCCCAATCCTCATACAGGTCTTCGGCTGGAGAGTCGTACTCTTCCTCGAACTCCACCAGTTGTCTCAGCATCTCGGCATCGACAGCCTTCATCTTGCGGTCGATGGGAGCCTGATTGGCCAATAAGTCCTGCGCTGCCACGGGAGTAGCGGCGAACAGGGAGAGGGATAATATTGCAAATGTCTTTAATTTCTTAAAAATCATAAATTATTGTTTGGGTTATGTAAGTACTTCATAGGTCTTTTGGAACAGCTCCTTTCAAATGAAATGAGCCGGCAGTTTCCAAAAAGACGTTGCAAAATTACTAATTTTATTTCTGCAACGCACAAACTTCCAATATTATTTGTGGTCTTTTAACACTTAATCGCTTTTTTTCTTTGGAAAAATGGCAAAAAAGCCGCATCACCATTCCCTTCTTTTCTCATCCAAAACTCAAATGCAGATTCCGAAAACGAACCCAACAATCAAACAGATAGCCGCCACTTGGACGGCTATCTGTTCGCCATTTCTTAATACCACGTGAGTTCGATGTAAGAAAAGTGTCTAAAAGTTGTAGGAGTGTTTTTAGTATTGCTACGTGCAAAGTTACCGCTTTTTCTAAATTAGCGGTGATTTTTGAGGATTGTTTCATAAAGAAGCATGTTTGTTTCATAAAACATTTTTAATTAAACATACTGACCACAGCCTTTTTGTGGCCTTATCTGAGCCTTTATGACTATCCACCTTTCCACCCAGCTCTTGCAATCTCATATCGGCTCATATTATGCGAAGTTCCTTTTATCGTAAATCCGATTGTTTAATTACACTGCAAAGGTATACAAGAATTGCAAAATAATGACCTCTTTAATGGAAAAAGTACCTTTATACGGTTAAATTTGATTTAAATTACACCTTATTGCAAAAAGAATAACAGAATTATTTCGTATCTTTGCAATTGTATTGTGTCCGCTGCCCATGTTGTAGTGACGAACGGGTAGCACAAAAGGATGCTTTGCAGGACATCGCGGGTTAATTAATCAGTATCGAAGATTCTGAT
>CAMYVQ010000013.1 GCA_947302435.1 uncultured Prevotella sp. | reverse complement strand
TGCTCTGGCCTTACCTCCATTGAAATCCCCAACAGCGTGACGAGCATTGGAGATTGTGCGTTCGCTGGTTGCTCCGGCCTTACCTCCATTGAAATCCCCAACAGCGTGACAAGCATTGGAAATAATGCGTTCCAAAGTTGCTCTGGCCTTACCTCCATCACCATCCCCAACAGCGTGACGAGCATTGGAGTTTGTGCGTTCGATGGTTGCAGTGGCCTTACCTCTGTCACCATCGGCAACAGCGTGACGAGCATTGGAATTTATGCGTTCCGTGATTGCTCCAGCCTTACCAAAGTAACCTTAAATAGTAACGCTATTGCATCAAAATCGTATAGTTCCAATTATACATTAGGTAACATCTTTGGAAGTCAAGTAGATGAATATGTTTTGGGGGATGATGTTACATCAATTGGAAGTTATGCGTTCTGGGGTTGCTCTGGCCTTACCTCTATCACCATCGGCAACAGCGTGACGAGCATTGGAGGGCGTGCTGCGTTCTTAGGTTGCTCTGGCCTTACCTCCATTGAAATCCCCAACAGCGTGACGAGCATTGGAGATTATGCGTTCTCTGGTTGCTCCGGCCTTACCTCCGTCACCATCGGTAATGGAGTGACGAGCATTGGAAGTAGTACGTTCTCTGGTTGCTCTGGCCTTACCTCCGTTGAATTCCATTGCAAAGAAATTGGAGCATGGTTCAAAGGGAATGCATCAATAAAGACAATCGTTATTGGTGACGAGGTGACTAACATTGCGGAAAAAGCATTCTATGGTTGTTCTGGCTTAACTTCCGTTACAATCGGCAACAGTGTGACATCAATAGAAAATGATGCGTTCGGTGGCTGCTCTGGCCTTACCTCCGTTGAATTTCATTGCAAAGAGATTGGAGCATGGTTCAAAGGGAATACGTCAATAAAGACAGTTTATATTGGTGATGAAGTAATAAGCATTGATGTAGTTGCGTTCCGTGATTGTTCTGGCCTTACTTCCATTACCATCCCTAACAGCGCAACATCAATAGGAGATTATGCGTTCGAGGGTTGCTTTGGCCTTACCTCTGTTGAATTACATTGCAATGAGATTGGTGCATGGTTCAGAGGGAATGCATCAATAAAGAAAGTCGTTATTGGTGATGAGGTGACAAGTATTGGAAATTCTGCGTTCTGGGGTTGCTCTGGCCTTACCTCCGTCACCATCCCCAACAGCGTGACGAGCATAGGAAGTGGTGCGTTCAGTTCTTGCAGTGGTCTGACTTCTATTATGGTTGAAGAAAGTAATTCTATATACGATTCACGTGATAATTGTAATGCTATTATTGAAACAGCAACGAATACCTTAATTGCTGGATGTAAAAACACGATTATCCCCAACAGCGTGGCGAGTATAGGAAACAACGCTTTCTCTGGTTGCTCAGGCCTTACTTCCATTGAAATCCCCAACAGCGTGACGAGCATTGGATTCAGTGCCTTCGATTGCGAGAATCTTGCTACGGTAGTTTCATTGATAGAAAATCCATTTGTAATATATGGTAGTTCATCAAGTTATGGGAGTTTTAGCCAAAATACTTTTATGAATGCTACGCTATATGTTCCAAAGGGCACTATAGAGAAATATAAGGCAACGGAAGGATGGAAAGACTTTTTGAATATAGTAGAAGGTACTCCAACTGATATTACAAGCGTTACCTCAGATAAAGAAACTACAAACGCTCCTATCTATGACCTTAATGGCAGAAGGTTAACTGAACCACAAAAAGGTATCAACATCATAGGCGGAAAGAAGGTATTGAAACATTAACCCTTTAAATTTTCAAAGAATATGGTTATCACATCATCAAATGGATACAAGGTAAGCAGCAAAAGAACCCACCATACGCTTATGAATGAGTTGCTTGAGTCATAAGTCTTCGTCTTCGAAAGGATTGTTACAGTTAATCGCCAGTCCCAGACAAAGGGGCTGGCGATTTGTACTTATGAAATGTCAGACACTTTATGCTCTCACCATTTATGCAATTTCTGATGAGCAAGCTCGGCAGACATTAGGTCTTCGTTTCCTTGAATTGAGCGCAGTGCCTACGAGGTAATCGGCTTGCCGCTTCGCTTGTCGAAGAACTGCTGACGAGCTTCAATAGCTTCGTCACAAAGATGAAGGAGATGGCTAAATGAGGTTACCCTGCATTATATCCGCCCCTTATTAAGGGGTTCTAAATCCCCGTCTTGCCTTTATTTTAGGCCGAATTGCGTTAATCTTCCAAAATCGCTATCTTTTTACAAGCTTTTTATGTAACTTTGCAGCCAAAATCGTGGTTCGATAACCGATTAAAAAGGGAACGAAAAAAGGCACGGACGAAAAAAAAAGGAAGTGCCTGGGTGAGAATCCCCGACTGTCCCGCAGCTGTAAGTTGTCCTTAACCACGGCGCAAACAAGAAGTCACTGCTATTTTCGGGAAGACGCTTGCGCTGGACGACGAAGTCAGAAGACCTGCCACGAGAAAGAAGATTCCTGCATGCCTCTGGGGTTAGGATGCAGGGAAGGAAACAAAAAGAAAAAAGAAGAGCATGACCTGTCGCCTGCTGTTGTTAATGCTGTGCTTGGTTCAGTGCGTTGCGACTCAGTCGCAACATACAGGACGGGAGGGGGCTGCGGAGGCACGGCAACAGGGGGGGCGCATGGACTCCCTGCAGCAGGTGGGCGAAGTGGTGATCCTGTCGAAGCTGACGTTCAGGGAGGTCATCCCTACGCAAAAACTCAGCGGTGAGGAACTGCAACGGCTGTCGGCACTCTCGGTGGCCGATGCCACGCGCTACTTCTCAGGCGTGCAGCTGAAGGACTACGGCGGCGTGGGCGGCGTGAAGACCGTCGATGTGCGCTCCATGGGAACGAACCACTTGGCTGTGAGCTACGACGGCATCGTGTTGGGCAACGCGCAGAACGGACAGACCGACCTCGGACAGTTCTCGCTCGACAACATCGAGGAGGTGACCCTCTGCAACGGGCAGAAAAGTGCCATCTTCCAGGCTGCCAGCGACTTCGCCTCGGCCTCGTCGGTCTACATACGCACCAGGATGCCCCGTTTTGCAGTGGGCGAGCACACCCACTTGAAGGCACGGGTGAAATATGGTGCCAGCGACCTGCTCCGCACATCCCTGCTCTGGGAAGAGCGGCTGACACCGGACGTGAGCCTCAGCACGAATGCCGAATTCATGACGGCCAGCGGCAAGTACCGCTTCCGCTACCGACGGAAGAACCTCGACGGCACCGTGGCTTGGGATACCACCGCCACCCGTCAGAACGGCGACATCCACGCCGAGCGCATGGAACTGAACCTGCACGGCATGCTCGAACAGGGGCAGTGGCAACTGAAGGGCTACCTGTACAACTCGGCACGCGGCATTCCCGGGGCCATCGTGAACAACGTGTGGAGCCGCGGCGAGCGGCAACAGGACCTGAACACCTTCTACCAGGCCTCATGGCAGAAATCCTACGGCGAGCGGTTCAGCACGCGCTGGCTGGCCAAGTACGCCTTCTACCAGACCCACTACGCAAACCGCGACACCACGGTGCTGCCCGTCGACAACACCTACCGCCAGCAGGAACTGTACCTCTCGACGGCCAATGTCGTGGAACTACTGCCCGGCTGGAGCGCCTCGCTGAGCTACGACCTACGCTGGAACAAGCTGAATGCCGACACCTACCGCTTCGCCTACCCCACCCGATGGTCGCACCTGCTCTCCGCAGCCACGGCGATTGACTACCGCCGGCTGAAGATACAAGCCTCCATAGTGGGCTCGTATATCAACGACCGTACCAGAAACAACCACCAACGAAAGAATGACAGTCAGCTGACGCCCGCTCTGTTTGCCAACCTTTATCCCTTCAAGGGCAAGTGGCTGTCACTACGGGCATACGTGAAGCAAAGCTACCGTATGCCCACTTTCAATGACCTTTACTATACCGACATAGGCAGTGCAGCCCTGCGTCCCGAGCGCGCCACGCAGTACGACGTGGGACTGTTGATGGACAGGCACCTGGGGGAAGTCCACTTCTCCCTGCAAGCCGACCTATATTATAATAAGGTGAAGGATAAGATCATCGCCTACCCCAAGGGACAGCAGTTCCGTTGGACGATGCTGAACTTGGGCGAGGTCGACATCCGCGGCCTCGACATGGCCGGCTCGGTGGCTCTTCCCCTCACACGCACAGGAGCGAGCCTATCGCTCCGCGCCCAGTACACCTACCAGCGTGCCATCGACATCACCAATCGCTCCACCACGTACTACCGCGACCAGATTCCCTACATCCCCCGTCACGCCGGCTCGCTCATCGCGGGACTCGACTGGCGCAGCCTTTCCCTGAACTACAGTTTCATCTACACCGGCGAACGCTGGAACGCACAGGAGAACTCACAGTACAACTACATGCAGCCCTGGTACACCAGCGACCTCTCGGCAGCATGGCGTTTCCGACTGAACGGCTATGAGTGCCGCCTGTCGGCTGAGGCGAACAACCTCTTCGACCAGCAATACGATGTCATTGCCAACTATCCCATGCCGGGGCGAAACTTCGCCATCGGACTGGAGGTTAAAATATAATGGAAAAACAGGCTCACATTAATCATTTTACAAAGTCGACGAGTTTGTCTTACAAAGTCGTCGAGTTTGTGTCACAAAGTCGTCGACTTTGTAAACTCATTCCATATCTGCCATCATGTCGTTCGTTTTCAGTCCTCTTGCTACTTGCCATGATCGGCCTTTCCAGTTGTCGCAAAGACGACGACGTGGTGATGCCCACCGTCAGTCCCGTTGCGTCGGTTTCCACCACTCACTACGCCGGGCTCTACCTGCTCTGCGAGGGCAACATGGGGGCCAACAAGGCCACACTCGACTATCTCGACCTTGCCACAGGGCAGTATCAGAAGAACATCTTCCCGTCGCGCAACCCTGACCAGGTGAAGGAGCTGGGCGACGTGGGCAACGACTGCAAGATCTACGGGCAGCGGCTGTGGCTCGTGGTGAACTGTTCGAACAAAGTTGAGGTGTGCGATGCTGCCACCGCCCGTTCCTTAGGGCATGTCAATATTCCCAACTGCCGCTCGTTAGCTTTCCATGAGGGCTATGCCTACGTGTCGAGCTATGTGGGCAAGGTGGGCGGAAGCTCCGTGCTGGGCAGCGTGTACAAGGTGGACACGCTGACCCTGCGCATCGAGGGCCAGGTCAGCGTGGGCTATCAGCCCGAAGAGATGGCCGTGAGAGAGGGGAAGCTCTACGTGGCCAACAGCGGCGGCTACCAGGCCCTGCAAGGCGGGGACTACGACCGCACGGTGAGCATCATCGACCTGCAGACCTTCACCTTGGAAGGAAATATCGACGTGGCTCCCAACCTGTTCCGCCTGCGCACCGACCGCCGGGGACAGCTCTGGACAACGAGCCGCGGCATAGAGGGCGACGGCAGCACGCCGGCACGCCTCTTCATGCTCGACGGGACAGGGGTGAAGAATACGTTCGACCTGCCTGTCAGCGACTTCTGCCTGCGCGGCGACTCGCTCTGCTATCTCGCCACCAACGGGCATAGCTTCGAGACGGGCATCATAGACACCAGCACCGGCAACATTGTCAGCCGGCAACTGCTGAAACCCTCTACCGCCTATACCGTGGAAACGCCCTACGGCATCATCGTGAATCCCGAAACAGGACATGTCTATCTGATGGACGCCACCAACTACGTGTCGAGCGGATGGCTGCTCTGCTTCGACCCGAACGGTGAATTTCTATGGCGCACCTCCACGGGCGACATTCCCGGTCATGCCGCCTTTGTGGCAAAAAACAACGGTTCCATCGATAAAGAGGCCGAAGAACCGCCCTTCGATTCCAGATATATACAGGCCGTCGACGAGTATGTGCCTGCGCCCGGCCAGTTTGTCAACCTCATGCCCGTGGCCACCGACGAAGACACCCCCCAGACCATGGCACAGAAATGTACCGAAGCCATCGGCGGCGGCAGGGGCGGACTGATCACGTTAGGCGCATACGGCGGCTATGTGACCTTCCATTTCGACCATCCGATTGCCAATGTTGAGGGCGAACGCGACTTCGCCGTCTGGGGCAACGCCTTCGAGAACAATGCCGAACCGGCCATCGTCATGGTGAGTCAGGACGCGAACGGCAACGGACGGCCCGACGATGCGTGGTACGAACTGCGCGGCAGCGCCCACGACTATGAGCAGACCGTCCGCCAGTACCAGATCACCTACACTTACGATGCGCTGAAAGACGTGCCTTGGACCGACAACCAGGGACGGACGGGCTGCATTCCCCGAAACACATACCATAAGCAAGAGTATTTCCCCTTGTGGCTGAAAGGACAGGGGACACTTGTCTTCAACGGTACACTGCTCCCCCGAAACGCCCGACTGAACGGCACCACCTACGAGCTGCCGGCCTTCGATTACGGCTATGCCGACAACCGGCCAAACACCGACAGGCAGGGGTGCTCGATGGACATAGGCTGGGCCGAGGACGGGCAGGGACGCGCCGTCAGCCTGACGCATATCGACTTTGTGCGCTGCTATACGGCCCTCAACCAAGTGTGCGACAACATCGGCGAGACCTCGTCGGAAATCAAGGGAGCCGAAGACCTTCATCTTGACTTATCTCTTCTTTTCGTGGAGAAAACCCATTTTCCCAAGAATCAGTAAGGGAAATATAAAAAACTTTTTTTACTTTTGCAGCGATTTTCATTAAAACATCAAAAAAAACAATTATGAAAAAAAATCTTTTGAAATGGATGATGGCCGTTGCAATTGCAGCCACTCCTATGATTTTCACCGCCTGCGGTGACGATGATGACAACAACAACGGCACCAACAAATCTGGTGATTCCCAAACCACGAGCTACGTTTATCATATCTCCATCATCGAAGAAATGACAAGTGTCACCGACACCCAAGGATACCAGCAAGCAAAGAACATCATCAGAAATGGCATGACACAAGCTGTGTTTACCGCAATTGGCAAACAGTTCGACGGTACTTCGACTAGCATTTCCGGAGTGCTGGCCGACTCAACCAAGATCCGCCTGTCATGCGATGCTGCCTACACACAACTGAAAGACACCGAACTCTATGGCGGCTCACTGTATGTCTACATCAAAGTGGGTACCAACATCGAGGATAGCGAAACCATCGCATCGTATGGCTTCAATGTCAAGACGACTTCCTACATTGATTTTGAGGATGCCACCCTCAATAGAAGCAACTACTGGATTGGCGACTCGGTTAGCGGCACAAAGGAAGAAGTCGACTGGGGATACTTCTGGAAGTGTACTTACACAGAAGGCTTAGCCACTCTTCATACGACATACGGAGGTACTTGGTGGTCGGGCTTCGCCATCTCGGCTTGTACGGGTACTACCTTCGCTGACAATTACAAAGGAGCCGACCAGTACAATAATATCACCGGAAAAGCCAGAAGCGGCAACAACTTCCTTGTGATCAACGGCGTCACATCTGAAGGCAACAACATTACCTTCAGCAAGCCTGTCACCGTTGTTGGTTTCTACTACACCAACGCTGCCGTGACCGTGAACTCCATTCTGAATGGTGACAGAATGGAGCCAAATCCGTTCAACGAGAACGACTGGCTGAAATGCATCGTTACCGGTACACGCAAAGACGGCCAGACGGTCACTCACGAGCTGATGCTGGCTGAAAATGGGGACTACACAAAGACATGGAAAGCTACGCGCGGCATGGACGAGACATTCACTGACATCGTGAAGCTCGAGTTCTCCTTCGACGGTACCCGCAAACCAAACAACTCTCTGAACACACCTGCTTACATCTGCATAGACAGAATGATGTTGTATTGAAACAGATTCTTTATATTTTCTTGATAGCGGTGTCGCTCCTCTCCTGTGCTGACCGTCAGACGAAAGGTCAGGCAGAGACGGGCGACACCGTCGTTTTCCGCTATGCGCGCCTGCTCACCGTAGAGCAGCGTGACGGCTACCGGATGGTCACCATCCAGAACCCGTGGAAGGAGGGGAAGGTGCTGCACCGCTACCGCCTCGTCCCGTATGATGCTGTGGCACAGCATCAAACAGAACGCAGAAGTGAGAAGGAGGAGGGGGCAACCGTGGTGCGCGTGCCCCTGCGGCGGTCGGTCATCTTCACCAGCGTGCATGCAGCCTTATTGGCTGAATTAGGGGCGCAGCGACAGGTGGCTGGCGTGGCCGACCTGAAGTATATGAAGGTGCCTTTCGTGCAACAAGGGGTGAGGAACGGGCGCATCACTGACTGCGGCGACGGCATGAGCCCTGTGGTGGAAAAAATCATCGATGCCGGGGCCGATGCTATCTTGCTCTCGCCTTTCGAGAACAGCGGCGGCTACGGACGGTTGGAGGAAATCAGCATTCCCCTCATTGAATGCGCCGAATACATGGAGCAGTCGCCCTTGGCACGGGCCGAGTGGGTGCGCTTCTACGGCATGCTCTACGGCAAGGAGCGCGAGGCCGACTCGCTGTTTGCCCTTGTCGACAGCAGCTATCACGCCCTCAAGACCCTGGCCGCCACGACCGACAACTTGCAACAGGTGCTCATGGACAAACAGACAGGCCCTGTATGGTACGTTCCGGGCGGACGGTCGACCATCGGCCAGATGCTCCGCGATGCGCGGTGTCGCTATCCCTTTGACAGCGACGACCACAGCGGTTCGCTCGCCCTGCCCTTTGAAACGGTATTGGAAAAATGCGGCGAGGCCGACGTGTGGCTGTTCCGCTACGACAACCGACAACCCATCACAAAGGCGCAACTGTCCGCCGAACAACCCGGCTACGGACAATTACGCCCTATGCGCAAGGGAAGTCTCTACGGCTGTAACGTCATGACTTCCATGTTCTATGAGGAAACGCCCTTCCGCCCCGACCTGCTGCTGCAGGACTTCGTGCAGATACTGCATCCCGAACTGCGCGGAATGCCTCCTCTGCGCTACTATCAGAAAGTAGAATAGGCCATCCCCGATTTTACCACTTGTAGTCAGTAGTTCACTACCATGCCCGGCGTGGCGGTCTTGTACCAGTCGGCATTCGTTCCGGCGTTGGCTCCCCAGTCGCCGAATGCCTGATAGGCAGCCACGATGTTGGTACGCTCGATAGCCCAGAACCATTTGCCCTGCTCATTGCCGTTGACCACGATGACCAACGGTGCGCTTCCATTGTTCTCCACGCTGCGCGTCACCTTCACCGTCTGGCCGTCGTTACCCTTCACCTCGATGCCGAAAGGCAGGTTGGTCGGGTCGGCATCGACAACAGGCACGGTGCCCAATACGGCGAACTTGTCGGTGTTGACACCCGACGTGTTGATCATGACTTTCGTGGAGTTCTCGCCCATGGCGGCGTGCACTTCCGAACCCAATCTGGTGGGATGCTCGCCCTCACCGTAGGTCACGTAGGTCTCCATCGTGCCGCCGGCAGCCACAACCTCGACCGTCGACTGTCCGTTGACGGGAGCCGACAGACGAATCACCACGTCGTTGAAGTCGAAGTCGTCGGTAGTGCCCAAGTCTTCGAAGGCGTAGTAATAATACTGTGTAGGCTCGTCGATGATGATGGCTTCCTTGCCGTTGATACCGGCGTTGCAGTCGGTAGGCTCGATGGTCACATCGATGTCGTCCTTGCCCTTAGCCATCTTCACGTTGTCGCCCTGATCCCAATAGGGATAGTTGCCGTTCACCTGATTGTTGTACTTGTCGCACTGCTCCCAGTGGTCGTCGGTGGCCACGATAAGGTAGTTGCGGTAGGTGATAGAGCGGCGTTGGGTCAGACTGGTGGCAGTGATCTTCTTCGCCTGAATGACAGCGTAGCCGTTGTCAGCCGACTCCGGGCCGTAGAAACCATAGTAACGGCCATCGGCCATGGCTGCACAGGTCAGTGTCTCAGCCACCTTGATGATGGACTTGGCCGCCATCTTCGTGTAGCCAATACCATGATAGAAGGTCTTCGTCTCGATACTGCCGTCGAGCTTGAACTCGCCTTGGTTGTCGCCCAAGTTGATGTAGAACTGCTCGTCGACCACCAGCTTGCAGTTGTTAATGACATTCCAACTGCCAGCCGTGTACTTGAAGTCGCCGCAATGGAAATAGCCGTTGTTCACCCAAGAGAGGTTGTTGCTGTTCACAACCACATCACCCGAAATGTGTACGGTACCTTCGTTCAAGACATGACCCGAACCTTCAACGGTCATCTTGGCTGCCGTCATGGTACCGACATTGACAATCTCGCTGAAATTGTTCTTCGGGCCTATCTCGCCGGAGCAGTTGATGGTGCCTTCATTGTAGATCCATCCGTTGGCATACTGGTTCAGATTGCCTGTGTTGATGGTACCACGGTTATACAGTTTGAAGTTGTAACTGATATTATCGGCCGTGAAAGTGGCACCCTTAGCCACGTAAAGGGCGGCATTCTCAGAGTTGAGGTTATACTCGCCGCTGAAGGTCACGTTAGCACCGGGCAAAAGATAGACTTTGGAATTGGCACCCACATACTGGCCATTCACCGTCCAGTTGCCGGCAGGGAAATAGATGTTACTGCCTCCATTCCAAAGGTTCAGATAACCGACTACAGGACTCTGGATGACGACGTTAACGCCCTGGCCTCCGCCGTTGGCATCGCTATCAGTCACATAATGGGCAGGCAGGGCAGAGGCGAAATCCCCGTCATTGGGGGCTGATGCAAACTGGTGACTGTTCTTCCAGTAATTGCCGGGTGCCCTGCGGGCACGGCTCTCAGCCGCAGGCTCCTCCTTGTCGAAGCTCACGTTGAGCTGACTGCCCGTCACGTCGACAGGCTGCACGCGCAGATAGTTCTGGGCATCATAGACAGCCACATAGAGGCGCTGCACATCGTTGGGACAAGCCACATTGATGCTCTTGGTATCGCCCTTGGAAAGCGTGGTGGTGATCAGCGGAGCCGAGGCGTTGCCGATGGGGTCGACGGTATAGACTTTCAGTGTGCCCTCAGCAATCTCAGAGCTGACGGTCAGCGTGCGCGTTGTGGCTGTACTCCAATTCTGGTTGGGATCCACCTGCTGGCCACCCAACACAAGGTTCACAAAATTGTTGGCGCTCTCGCGCTGTTTGGCTGCCTGATCATACAGGTCGGCATCGTGCGAGCAACCGGCTGCTGCCAAGGTCAGTGTCAGCGCAGCCATACTTTTCATCAAAGTGTTTTTCTTCATGTTATCAGGTAAAATATAATAAGAGAATACTGATATTCGCCTTAATTGGTCGGTGTGACGGGCTTGATCCTACCGTCTTTCTCAAACTCCATCGGGTCGATGCACACCTCGCGGTGGAAGCCGGGGCCGTCCTTTTTGTCGAGATAAGCGGGGTTGATGCGGTGGTAGACCACATACCATTTGTCCTTGCCGGGAATCTGGAGCACGGAGTTATGGGCGGTTCCATAGATTTTCTGGTCAGGCCGCTGCTGTAGAATCACCGGCTCCTTGGCCACCTCAATGGGGCCGAGGGGAGACTTCGATGTGCCGTAAGCCACGTGATAGTTGGGCGAGCCAGTGTCGTCGACACTCCAGAGGAAATAGTAGATGCCCTTGCGCTTGAACACGTAGGGGGCTTCGCGATAGGCATAGTCGCGCAGCGTGCCGCCTTGCGGTGTCATCAGAACCACGCTCGACTCGTCGATGGAGGTCATGTCCGGGTTCAGCTTTGCACCGGCCATGTAGCCGTTGCCCCAATAGAGATAACTCTGCCCGTCTTCGTCAGTGAACACATCGACATCGATCTGCTGTCCGTGGTTCTGTCCGTCGGGCCGTTTGTCCACGATGGGCTGTCCGAAATCCTTGAACGGACCGGTGGGCGTGTCGGCAATGGCCACGCCGATGGCCTTGCGCTCGCCTTGGTCACCACTGTAATAGAAATAGTACTTTCCGTTCTTCTTCTCGATGGCGGGTGCCCAGGCATTGCCACGGGCCCAGTGCGTGTCTTTCTTCAGGTCGAGGATGATGCCCTCGTACTTCCACTGCTTCAGGTCTTTGCTGGAATAGCAGGTGAAGTAGTAGCCGCCCCAACCGGGAGCGCCGTCGGTAGTGGAATAGATGTAGTAACGTCCGCCGTCGGCCAGCACATCAGGGTCAGCGTGCATCTCGGGCAGAATGGGATTGTGTTGTGCGGCCACGCCGATACTGATCAGCGAAAGCAGCGAAAGAAATAACTTTTTCATATCAACTCTTTTTCTGTAAACAATCATCTTTCAATAGACCATTCCCGTCGAAGGATAGAGATACCAGTCAGTGGACTGCGAGCGACTGCCGACCCACTGTCCGAAGGAGTGGCCGAGGGTCATGTAGGCACCCGTCAGCACCCCATCCTTGTAATACCCAATGCAGGCCCCTTCCTGCGGATAGCGGAAGGTGCCGTTGGGAATCTTCAACGCCCACGACATATTATTACTGTAGGCCGTCTCGTTCGAGCCCAGATCGTGAAGGGTCTGATAGGCCTTGTGGGTAAAGGTATGGATCTCCCACTTGCCTGAATTGTAGTCCTTCAGCACAAAGGGGTCAATGTCTTCGAGCGTGAAGTTCTGCAACAGGCGCGGATTGCGCAGTTTCACCACGTAGGTGAGCACTTTCGGTTTAGCCTGCCGATGCGTCAGGCCGTCGCTGACCTGCGACGTGTTGTAGTAGCGGCGCACGACCCCCACAGTGCCGTCGGTCGATGTATTCACGGCTGGGTACATGGCATAGTGGGCATCCTCAAAGAGGTTCAACACCGCCTCGCCGTGTATGCCTTTGATAAGCAAGTCGCTTTCCTCAATGAAATAGCGCGACAGTTCGTAGTTCGGATCGAACACGCGGCCTTCCTCGGTCGTCACGCTTTCCACATCGTCGTAGTGGTAGCCCGTCAGCCGGATGGCAGCAGCCACCTGCCGCAGGGTGCCGATGGCGGCCAAACTGACACGCAGACGGATCTCATTGTCGGCCTGGGCAGGCAGTTTCTGTATGCGCAGCACTAAGTCGTTGTAGTCGTAGTCGCCAGGTTCCGGGTAGGTGTCTTCGTAACAGTAGGTATAGGTCTGATAGACTTCCTTGGGCGTACCGCTGACCGTCGTCACATCGTTTGCGAAGTCCACGCTTTGCTGGCCTGTGTCGAACTGCTTCAGCAACCAGCGATCGTCGGCAGTCTGCACGGCGGCATAGAACTGGCGCAGACAGGTGGCGGCGTAATAGAAGAGGGTCACCGTCTGCCCTTTCGCGCAAACGGTCTCGGCCAGGATTTCGGCATTGTCGTCTTCAATGAAGGGATTGCCCGACAGGATCAGCACGCGGCTTTCATTGCCGGCCTCGTCGGCATTGACAGTCACCTTGGTGGCATGGCTCTCGGTGAGGTTCCAGGTGTGTTGTGGGTCTATCTCGCTGAAAGTCGAAGCTTCGGACAGAATCTGGTTGTAGACTTTGGCATCGAACATGTCGCGCTTGCAGGCGGAAAAAAGCAATCCTGCCGACATGAAAAGGAGAAAGCCCAAACGAGATAAGTCCATGAGTCAAGGTTTAATTAGTATCGGATGCAAAATTATAAAAAAAATATCAAACACTTGCAATTAGACTATCATTTTGTGCAAAGAGTCGGATTTTAATCGTACCTTTGCACGTACTATGGTACTGAATTACATTTGGATTGCATTTTTTCTCATTGCATTTGTCATTGCTTTGGCAAGGCTTGTCTTCATGGGTGACTTCGATGTCTTCCCTGCCATGATGGACTCTACGTTCAGTTCGTCGAAGACAGCTTTCGAGATTTCCCTCGGCCTTACGGGGGTACTTTCACTCTGGTTGGGCATCATGAAGATTGGCGAGCAAGGGGGCGTAGTCAATGCGCTGTCGCGACTGCTCAGCCCGGTGTTCGTCAGACTTTTCCCCGACATTCCCAAGGGCCATCCCGTCACGGGTAGCATTTTCATGAACATTGCCGCCAACATGTTGGGATTGGACAACGCCGCCACGCCTCTCGGCCTGAAAGCCATGGAACAGATGCAGGCACTGAACACGAAGAAGGACACGGCCTCGAACCCGATGATCATGTTTTTGGTGCTGAACACCAGCGGACTGACCATTATTCCCGTCAGCATTCTGGTCTATCGCGCCCAGATGGGAGCCGCCCAGCCCACCGACATCTTCATCCCTATCCTGTTGGCCACCTTCTTCTCGACACTGACGGGTATCATCATCACCTCACTCTATCAGCGCATCAACCTCATCAACCGCACCATTCTGCTCACATTGGGCGGTGCCTGCTTGCTGATTGCCAGCATCATCTGGGGCTTCAGCCAACTCGACTCAGTGATGATGAATCGCGTGAGCACCACCGTCGCCAACATTCTTCTGATGACCATTATTGTCGGTTTCATCGTGGCAGGCATGCGAAAGAAGGTCAATGTCTACGATGCCTTCATCGAAGGAGCCAAAGAGGGCTTCCAGACTGCCGTCCGAATCATTCCATACTTGGTAGCTATTCTCGTTGGAATCGGCGTTTTTCGTGCTTCGGGAGCCATGGACATGCTGATCAGCGGCATCGGTTCTGTCATCAACGCCATGGGCATCGACAGCCAGTTTGTTGCCGCCCTGCCCACCGCCCTCATGAAACCCCTTTCGGGCAGTGGAGCCCGTGGCATGATGGTCGATGCCATGACCACCTACGGAGCCGACTCGTTCGTAGGCCGCCTGTCGTGCATTTTCCAAGGTTCCACCGACACCACTTTCTATATTTTAGCCGTCTACTTCGGTTCCGTGGGCATCCGTCACACACGACATGCCGTGGCCTGCGGCCTGTTGGCCGACTTGGCAGGCATCATCGCGGCTATCGCCATTTGCTATATGTTTTTCGCATAAGCCCCCTAAGAAAAAAAATGTCAAAACTCGCTTCACTGGCCAAGGACACTGCCATCTACGGCCTCTCAAGTATCGTTGCCCGGTTCATCAACTACCTTTTGGTGCCTATCCAGACGGCACGCTTTGCTGCCTCTGGCGGTGAATATGGCGTTATCACCAATGTCTACGCCTACGTGTCGCTGCTCATCATCCTGCTCACCTTTGGCATGGAGACCACCTTCTTCCGCTTCATGAGCAAAGAGGGCGAGAATCCTGAAAGGGTCTATTCCACGACATTGACAATGGTGGCATTCACCTCGTTTCTCTCGTCGCTGTTGGTGCTTGGCTTCATTCATCCCATTGCCTCAGCCGTCGGCTATGCCAGCCATCCGGAATATGTAGCCGTGATGTTTGTGACGGTAGCCATCGATGCCTTCATGGCCATTCCCTTTGCCTATCTGCGCTATCTGCACAAACCAATAAAGTTTGCCAGCCTGAAGATCATCAATATTCTGCTGAACATCTCACTGAATCTGCTGTATCTCATTCTGCTGCCTGCACTCAGGATAAACCCCTTCGGCATCTACGACGAACAGTTTACGCTCGATGTCGCCTTCGTGTTCTATATCAACCTTTTCTGTACCGTAGCCACCCTGCTGATGCTTTGGAAAGAGTGGGGAACACAGGGCTTCACCTTCGACAGAAAGGTGTGTCGCCGCATGCTCAGCTACACATGGCCGCTACTGGTCATGGGATTGGCAGGCCAGCTGAACCAGGCCGCTTCACAGATTCTCTTCCCCTATTTCTATAACGGTTCGCCCCAGGAAGCCCTTGCCCAGTTGGGCATCTATGGTGCCTGCATCAAGATAGCCATGATCATGGTGATGATAACCCAGGCCTTCCGCTTTGCCTACGAGCCGTTTGTCTTTGGAAAAGCTAAGGATCAGGACAACCGCGTGACCTATGCACAGGTCATGAAGTATTACCTCATCTTCACCCTGCTGGCTTTTCTCGTGGTGATCGGCTATATCGACATCCTGAAGTTCGTCATCGACAAGAGCTACTGGGAAGGGCTGCGTGTAGTGCCTGTTGTCATGGCAGCCGAAATCATGTTCGGTGTGTTCTTCAACCTCTCCTTCTGGTACAAGCTCACTGACCGCACTATCTGGGGTGCCTATTTCTCGGGCATCGGTGCCCTCGTGCTCATTGTCACAGACATTCTGCTCATACCCCACTTCAGCTACATGGCCTGTGCATGGGGCGGCTTTGCTGCCTACGGTGTGTCGATGGTCACTTCTTATTTCATCGGTCAGAAATACTACCCCATCGACTATCCCCTGAAGAGCATCTTCCTCTATGTGCTCTTGGCCACCGTCAGCTACATGGCGATGGATTTTGTTCACGACCACTCCACGCTGTGGCTCTCCATCGGCTTCAACACGCTGGTCATCCTCCTTTTCCTCACCGTCGTTATCTGCCGTGACTTCCCTCTCGCCAGTCTCCCTGTGGTAGGGAAATATTTCAAATATCAGCAAAACCCATAATTTTAAAGTCCATTGGCATTGATATCTAAATAGTGGGATATGTCTTTTATCCATCTGTCTTCTATACCACATTCTCTGGCTTGTTCCGGGAAGTGACTAATGGCTTGAGTGACTTCTGCTATGATGCTGTCGGCATCCTTGATGTCATTCATACGGGCGAAACGAAGCAGGTCAGCAATCGTGATGGCATCATTCTTACCACCAATAGTCATACTATGGCGATTGATGTATGCAGGTGCATCCAAGTCGATGGTGAATGTCAGGTCGTATGCAGGTGTGATATGCCAGATTCCGTCTCCATCCATCAAGAAGGAGAAGTTCTTGGTGTGGTCATCCACATTACCTGCCATGACATTAAACACCATGCGACGGTACTGCTCTGAGATTTCGTGCGCAGGCAGACGCAACTTGCGGCATACCGTGAAGAGGTCTTCGTAGGAGTCTGCCAACGGACTCATAGCTGCCAGCGTTTGGACATGCACTTTCCGGCCTTGCACCCTATCGAACCGTTGTGTCAGGAAGTGTTGCAACCCGTCAATCTCAATAAGCCGTGACGGCATCATGTTGATGCCTGCGGCAGTAGCCATCCGATAATAGGCCATTTCCATCAGCGTGAAAGGGATTTTTTTGCCTTCGTTGAACTTGATGATAATCAGCAATAAACTCGGGCAGGCCGGCATATAGTTTATCTGTATTTCCGGCATGAGGCATTCCGCGCTGACTCAGCGGACTGTTGATGGAAGCGGTAAGTGGAGCAATGTCAAGCCCTTTTGTCAGGAAATCCTGGTCGTAAGTAAAATAGGCACGTCCACGCTCCTTGTTCCAGTAGAGACGACCCACCGTCATGCCCCACAACGTGACTTTGAGGACATTATTTTCCATTCCTTACGCGCTTTGGTTTGTTCTTGTTCATCTTCTCTATCATTTCTGGCGTAGGCGGCAGTTCAGGTAGCAACTTCACTATTTCGTCCAAAAAACCGATGGCACGGAGCATCGCCACGAAGCTGTTCATCGTGATGTTACATGCCCTGCCGCTTTCAAATGCCTTCACGGTAAACAGACTGACACCAGCATGTTCCGAAACTTTCTTTTGGGTCATCTGGCATGTGATTCTGTATTCCTTGAAACGACTTCCCAACTCCATAATCAATTCGGAGTTTGTCTTTCCGTATAATTCATCTGTGTAACACATGGCACAAAGGTAGACATTTCTTCCCTTATCTCCAAATATTTGAAATAAAAGTTGATATTTCTTCCTTAAAAAAACGCTATTTCTTTTTTTGTAGATAGTCTATTGGCATCCTTCAGTCGCTTCACCACCGCAGACAAGGGCATCACCATCCTGAAGCAGAAGGACGGTGATGCCCGAAAAGTGCTTAGATCATATCAGGGAAGATGAAAACTTATTTCACCATGACCTTCCGCACCGTGCCGTCACTCATGCGGATGATATTCAGACCTTTCCAGGGAGCATCAATGCGGCGACCCTTGATGTCATAGCGAGCCACTTCCTCTGCCTTGCCAGGCTGTGCTGTCACATCCTCCACGCCGTTAGTGTCAATGCCCGTTTGGAACGTCTGCTGCTCACCATAGAAGGTCTCGTTCTCCGAGGTCTTCACGAAGGCCACCACGCAGTATTCCGAATCGTAGTCGAGGCCTGTCAGCTCTGCCGTCATTACGTTGCCCTCGGCCTCCACAGTCTTGGCATCCGAAGGAATCTTGGGAGCGTTCTTCGCCTTTCCATTAGAGGGGTTGGGAGATGCCTTCCAATACTTGAAGCCCTGCTGGGTAACGTTGTCTGAGCCGCGCATCACGTAACCTTTCACCTGAGCAGAGTTTCCTTCGATGGAGATATATGCGTAGGTATGCACCGTAGGCTCGAAGTAGCTGGTGTTACTCGGATCGAGACCCACCCACTCACCGTAGTAGCTCTTTCCGCTATTTGAGGTGTAGTAGGGGCGCACTTTCCACAGCTTGTCGGCATTCAGATTACGGATGTATCCTTCCATCATGCCGTCGAAGAGATAGGCACCACCCGTGTTGCTCTTAAAGTCGTCCGTCCAGTCGGTGCGCCTCCACTCGAAGCCCACATTTATCTCGGCATCGTCGAGATTCGAGTCGGCAGCAACAACGACGTTTCCAGAAGAGACCACACGGGGCTGAAGCGTTGTAAGAGTGAGGGGAGCACTACTAAAATTAGTAGTATCAGTTTTATACGTATAGGTCAAATCATTGCCATAACCTACTACTATGGAGTATGACGCAGTTCCGAATTCTGATTCAGGATCCAGTCCTGTAATATGATAGATGTTACCATCCATTTTTTCACCATCAACGGTTAGCGACTCTGAAAGAATTCTTGCATCACCGTGAATATGCGTACCTTCAACAAGCAGTGAGGAAGCAGTGGAACGGATTTCTATATTGGGAGAAAGCGGCAGTGTTGCATAAGCGACAGCGGGCGACATGTAAACAGGAGCCTCTTCTTGTCCGTTTCCCGACTTGGCAACAAACAATCTCACATCACCATTATCATTCGGGCGCAGTCCGGTCACAGTAAAAGCATCATAATCCCAAATGACATTATATTTTAAACAATTGTTACTATATTCATATTCGTCTGTGTAGTTCTCTATTTTGAACCGCGCAGAAGCCTGAGTTGTTTCTTCAAGTACGAGGGTGGGAATTTTCAGTGTGTCCTGCTTGCCGATTTCCATGGGTTCATATCCAGCCCTCCATAAACTGAGCAGCGTCTGGCTTCCACGATTGGCATATAGATGTAAGGGTTCAAGAATATCCACAGAAGGACGATATCCATCAAAAGCCTTTTCTCCTATATAATATATGTTGTCTGGGAATACAAGCTTTTCTAATATCTCGCATCTATAGAATGCTTTTTCGCCAATCCTTTCAAGGTTGATAGGCAGTTGAATGTTCCTTAATCCGTAAAGAATCCAATTGGGATAGTCCTCATCACTCAGATCCCCACAGTTCTGGAACGCACGGTTACCAATCTTTTTCAATGTACTTGGAAGTAAAACTGTTTCAAGTGCTTTGCAATCTTCGAACGCTGCATCCTGAATTTCTATAACACCTTCTGGAATGGAAACAGAGTGTAACGATTTACAATTTATAAAGGTAAAAGGCTTTACATATTCAAGGTTACGGGGGAAGATCACCTCTTCCAACTCCTTGCCATTTGATATTACTTTTCCATTATTAAAATAGTTAAGATATCTCATTGGGTTGCTATACTCATCCTGAAATGAAATGCGACACCACGCATCAAGGTCTTCGATAAATACTGTTTCAAGCGGATTACTATCGAAAGCTTTACTTTCAATGCGAGCTATACTGCTTGGGATGCTAACCGATTTCATTCTACAGTTATAGAAAGCTTTCTCCTCAATGGTCTGAACTGTTGGCGATAAGACAACGGAAGTGATATTGGTACAGCCAGAAAAAAGGTTCTTTCGGATAACCGACACTCCATCAGGAACAATAAGCTCGGTGATTTCCGTATCTTTATTGCTGTATATGTGCTGGGCAAAATAAAGGGGAGATCCGAAATCAGAGTCAAACACCGAATCAAAAAATCCTTTCAAATTAGGAACAATCACTTTTTCCAATTTTGTACAACCGTAGAAGGCATATCTCTTTGTTGTAACACTTTCGCATAGAAAAGTGATTGAAGCCAAACTTTTGCAGCCATAGAATGCATTTTCATCGATATAAGCCAGTTTTTGGGGAAGTGTAATCTCCGACAAGCCGACACAGCCCAAAAAGGCTGCTGCTCCGATGGTATCCACACTTTGCGGAATTTCAACACCAGTAATACTTACACAACTTTCAAAAGCATTTGTCATAATCGTGCTGATGCCATCGGGAATAGAATACTCACCTTCGATCATTGCTGGACAAAAGACAAAAAAGTGAGAATTGTATAATGGTTTTGCCAAGCTCGTACATCCACGGAAAACGCCACTCCCGATGGAAACCACACTCTCTGGAATGGTAATTTCAGAAAGGCTGCTACAGTCAGTAAAGGCACCCGTTCCTATGGTCTCGACATTTGCCAAATCTACAGAAACCAAATTTTGGCATCCTCTGAAGAAATAATCACCGATACAGGAAATCGTTTCTCCCAATGTAATTTTAAGTCCTTCTGATGGGAAAAAGCCGAAAGTAATGGTGCTACTTCGTGATTGAGAAAGGAATGCTTCGCTGTCAATATGAACATCGCTTAGGTTCCAGCAGCCAAAGAAAGCATTGGAAGCAATATTTTCAATGCTCGAAGGTATTATAAGTTTTGTAATTCCTGTACAATTCGCAAAAGCCTTGTCACCTACGACTTTAGTTTGAGGTATTGTATATTCGCCATTCACTAATGCTGGCGGCATATAAGCGAAAAACGAGGAATTATAGACTGGCGATTTGAGATTAGTACATCCTGTGAAAGCATCTTCTCCAACATTTCCGGAAGAGGTCACCTCTTCTGGCAATACGATTTCGCTTAATCCCGTACAATTATAGAATGCTTTTCGTCTGATAATACGAAGAGAGGATGGAAGTTTTATTGAAGTAAGATCCTTGCAATCGGCAAATGCACTGGAAGCGATTTCCGTGACCTTCCAATCGACTCCTTCGTAGGTCACGCTTTGAGGGATGACAATATCACCTTGATAGTAAATACGTTCTGTTGTGTAGTTATTCTGATATGTACCATATATAACATGAGCTACATTGCCCTCAGAAGAATTCGAGCTTAAACTGTAATAGATGCCGTTTATTCTAACTTCCGTGGCAGAAAAGGCAGATGAACATACGGATAGGAACAGAATGCTCAGCAATACATGATGAATTAAGTGTTTCATGAAATTCTAAATAAAAAAGATGGAACTACTATTTTAACGACCAAAGGTCGAGTTGTCTCAGTTGTCCAAGTTTGTGCTACACTGCGCAAGCGGCATAGCCGAACAGTCTTTAATAGTCAATCAAGGACACGGGGCGCACGGGCTGAGCCTGTAGTGCTTTTATCATTTTCCCCAGAGCGTTTCGCTCGTTCAATTTGTCTTTACTGTCTGTTTCGTAACTAAATAGATTTAAAGGGTTATACAATAATATAATATTCATTGCCTAAAGTATATGTTCAAGCCGCTCAATATCTAATTATAGCCTTTGTTAATGCTTGGGTAGTCATATATTGTTTTTGTTTCTGCAAAAATAGCGTTTTTTCCTATTCCTTCCAAACTTTTGAGTTAGAAAAGGTTCTGGTCTGTTGTTTTTTCGCTAAAAAACAATATAAATGATATTGAATCAAATTATAAATTGTACCTTTGCAGTCAAAACCTATTAAACAATGAAGAAAATAGTATTATCGCTACTTACATGCCTCATGACACTCGGCACTCAGGCCGATGAGGGCATGTGGACACTCTACAATCTGCCGCAGGCAGTGTATGAAACCATGAAACAGGAGGGCTACCAGCTTCCCTACGACAAGCTGTACCAGGCTGACGATGCCATCATGAAGGCCGTGGTGAACTTCTCGGGCTACTGTTCGGGCGTGGTGGTGAGCCCCGACGGACTCGTCTTCACCAACCACCACTGCGGCTTCGAGGCCATCAGAAGCCACTCCACCGTGGAGCACGACTACATGCTGAACGGTTTCTACGCCAAGACACAGGAAGAGGAACTGCCCAACAAGAATATGTTCGTTGCTTTCATGGTGGAGCAGAAAGACGTGACCAGCCAAATCGTCACGCCCGCTTTCGAGAAGATGGAACCGAAAGAACAGGAGCAGTTCCTCGACAGCATCGAGAACGCCTGGTCGAAGGATGTGAAGGAAAAGGACTCCACCCTGCGCTTGGAGCTGAAGCCCTTCTACGAGGGCAACCGCTACTATGCCACCACCTACCGCGACTTCCGTGACCTGCGTTTGGTATTTGCCATTCCCAAGTCGATGGGCAAGTTCGGCGGCGAGACCGACAACTGGATGTGGCCGCGTCAGACGTGCGACTTCTCCGTGTTCCGCATCTATGCCGACCCGAAGACCAACGGCCCCGCCGATTATTCCAAGGACAACGTGCCCTACCATCCGAAACACTGGGCACGCATTTCCGACGAGGGCTATCAGGAAGGTTCGTTCTCGATGACCATGGGCTATCCGGGCAGCACCAGCCGCTACCTGTCAAGCTATGGTATCGAGGAGCGTTACGCCCAGAATGCCATCCGTGCCCAAGTGCGCGGCGTGAAACAAGAGGTGATGAAGCGCCACATGGATGCCTCTGAGGCCGTGCGCATCAAGTACGACTCGAAGTACGCACAGTCGTCGAACTACTGGAAAAACTCCATCGGCATGAACAAATGTATCGATTCCATCGGTCTTATCGGTCAGAAGCAGCAGTTTGAAGAGCAGTTGCGCGCATGGATGAAGGGCAGCGGCTATTACATGGATCAGTTGGACTTCCAGAAGATGCAGTCGCTCTATGCAAAGCGCATGCAACTGATGAAGGTATATATGAATTTCATCGAGACCTTCCGCCGCACCGACGAGCTGTCGACCCGTGCCATGTACATCCACAACGGTGCCCAGCCCAAGGGTCACGGCAAGCGCATGCACTATGTATATAAAGACAATTCGGAAACCTTCGACACGGATACCGACCGCGAAATCCTGGCCACACTCCTCAAGAACTACCGGGCAAAGGTTACCGACCCACAGTATATCCCTGCATTCTATCAGACCATCGACACCCAATTTGGCGGTGACTACCAGAAGTATGCCGACTATCTCTACAAGAAGTCGATGCTCATGAAGAAGGGCAAGCGCATCTACATGAACAAGAAATCGTTCAAGAAAGACCTTGGTGTGCAGTTCGGTCTCGACCTGACCGAAATCATGGGAGACCTGCGCACTGAAATCAGCAAAATTGCCGATTCCATCGATGTTCAAGAACATTATCTCTGCGCTGCCAAATTGCGCATGGAGGAGGAAATGCCCCATTACAGCGATGCCAACTTCACCATGCGCCTCTCTTACGGACAGGTGAAGGAGTACAACCTCGGCGGCAAGCCTTCGGGCTATCAGACAAAGGCTCCGAGCATGGTGGCCAAGATGAAGAAGGGCGACAGCATTGAGGATTATAAGGTGGAACCGGAGATGATCGACCTCATGCAGGAAGCAAAGGACATGCCCCTCTGTTTCCTGACCACCAACGACATTACCGGCGGCAACTCAGGCTCGCCCATGTTCGACGGACGCAACCGCCTCATCGGTCTGGCCTTCGATGGCAACTGGGATTCACTGTCGAGCGACATCTTCTTCGACTCGAAACTGGCCCGTTGCATCGGTGTCGACATCCGCTATGTGCTCTTCATGATGGATCGTTGGGGACATGCCGACCGTCTCTTGAAAGAAATCAAAGCAGAATAAATGGCACGTTCCACCCTCTTCCTCACCCTGTTGGCAACCCTCATTGTGGCACTTTTCGCCCTGTCGTTGCTGGTAGGCTCTATCCGCATACCAGCCGGCCAAGTGGCCAGCATTCTGATGGGAGGGGCAGAGGACATCAAGCCGTCATGGCGTTACATCGTGCTGGAAAGCCGACTGCCACAGGCCATCACCGCCCTGCTGTGTGGCGGGGCATTGGCCGTGAGCGGACTGATGCTACAGACGGCTTTCCGCAACCCATTGGCCGATCCCGGCATCTTCGGCATTTCGAGCGGAGCCGCCTTAGGCGTGGCATTGGTCATGCTGCTGTTGGGCGGCAGCATCGGAGCCGGTTCGGTGAGTCTCAGCGGCTATTTAGCCATCATTTTTGCCGCTTTCATCGGGGCCATGAGTGTCATGGCCGTGATTTTCTTCTTCTCTACGATTGTGAAAAGCGATGTCATGCTGTTGATTATAGGTATCATGATTGGCTACCTCTCGTCGTCAGCCATCGCGCTATTGCAGTTCTTCGCCACCGACGAGGGTGTGAAGTCCTACATGGTGTGGGGCATGGGTTCATTTGGCGGCGTGTCGGTGAAGCATCTTCCCATCTTTGCCTCGATCACCCTTTTGGGCATCGCCGCCTCGCTATTGCTGATCAAACCGCTCAACGCCCTGCTTCTGGGCGACCGCTATGCTGAGAATCTCGGCATCCATATCCACCGGGTGCGCAACAGCCTGCTCCTCGTCACTGGTCTGCTCACCGCCATCACTACGGCCTTCTGCGGCCCCGTGTCGTTCATCGGTCTGGCCGTACCCCACATTGCACGCCTGCTTTTCCACACCGACAACCACCGTTTGCTGATGCCGGCCACCATTCTTTGCGGCTCGGCCATTGCCCTGTTGTGCAATCTGGTCAGCTTCCTGCCGGGCGAGAGCGGGGTCATACCCTTGGGAGCCGTCACGCCGCTGATGGGTGCTCCAGTCATTATCTACGTCATTTTGAAAGGAAAGAAATAAATGGAACAACTGCTGCACTACGTCTGGAAACACAAGCTTTGGCCGCTCCATCCGTTAGAGACTACCGACGGACGGAGGGTGGAAGTCCTCGATCCCGGACTCCACAACCGCCGCGATGCCGGCCCCGACTTCTTCAATGCCAAGGTGAAGATCGGCGGCACGCTCTGGGTGGGCAACATTGAGATTCACGACCGTGCCAGCGACTGGTATCAGCACGGTCACGACCACGATGCGGCCTACGACAATGTGGTGCTGCATGTGGTGGGCATGGCAGACCGCGACGTGATGAACTCGCGCCGCGAATACCTGCCGCAGATGGAGCTTCAGGTGCCCGACCATGTCAGCAAGAACTATGAGCAACTGCTCCACACCGACCAGTATCCCCCTTGCTACCGTATTATTCCCGGACTGAGCCGTCTCACCGTGCATGCCTGGATGGCCGCTTTGCAGACGGAGCGGCTGGAACAGAAAACGGTGGCCATCAGCCAGCGGGCCGAGCGATGCAACGGCTCTTGGGAGGATGCCTATTTCGTCACCCTGGCCCGCAACTACGGCTTCGGCATCAACGGCGACGCCTTCGAGCAGTGGGCCTACAACGTGCCGCTCAGTGCCGTGGGCAAGCACCGCGACGACCTGTTCCAGATAGAGGCCATCTTCATGGGGCAGGCCGGACTCTTGGACCTGAAGGCCGTGCCTGAACGCTATCAGGCCGACGCGCTCAACGAGGGCTACTTCGCCCGTCTGCGCAACGAGTACCAATATCTTGCCCATAAGTTCTCGCTCTCGCCCATCGACCCCACCATCTGGCGGTTCCTTCGCCTGCGCCCGCAGAACTTCCCCCATATCCGTATCTCACAGTTGGCCAATCTCTACTACGAACGTCGTTCGGGCCTGAGCGAACTGTTAGAGTGCAAGAGTGTGGAAGCCGTCCGGCAGCTCCTCTCCACCCATGTCACCCCCTATTGGGAAACCCACTACGTGTTCGGTTCCGAGAGCGCGAAGAATGCCAAGCACCTGTCGGCGGCATCGCTCGACGTGCTCACCATCAACACCGCCATCCCCATGCTCTTCGCCGTGGGCCGCCACCGTCAGAAAGAGGAATACTGCGACCGCGCCTTCGACTTCTTAGAGCAACTGAAGGCCGAGCGCAACCATATTGTAAAGATGTGGGCCGAGTGCGGCTTGGAAACGAAGACCGCCGGCGACTCGCAAGCCCTCATCCAACTGAAACGCGAGTACTGCGACAAGCGCGACTGCCTGCGCTGCCGCTTCGGCTATGAATACCTCCGTTGCTTAAGCCCCCTAAGTTCTTGGACGAGCCAAGCGGCGAAGCCGAGCGAGGGGGATGGGGGTCTGAACAGACGAAACCGATAACCAGATATAACAAAAAATATATATGAAAGAAAATACTATTGTAATGAGCCATTCCGTTGGTTCAGACCCCCAATCCCCTAACTTAGGGGGCTTAGACTCGGGGGGCTCAGGCGCAGGCTTACAAGCCGCAAGGTACATCTTTGAAACCCGGATGGAAGTCCGCGACTACGAATGCGACATTGAAGGCATTGTGAACAATGCCCGGTATATTCACTATTGCGAACACACACGCCACCTGTTCCTGAAAGCCTGCGGCCTCAGCTTTGCCGAGATGCACGAAAAAGGAGTCGATGCCGTGGTGGCCCGCATGAATCTGCAATACAAGGTGCCCCTGCGCCCCGACGATGAGTTCATCTCGCGTCTGAATCTCACGAAAGAGGGCATCAAGTACGTGTTCCATCAAGATATCTTCCGCGCAGCCGACGAAAAGTTGTGCTTCCGTGGAAAGATAGAATTGGTATGCCTGATCAACGGAAAACTGGGCAACAGCGAAGACTACGACCAGGCGTTTGCACGGTATATACAAGCCCACAATATATAATATGTCTACCTGTTCAGACCCCCAACCCCCTCGCTCGGCTTCGCCGCTTGGCTCGTCCAAGAACTTAGGGGGCTTAGGCTTACTTTACACCCTCGCCCTGACCCGCATGACGGGCTTTAACTTCCAGACGGCCCTACAGCTCTATCGGCAGTTGGGCGGCGGACAGGCTGTGTATGAGCATCGGCACGACCTCCTTGATGTCATGCCCGACTGCTCGCCGCGCTTAGTGGCGGCACTGCAGGACTGGGATCTGGCCCTTGTCCGTGCAGAACAAGAGCTGGCTTTCATCGAAAAGCACCAGATAAAAGTGCTGCTGCTCGGACAGCCCGACTACCCCCAGCGACTCAGCGAATGTCCCGATGCCCCGATCGTGCTGTTCTATATGGGGTCGGCCAACCTGAACCAACAGCGCATCGTCAATGTCATTGGCACGCGCCATGCCACGACCTACGGGCAAGACCTGATTCGTCACCTCATGGCCGATTTAAGGACAATGGGCGTGAGACCGCTTGTCGTCAGCGGACTGGCCTACGGCATCGACATCTGCGCCCATCGCGAAGCCCTCGGTCAGGGATTGGAGACGGTGGGCGTGCTGGCCCATGGACTCGACGAGCTTTATCCGCCGCGCCATCGCGACACGGCCAAGCAGATGCTCCAGCAAGGAGGACTGCTCACCGAATACATGTCGGAGACACGTGCCGACAAGCTGAACTTCGTGAAGCGCAACCGCATCGTGGCCGGCATGGCCGATGCCACCATTCTTGTGGAGAGCGCGGCCAAGGGCGGCGGACTCATCACCTGCGCCATTGCACAGGACTACAACCGGCAGATTTTCGCTTTTCCAGGAGCGGTGGGTGCGCCCTACAGCGAGGGCTGCAACAATCTGATTCGCGACAATGGGGCGCAGCTTGTCACCTCGGCAGCCGACATCGTGGCCGCATTGGGCTGGCAGACCGACCAGCAACTGCAACAAGCCAAGCAGTCGGGCATAGAGCGCTGCCTGTTTCCTGAACTCAGCGAAGACGAACAAACGGTTGTCAATACCCTTTCGACTGAGGGTGACTTGCAGTTGAACGTGCTATCGGTCAAGACCAATCTGGGTATTGGCCAGCTCACAGCTCTGCTCTTCCAACTTGAAATGAAGGGTATCATCCGGCCTTTGGCAGGCGGAAGCTATCACCTGTTGGCATAAAAAAAGGAATCATTCAACAGACTCCATTTGACAGTTCATTGTAAACGGTTTTACAAAGTCGACGAGTTTGTCTAACAAAGTCGACGAGTTTGTTCAACAAAGTCGACGACTTTGTAAAACCATTCAATTTCAATACTTTTTTCGTTCATGATGTACACCTTCGTCAACTATCATAAATCAGTGTTAGTTGACGGTCAGAAGCAAACACCTCGCAAGCCACGGCTTGCAACTGCTCAGCCGTGAGGGCGTCGACATGCGCAAGGATGTCGTCAAGGTTGCGCTCGGTGCCGTGGTGCAGGAAGTTCTTGGCAAAGTCGAGGGCAAACTGCTCACGGTTGTCGGCGGCAATGGCCAACTGTCCGCGAAGCTGCTGCTTGGCACGACGAAGCTGGATGGGCGTGAGCGGTTTCTGGCAGAGGCGGTCCAGTTCGCGGCGCACCAACTGGCAGCAACGCTTCACGTCGTGCGGATCGCAACCGAAATAGACACTCCATGCCCCCGTGTCGCTGTAGCTCACCATCGAGCTTTCCACGGTGTAGACCAGTCCGTTGCGCTCGCGCAGCGAGAGGCTCATGCGCGAGTTCATGGCCGGTCCGCCCAAGATGTTGTTGAGCAGAAAGAGTGCCCAGCGGCGGCTGTCGGTGGCGGCAAAGGCACGCGAACCCATCATCACATGGGCTTGATGGGTGGAGCGGTGGCGGACAATAGGCTCTGCCGATTGCACATCATTCCCAATCATCTCGATCGTCCCAACCGTCCCATCAGTCCCAACCGTCCCAACCGTCCTATCGGTCTCAACCGCCTCGCACCATCTCACCAACTGTGCAAAATCGGCATCGCCACTGACAAAGAAGATGCAGTTCTCCGGACGGTAGTATCGACCCGTGAAGCGGCGGGCATCGTCGCCCGTGTACTGCCGCACCTGTTCGCTGCTTCCCAAGATGTTGTGTCCTAAGGGGTGGCCTTTGAAAAGCAGGTTCTCGAACTCGTCGAAGATCAGTTCGGCTGGCGAGTCCTCATAGCTTTCTATCTCGTCGCACACCACCTCACGCTCTTTCTCAACTTCGGCTTCGGGAAACTGACTGCAAAAAACAATGTCGCAGAGCACATCGACAGCCTGACGGAAATGGCGGCGCGTGGTGGCCGCATAGTAAACGGTGTCCTCCTTGTTGGTGAAAGCGTTCAACTCACCGCCCACGCCCTCCAAGGCGTTGATGATCTGCACAGCCGAGCGGCGGCGCGTGCCTTTGAACATCAGGTGCTCGCAGAAATGGGCCAGTCCCTCCTCACCGGGCAGCTCGTGACGGGTGCCTGCCTTTACGGCAATGCCACAATAGATGACCGACGAGGAAGAGGGCAGATGAATGATGCGAAGACCATTCTGACAAGTATGTGTTTGGTAATTCATGCCGCAAAATTACACATTTTTGCCGACTATCATGGATAGTTTGGAAAAATTGTGTAACTTTGCCCCAAAATCACTATTAATCTATGCAAATATCTAAAACCTATTGCCTCTTACTGGCATTCCTGATGACGGTGACTGTCGCCGAGGCCCAAGGCCCGAACAACAGCGGAACTTATTACCGAAACGCCAACGGCAAGAGCGGAGCTGCCCTGAAGACGGCTCTCCACAACATTATCTCCCAGAAAAACAACCTGAGCTATGATGCCCTCTGGGACAAGTATAAAATCACTGACACACGTGCCGACGGACATGTGCGCGACTGGTACTCGAACGCCACCAGTTTCACGCACATCACTGACAAGGCGGGTTCCTACAGTGGCGAAGGCGACGTGTACAACCGTGAGCACTCTGTGCCTCAGAGCTGGGGCGCACCAAAGGCCGACATCGTACACGTGGTGCCTACCGACGGCTATATCAACAACATGCGCGGCAACGATCCCTTTGGCGAGGTGGACACTTCAAAAAGCTACAAGCATTCCCAAAACGACTACAGCAAGAGCGGAACGAGCAAGACCGCCGGCTATAGCGGCAAGGTGTTCGAGCCTAACGATGAAGTGAAGGGCGACTTTGCACGCATCTATTTCTATATGGCCACCTGCTATGAGGGGCAGGCCGAGAACTGGAGCGGCGCGGCCTTCGGCGGCACGAAATACCAGCCTATGGCCACATGGACATTCAACATGATGATGCGCTGGTCGAAACTCGATCCCGTCGACGATGTGGAACGGGCGCGCAACAATGCCGTGGCACGCAGCGATGTGCAGAACAACCGCAACCCGTTCGTGGACTATCCCGGACTGGAAGACTATATCTGGGGCGAGAAGAAGGAAGAGGCCTTCAGCTACGACAACTATCAAGGCGGCACATCGCCCGACATTCCCGTTGTGGCACAGCCGGTGTTCTCGCCCGAAGGCGGCACGTTCACCGATGAAGTTGTGGTCACTATCAGCACCACGACCGAGGGAGCTACCATTTATTATACCACCAACAATGCCAGTGCCACCACAAACGGAAAAGTCTACACCGAACCCCTCACGCTGACCTCGACCACAACGCTGAAGGCCATTGCCGTGAAAGACGGCACGACCAGCTATCAGACCTCGGCCACCTATACCATCGTGAGCGGCACGCAGGGCGGAGAAGAGCCTGTCGAAGGACTCATCGCACTGAACAACTCGCTCTTCGGCACAAGCTATAGCGGTGCTATCGTACAAAGCGACAACCAGGACTTAAGGGGTACACAGAATGGTGTCACCGTGGTCTATGCACTGGGCATCAACGGTGCCAACCGCTTTTGCAACGACGACCAGATACGTCTCTACAAGCACAACACCCTGACTTTCAGTGTGGACAATGGCAATCTGTCAGAATTGGAATTTCAGTTAGTGAGAGAAAGCAGCAAGACACTCTATGCCTCGACTGGCACCATCAGCGACCTGACATGGAGGGGCAATGCCCAGCAGGTGGTGTTCAATGTCGACGACGGCAGCGGCAACATGCAGCTTTCGGGGGTAAAGGTGAAGCTGTCGGGAATCACCGGCATCGATACTCCTATGGGCAGCAGCGTTTCCGGCTCCCAAAACGATGCCGTCTATACGCTCTCCGGCCAGAAGGTCGACCGCCATTCAATGAAGCCTGGCCTTTATCTGAGCAACGGAAAGAAGTTCGTGGTCAGATAATTGAGGCAACCTCAAACCCCATGACCTCATGACCTAAGAACCGCCATAACTTCCATGAACGAGGCTACCCTTCAATACGTGCGCCAGCATGCCGACGACGATGTCAGGCTGCTGGCGCTCCGTGGTTCAAGAGACCCCGAAGTCGACATGCCCGTTGCCCTACAGCAGATTGCCGGCCTGCAGACAGCCCGTCGCAAACTGCCCTCATGGGCGGCCACCGAGGGCATCCTCTTCCCCCCTCATCTTGCCTTGGAGCAGTGCTCCAGCGAGCAGACAGCCCTCTACAAGCGTTCCGTTTGTTGCGACTTAGTCGCAACCCACACAACCCACACAACCCACGCAACCCACCGCTCCCTCATCGACCTCACAGGCGGCTTCGGCATCGACTTTTCCTTCCTCGCCCCCTTGTTCGACCAGGCCGTCTACGTAGAACAGCAAGAGGAACTCTGCCACTTAGCCCGCCACAACTTCCCCTTGCTTGGCCTTTCCTGCTCTGTGGTCTGCACCAATGGCGCAGACTATCTTCACCACATCGACCACGCCACCCTCATCTTCCTCGACCCGGCACGCCGCGATGCCCACGGCGCCCGTACCTATGGCATCAGTGACTGCACGCCCGATGTACTCACCCTCCGCGACGAGCTTCTTGAAAGGGCCGACTTCGTCATGCTGAAACTCTCTCCCATGCTCGACTGGCGCAAGACTGTCAGCGACTTGGGCGAGCCATGGGTGCGCGAAGTACATATCGTCTCCACGGGCAATGAGTGCAAGGAGCTCCTCGTCGTTCTTTCAAAAAAGGCTGCCTCCCTTGGCCTCCGCCTCGTCTGCGTCAACGACGACGACCTGTTTGAAATCACACTCCCCTCCTCACCCCAGCCAAACACATACCCCAGCCAAAATTCTCCTCTCTCCTATCATAGCTCCTACCTCTACGAACCGAACGCCTCCATCATGAAGGCAGGCTGTTTTGCAGAGCTTTCCGCTCGTTTCTCCATCACCCAGATAGCCCAAAACAGCCATCTCTTTTTCTCCGAAAAACCCATCGCCAACTTCCCCGGTCGCAAGTTCCGGATAGAGGCTGTTTCGGCCCTCAACAAAAAAGAACTGAAAGAAAAGATACTGCCCCTCCGGCAGGCCAATATCACCGTGCGCAACTTCCCCCTTTCCGTGTCCGAGCTGCGCAAACGCCTGAAAATAAGCGAGGGTGGCAGCCATTATCTCTTCGCTACCACCCTCGCCAATGGGGATCATGTATTGATGGTCTGTCAGCGGATTTAATCCTCGACCCACTCATCAACCTCAACAGTACGGGTCTGCTGTTTCTTCACCTTCATCGTAGTCGGCTTCTCTACCTCGACTTCCTCGTAGGTAATCTCCTTGACAGTACCCACACCGGTCACAATCACGCAGCGGTTCTTGTCGTTCTCGGGGAACGGCTGAACGGCATCGCCCTTCGAGTCGACTGTCAGACGGGTGGCATCCAGTCCGTGTTCCTTGACCAGTATGTCGCGAACGCTCTCAGCACGCTGACGGGCATACTTCTTGTTGACGGCGGCAGAGCCCGTTCCCTTGTCGGCATAGCCCGTGATGGTGAACGAGGTGTTCTCCATATTCTTCATCAAATCAGCCACTTCCTTAATGGCGGCATTGATGCCCTTGGCAGCATCGGCTTCGCTCTCACGAATCTTGAAGAAGATGGCTTTCTCGATCTTCTTCTCCTTGATCTCCTCCTTGGGGCGCTTCTCCAACACCATCATAGTGGTAGGCACTTCCACCTCAACAGTATCAACAATCTCCACGGGCTTCTTCACCAAGTGGCGGAGGGGCTTGTACTTGTGACCGAAACGCACTGAAAGACCCAGCATAGCTGTGAACTGCCAGTCATCGGCATCGTTGGTCTTTGAGTTGAAACGGTCAGAGAGCGAGTTGGCGTTCACTTCGAGCGACAGGCCTACTGGCTTCGTCACGTTGGTCTCCACGCGCAGACCGGCACGCAAGTTATGGCTCAGACGGTTTTTGTCCCATGCCAAAGGAATCATGCTCGACTCCACGCCCAGATTCTTCAGCTCGTCATTGTCCCATGCATAGTTGAGACCGACACCACCCAACAGAATGACATTCAGGGGATGGCTACCCGTCTTGCTACGGCTGAACAGGTTGGTGAGGTTGAGCATCAGGTCCAGATCGGGAGTCACGTACTTCCACTTGTAGTACTTGTCCATCGCACTAAATCCGCTCTTTGCCTCCCATGCATTCACATGCAGGCGTGTACCCACCACAGGACTGAAATAGTGACCGAAGGAGAAGGCTGCCGTAGGAGTCCACAACTTGTCCATCTTTGCGTTGGTCGATGTCAGTTGAATACCGCCCTGAGCTTCAATAAATGAATAAGACAAAAGCGCGCGTGCATTGTCCTTCTGTGCCTGA
The DNA here is from genome assembly GCA_947302435.1 of uncultured Prevotella sp. Classification (GTDB taxonomy): domain Bacteria; phylum Bacteroidota; class Bacteroidia; order Bacteroidales; family Bacteroidaceae; genus Prevotella. The sequence continues at coordinate 30,028 of CAMYVQ010000013.1, read as the reverse complement.
GCAGTACCAATCACCAGTGCCATTAATACAGCAGACAATACAATTTTTTTGCTTTTCATTTTACTATCAATTATGTATTTACTTATTCCTCCACTTCGATTGTCTCAGTGTAGATACGTATGCCTTGTCCGTCGATCAAAACACATCGGTTTTTATCGTTATCATCAGGGAAAGGTTGAACGGTATCACCCTTCGAATCTGTGTTAATAGCCGATGCGTCACAACCGAAGTCCTTCACCAACTTCGCCTTGAAATTCTCGGCGCGCTCAGTGGCATATTTCTTGTTGATTTTGGGATTGCCCGTACCTTTATCAGCATAGCCTACGATCGTTATCTTCGCGTTTTTATGCTCCTTCAAGAATTTTGACACTTCCTCAAACAACTTATTATCACTGTTATTCGTGACAGCAAGACCATAGAAAGCTTCCTTGTGCAGATTGAGGGTTTCCTCCTTGGAAATTTCCTTCTTCACCATCTTCTTCTCTTTTTTCTCTGCTACCACAAGCTGTGTAGTGGCCGTATTGGCGGCCTGATCGTCGATAACATCCTGCAAAAGCGACAGAGAGATCGGGCTGGGCTTTTCATAGCTCTTAGAGAAGCGATAGCTAATACCCAACATTGCCGTGAACTGCCAGTCATCAGAAAAACTAATCTTGGAGTTCATGCGGTCACTAATAGAGTTGGCATTAACCTCCAGTGAAAAGCCCAAACGTTTGGTGACATCGGTCTCCAAACGAATGCCGGCACGCAGGTTTTGGCTCAGCCTGCTATCCGACCAAGGTTTCGTGGCCTGTGCCACTACCGGATCCAGTTTCTTCACTTCATCATTGTCCCAACCATATTGCAGACCCAGACCAGCCAGCACCATGACGTTCAGGAAATGACTTCCTGAATTGTCACTACTGAAGGCATTCGTCAGGTTCAGCAACATGTCGATATTGGGAGTGATATAATTCCACTTATAATATTGGTCTACGCTACTGAAACCACTTTTAGCCTGCCATCCATTCACATGGAGGCGGACACCAATTACAGGCGAGAAGAAATGACCGAAAGAAAGAGCTGCGGTTGGAGTCATCAGTTTGTCCATCTTCGCATTGGTAGATGTCAGTTGAAGACCTCCTTGTGCTTCTACAAATGAGTATGATTTCAGTGCATCACGTGTGTCGTCCTGTGCTTTGGCGACACCAACCACTAACGCCATCAGCGCAGCGGCTAATAAAATTCTCTTTGTTTTCATTTTGCTATTAGTGATTTGTTAATCAGATACATAATTTGCTGAATGCAAAGATAATAAAAAAATAAAAACGGCAACAATATTCTATTAAAAAAGTTTATAATATATCAAGAAAATATGCAAAAATCCACTTTTGCACTTCAAAATCATGTCTTTTCACTATTCAAGTCCATCTAAAAGAATGAACGAAGCCCAAAAATAGGGGTCATTGAAATCACTGTCCCTGACATCCTGTTGTGCCATTGCGAAGGCTTGATGGCGCGAGGCACCCTCCATTAAGTGTTCGTAGAAGCTTGTCATCATGAGATTGGTGGCCTGATCACTAACTTTCCAGAGACTCATCAGAAGAGATTTGGCTCCAGCTTTTTTGAATCCTCGTTGAATACCGAACACACCATCCTCTTTGATTTCTCCCAATCCTGTCTGACAGGCCGAAAGCACCACCAATCCCACATGCCCCAGATTCATTGTAGCAATCTCACGCGCAGTAAGGATGCCGTTCTCTATTCCATCGGGCAGCTTATTTCCTTTCAGCACATAGTTGGCTCCCGAAAAAAGAAGTCCAGAATAGTCAAGGGCGTTGACTTGACCTCCTTCCTGTACACCAAGAAACACCAGCTGTTCTCCTTTTTTCTTTATTTCCTCTTCCGAAAACGAGAAACCATGTGTGGCAATATGAATGATGTCTTGCTCTTTTCCAGAGAGCGATTTGAATGTCTCTTCAGTTCCCTCCTGCATCATGTATATCATCGTCTTAACCCCATTCTGCATAAATTGTTCAACAATGTTGTCAACCTCTTGACGGGTTCCAGGAAGATAGTTGACTGAACCTCGGAGAGACAAAGAGTCTAAGGCTCGTACCTGCCCGGCATCCTCCACGTCAGTTGAATTGTCGCCGAGGGCAAGTAGGTATTCGGTTCCTGTGGCTATGGAATTATGTTGCTGTTGCAGTTCCTCCAGACTCATTTCGTAATCCAAGCCACCATAAACGACGGCCTGTTTGACCTTTCGACTATGAGAGTGATTGACGAGGAACTTGGTGGATGACAGACGATAGGTGTGATAAAGGTCGCCAATGCGCTGATTTTCGTTCACAAAAAGGTATTCTATACCCAACTGATAGAAGAGCGATGTAGGCGAAAAATAAATGGTTTTCACACCAGTCAATTGAGACAGAATCTGCCCCCAAAGCATTTTGCCCAAACGAGGGTCGTTATATATTTCATTGATACCCTCAAGTTGTTTCATGGCATGGAAAAAATCGCAATTTCCACCCATATACTTCAGTTCCTTCAAATCGGTCTCATCAAAGAGTCTGACCAGTGAGGGGTGCGCATCCCCAGAGCGCAACACAAGGGCAATATAGACTGTTCCAACACCTTCTACGTAGAAGTCGGTGAACTCAATGGCTGCTTCATCCTGAGCCAGGGCTTTGGAAATTTGTTCCGTATTGATGTTGAGAGCATCCGTAAACTGGCCGTATTCTTTGCATCCTTTAACCAGTGCCCTTTCCAAATGATAAATATCTTCGGCCAACTTTTTGGCGTTTGACAGTGTCTGTGACGTCGTAGGCTGTTTGAAAAGTTCTTCCTCCTCTTGACGAAGATATTCCAGTTGCTCATACTGATCCAATAGGGTCTGGTCGCCTGAATTTTGGAGCAGGTTGCGGAAGTCGATGTCCGAATTGAGAAGAATACCCTTAGTGAAAAGCAATGAGTTATAAGCTTCTGTGTTCATGCGTCCCATATCTCTATCCAAATAGGCCAGCATGGGGGCAAGCTTAAACACGTAGTTTTTAAGTTTCCAGTAGTTTTCACGTTCTTGCGAAGTGAGGTACAGGAAGTTGGACCTTACAGTATTGGCTTGGAGGGCAAAAGCTTTCCGATAGGCTTTGTGTGCCTCCTCTTTATGTTCCGCCTGACTCTGGAATATGGCAAGATTGTAAAGAAGGGGAACATTATCAGGATGACTATCGCCCAATAGTTGATTATGCAAATCAAGGGCTCTTTCAAGAATTTTTCCAGAAAGACTGGTATTGCCCCCATCATAGGCAAAGACAGCATTGTTTTCCATGATGCGGGCATAGATGGTGTTTACAGTGTCGCCAATCTGCTTATATATGTCCATCGCCTGTCTACCATAGTTAGCAGCCTGTACGAAGTCACGATTGTAATAGTAGAGAATGGCCGCACTGTTCAGAACCTGAGCATAATGGGGTGAGACATCATTACGATTCCTGTAGATTCTCAAAGCCTCTTCGGCTTTTTCAATGCCCTTTGAGCGATCCCCCTGGGCATAAATATAACTGGATTGTTTACTGACAGCAAAAGCCATATTGAGGCTGTCTCCCTGGGTCTTATAAATATCAATGGCACGCTGCTCATACTCTATGGCACGCTGATAGTTGCCGTTCGAGGCAAAGACGGATGCCTGCTTTGAATAGGAGAATGCTAATTTTTGGTTGTCCTGATCACTCAGCGAGTGGCTCAGCTCGTCGGAAGTATGGGCTATCTCATCGGCTTTCTCCATGTTGCCCAGTGCTTTATAGACAGCAGACAAGTCGCTCATACACCTCACATAATCCGAATTCTCCTTACCCACATTTTGCTCATAGACGGGTAATGCTTCTTGCAACAACTCAACAGCCTTCTGATAGTCTTGCTTATGATTGTAAAATGTTGCCAGATTGCTCAGTAATTTGGCGTATGTCATCGTATTCGTCGCCTCTGAAGAGATAAATTTCTCCCTTGCGGCATTGGCGTAGCTAATGGCATCGTCATAATTGCCTGTATTAGCAAGACCGATGGCCTGATTACCCATTTCGGTGGCATACTCTACACCCTCTTCCTCCAATCGTTTCTGTACCTCCTTTCGAGCTTTTTTGATTATTTTACCAGCAGCGACACGATTACCTATTTTGGAGTAATATAGAACCAGAGCATTCAAGGTTTTTGCATACTCCGGGGTACCTGTCTTCATATTATCCAAAGCTTTCTCGGATAATTCGACTGCTTTCTGGAGGTCGTCTTTCTGGGCACGGTTGGCATAACATTTTGCCAAATTAGCCAATGCGATACAGCAGAAATGATGCTTTTCCCCCAAGATCTTTTTCAGTTCGGCAATCGCTTTTTCCCCGATATCGATAGCCTGTTGGTAGTTTGCCTTATTTGCATATAAGGTAGCCATGTCACACATGGATGATGCCCATTGCAAATCGGTACAATCGGGGGCCGTCTTACGCACTTCAATAACCTCTTTCTGTAATGCGATAGCTTCGTCGTTCTTACCCATGTTAGCATAACGGCGCACCAAACAGGTGAGAACCTCTGTGTATTTGTAATTTTTCTTAATCCCCTGACTCCTGAAAAGCTCCACATATCGCAGATAAAGGCTGTCTGCAATACCCCATTGTCGCTTTTTCATCGCCTTTTCTGCCTCACCATATAGCTTGTCAAGTTCTTTGTTCTGAGCCTGTACTGAAAATGGAATAGCCATCATCAAATAAAAGGTGATGGCTATGCGTAAGAAAAAGCTGAAGAAATTCATTTTGCCCCTTCTGTATGATGACAATCCTTACGACAATCCTTGCTTGAGTTACGGGAACAAGTCGTATCACAGGCCACGCTATCCTTCTTAACAAAGAGAGAGTCGGAATCGTCCCTAAATACCGAAGTGGTGCGTCCAGCCAAAATACCATTTTCTTGTCCCTGCCCACTAATGTTCTTCATAATATAGGCAAAGTAATCGGCTGTCACAGTCATGCGTGAGTCTTTCTGTGAGGCAATCAGACTCGAAACACTACCGGCACACTGATTCTTCAGGGTAATCATTTCCCGTGCCTGTTCATTCAAAAGTTTGATCTCACTCTTATCTGCCAGATTAAGCACATCCTTTGGAGTAAGCTTCATTCCCTTTTTTAAAAGAATCTTCTTACTTTTCACCACCTGACAGACTTCACCTTTCACTTTGCAGACAACATATTGTTGGGCATTGCATGTAATTGAAATAAAAAAAAGAAGCGTAATTACAAGATAATATTTCATAATCGTATAATTTTATAAGGTTTTTGCATAAATTGATTTCTCCCATATCTTGAAGCCTTTGCGCTTGAGTACCGAAAGAAAAGCCGTATATAGAAGTCGTCCCTCACCAATCAGCACAGCTGTAGCAAGAGCCAACACGGAACTTAAATCGTAGTCATAATGAGTAAATAGCCAGAATGAAACATAGGTGAACAAAGCCAGAATGAAAAAAGACACAAAACGCGAATAAAGGCCACTCTTGAGTATGAAGAGAATGAGAGTAGACTTACGTGCCTCTAATCGTTTCGTTATCGTTAGGTCGATAACGTTCGCCATCCATCCCGCCAACAAGGCCCATAGTAGATAGACAATGAAGGGAGCCTCAAAAACATGGTCGCCCTCAATTATCGAGAGTAGTGCGTAGGCAAGAATCTCCATCCCTGCCATTTGACCGAGAGGAGTCTGGTGTTTGTCTGATTCTTCATTCATAGCTCCTAAAAGCACTATCCTATTTTCTATGAGATCTTTGTGCTGCCCTATTTCGTTCCATTTGACAACAGGGAATACGGTGCCTTTATAATTGATGATGAAATCTTTCTTCTGCGGAATACTTACCCCCAGCTTACGGGCCATCACCACTGGAAACGAAAAGAGCGTGTCACCGTTCTGCATGAAGTAGGTAGGATAGGTGGACATGCTACGATAGGGACTATTGACAACATTACAAGTTCCTTCTGACTGATGTGTGTATTCCACAAAAAAGGAATGCACGGCACTCGTAAATGTCTTGCTTTTAACATCCGGCTCTGTCAACTTATAAGTAAGCACTGTGTTTTCAGGAGCATTGAAAAAAGCATCTACCAGCATTTCATCGCTTTCTTCATTTTCTTTTAAGTTTTCAAAAATGATGTCAACACCTAAAACGGTAGGATTCAGTTCGCTGATCTCCTGCACCACTTTGGCAATCTTGTCTCGGTCGCGAGCAGACAGCTCAGTCATATCAACCAGTGTAATCTGCTGGTTTACAGATGGATTTCCCGAATGTTGTATACGGTAATAGATATCGGTCATGGAAAAACCCTCCATGGCACGCACCACGGGGTTTAGAAATTCCAGATTGACAGTGACCAAAACCAATAGTCCAATGACACAAATCGTCAGAGCCGAAATGATAATATGGTCAATGTGAAAGATGCTACGAAAAATCGATTTCATATTTATTACAAGTCAGTAGTAATCCTAATTATGTGCAAAATTACAATTAATTTTTTTAAAAAAAGATTCTTTCCACTATTTTTTGAATAAAATAATGTAACTTTGTACGTTTTTAATTTCCAAAAATTTTTACGACATGTCTGTAGAGATAAAAAAAGTGGCCAATCCGCGTGATTTGGAGGACTTCATCCAATTCCGCTATGACCTATACCGTGGAAACAAATACGATGCCCCCAACCTGCACAGCGACGAAGTGTTCACACTGAGTCCGTGGCGGAAAGATCCCAATGCAGCCTTTGAGTTTTGTGATGCAGAATACTATCTGGCCTACAAGGACGGCAAGATTGTCGGTCGTGTGGCCGCCATCATCAACCGCCGCTACAACGAGCAGTGGAACCGCCCCTGCGTGCGTTTTGGATGGTTCGAGTTCATCGACGACATAGAAGTGTCGAAAGCCCTGCTGAAGGCCGTCGAGGACTATGGCCGACGCAACGGCATGAAGGAGGTCATCGGTCCCTTGGGCTTCACCGACATGGATCCTGAGGGCATGCTCACCTACGGCTTCGACCAGCTGAGCTGCATGGCCACGGCCTACAACTACGAGTACTACCCCCGCCACATGGAGCAGATGGAGGGCTACGAGAAGGACAACGACTACGTGGAGTACAAGGTCTACGTACCCAAGGACGGCGTGCCTGCCAAGTTCAAGCGCGTGGCCGAACTGACCATGGAGCGCTATAACCTGCACATCAGGAAGCTCACCAAGAAGGATGTCTTCGGTCCCGAGCAATACGGCCATAAGGTGTTCGAGGTCATCAACGGCACTTTCGGCCACCTCTACGGCTATTCAAAACTGTCGGAGAAGCAGATGGACCAGTATGTCAACATGTACTTCAAGGTGCTTGACCTGGAGCTTGTGACCGTTATCGAGGACTGGAACACGCCCGACCACAAATGCATCGGCGTGGGCATCAGCTACCCCTCTCTGTCACGCGCTCTTCAGAAGTGCAAGAATGGCCGCCTTTTCCCCTTCGGTTGGTGGCACATTCTGCGTGCCCTGAAGTTCAAGAAAACCAACATCGTGGACTGCCTGCTCATCGGCGTGCTGCCTGAATACCGTTCGAAGGGTGCCAACTCACTGCTGTTCTACGACCTCATTCCCCGTTACCAGAAATACGGCTTCGAGTGGGGTGAGACCCACGTGGAGATGGAAACCAACGGCAAGGTGCAGAACCAGTGGATGTACTACGAGAACGAACAGCACAAGCGGAGAAGATGCTATAAAAAAAGCCTCACCCCCGACCCCTCTCGCGGGGGAGAGGGGAGTGAATAGTTCTGTACCCCCTATTGGCGAGGTTTAGAGTGAATAGTTCTGCTAACTCCTATTAGTGTGTCTGAAAAACAATTTATATATCTGGAAAAGGCAATTTATGGGACAGAGTTTCAAAACAGCATCCCCATTATCCTACGATTTACTGAAGGAATATGCACGAAAGAATCGAAAAGAGATGACACAAGCAGAACAAATCCTTTGGGAATCATTAAGAAAAAATATAAATAGCTATAAGTTCAGACGACAACATCCCATAGGGGACTACATAGCAGATTTTGCCTGTGTCACGGCTAAGATCGTCATTGAAGTAGATGGCGAGTATCATAACAAACCACAACAGCAGCAGGACGACCTATGGCGCACGAACTTTCTTGAAAGAAACGGTTTCCGTGTGATACGGTTCAGTAACGATGAAGTGATATACAACCTATCAGCAGTCATCAACTATATCAAAGAAGAATTATCAAAAACGGAGGACGAACAATGAATGATATAGAAGCAGAAAAACTAACCACTCCCCTCTCCCCCGAGAGAGGGGCCGGGGGTGAGGCTGAATATAACGACGACAACATCCGCACCCTTACTGGCACGGAGCATATTCGTCTGCGCCCCGGCATGTACATCGGTCGTCTGGGCGACGGTCAGTTGGCCGAGGACGGCATCTACGTGCTGCTGAAGGAGGTCATCGACAACTCCATCGACGAGTTCAAGATGCAGGCCGGCGACCGCATTGAGATCAATGTGGAGGACAACCTGAGAGTGAGCGTGCGCGATTATGGCCGCGGCATTCCACAAGGTAAGATGATCGAGGCCGTGAGCGTGCTGAACACCGGCGGCAAATACGACTCGAAGGCCTTCAAGAAATCCATCGGACTGAACGGTGTGGGCGTGAAGGCCGTCAACGCACTGAGCTCACACTTCGAGGTGGCCAGCTATCGCGACGGCAAGGTGCGCAAGGCAGTCTTTGAGAAAGGCAAGCTCATCAGCGACACCACCGAGGACACACAGGACGAGAACGGCACCTACATCTTCTTCCAACCCGACGACACGCTCTTCCTGCACTACCAGTTCCACGACGACATCGTGGAGACGATGCTGCGCAACTATACCTACCTGAACACAGGCCTGGCCATCATGTACAACGGCCGACGCATCCTCAGCCGTCACGGTCTGGAGGATCTCTTGAAAGACCGCATGACCAGCGATGCCCTCTACCCCATCATCCACCTGAAGGGCGACGACATCGAGATTGCCTTCACCCATGCCAACCAGTACGGTGAGGAATACTACTCGTTTGTGAACGGTCAGCACACCACGCAGGGAGGCACCCACCAGAGTGCGTTCAAGGAGCATATTGCCAAGACCATCAAGGAGTTTTTCCAGAAGAATTTTGAATACGGCGACATCCGCACGGGCATTGTGGCCGCCATCGCCCTCAATGTGGAAGAGCCGATGTTCGAGAGCCAGACGAAGATCAAGCTTGGCTCACTGACCATGGCTCCCATGCCTGCACAGGTCGATGCCGAGCACCCCGCTCCCCCCTCTATTAATAAATATGTGGGCGATTTCATCAAACAGGAGGTGGACAACTACCTGCACAAGAATCCCGACACCGCCGAGGTGCTGATGCAGAAGATCCAGGAGAGCGAGCGCGAGCGCAAAGCCATGGCCGGCGTGACGAAACTGGCCCGCGAACGGGCGAAGAAAGCCAACCTGCACAACCGCAAGCTGCGCGACTGTCGCATCCACTTCAGCGACGTGAAGAACGACCGCAAGGAAGAGTCCTGCATCTTCATCACCGAGGGCGACTCGGCCAGCGGCTCCATCACCAAGAGCCGCGACGTGAACACGCAGGCCGTGTTCTCCCTGCGCGGAAAACCGCTCAACTCGTTCGGACTGACCAAGAAAGTGGTCTATGAGAACGAGGAGTTCAATCTGCTACAGGCAGCCCTCGACATTGAGGAAGGTATGGACACGCTCCGTTATAACAAGGTGATTGTGGCCACCGATGCCGATGTCGACGGCATGCACATCCGCCTGCTCATCATCACGTTCTTCCTGCAGTTCTTCCCCGAGCTCATCCGCAAAGGCCATGTCTACGTGTTGCAGACACCGCTGTTCCGCGTGAGGAACAAAAGAAGCAAAATCAAAAAGAAGACCCTCCCCCAACCCCTCTCTGCAGGGAGGGGAGTAGATGGTTCTTCAGCAGATAATTCTGGTGAAAAAGGTAACTATTCCCCTCCCTCACAGGGAGGGGCCAGGGGAGGGTCTGATTACGTCGTCCGCTATTGCTACTCGGAGGAGGAACGCTTGCAGGCCATCCAGGAACTCGGTCCCGATCCCGAAATCACCCGATTCAAGGGCTTGGGCGAGATCTCGCCCGAAGAATTTGCCGGTTTCATCGGTCCCGACATCCGCTTGGAACAGGTCACGCTCCACAAGACCGACCAGGTGCAGAAGCTCTTGGAATACTACATGGGCAAGAACACCATGGAGCGCCAGAACTTCATCATCGACAACCTGGTGATTGAGGAAGACCGGCCAGAGGAAGAATCGTTAGATTGATTCGAGAGACGAGATACAGTAAAAAGAGGTATGCGCCATTAGGTGCATACCTCTTTTTATATAATAGGACTTATCGGGGATTAGAAGTCGCTGCCCATTTCCACCAAGTTGCCCTCAGCTGTCAGCTCAAATGCAGCTGCAAACATTTTGTTCCAAGATTCAATCTTTTTCTCAAGCTTCTCATTGGTCAATTTGGTAGTTTCTTTTTCACCATTATAGGCAGAGAAGTTCTTCACGCTACTATATGCCATTTGAGAGATAGCCTTACCTTTGCTATTATAGGCCACGTAAGCCTTGCCGACATAAATACCAAGGATATAATTGCCACTCTCGTCCAACTTGACATTATTTCTCGACAGTCTCAGCTTGTAGCCAAACTTGACAGGCAGCGAATTGACAGTCGTCTTCAGAGACCAATCCTGATCGGTGATTTTTGCTGTCTTCTTCTGGCCATTGTCCAGATAGTCAATCTCAACGTTGAGGAACTTAGTCATGTCAGGAGCCATTTCAGCCTGATAGATAATTTCGGCTTTGCTTGCCTTTGAATCACTACCGCTGTCAGAGTTGTCGTCGTCGTCATCGCTTCCGCAAGAAACAAAACCGATTGCAGCCACCATCATTGCCATCAAGGCAAAACTTGATAAAAAGAATTTCTTCATAATCAAAAAGGTTTATAAATTAATCGCCTACAAAATTATATATTTTTTTCCATTATCACACTTTTTTCTATCATTTTTTGATTCAAAGCCTGTTTTTCAGAAAGAAAATATGTAATTTTGCGCTCTATTTGAATAGGAATTACACGTATGAAACGATTTTCATTAGTCATCACAGCACTCTTCACGATGCTTGCAGCGCAGGCACAGTTTTCACACCCAAACAACAACGACTCGCCCCTTCGCAAGCTTTCCATCGCTGAGATGGCCGTCACCAACCTTTATGTTGACAGTGTCGACGAGACCAAGCTCGTCGAGGATGCCATCCGTGGCATGCTCGAGAAGTTAGACCCTCACAGCAGCTATTCCACCCCCAAGGAGGTGAAGCAGATGAACGAGCCGTTGGAAGGCTCGTTCGAGGGCATCGGCGTGCAGTTCAACATGATGGAGGACACCTTAGTGGTCATCCAGCCCACCACGAAAGGCCCGTCGGAGAAGGTGGGCATCATTGCCGGCGACCGCATCGTGGGTGTGAACGACACCGCCATTGCCGGCGTGAAGATGAGCCGCGAGGAAATCATGCGCCGCCTGCGCGGGCCGAAGGGTACCGTGGCCCGGCTGAAGATTGTGCGCCAGGGCATCAAGGACACGCTGTTCTTCAACGTGGTGCGCGACAAGATTCCCGTGAAGTCGATCGATGCCGCCTACATCATCCGCCCACAGGTGGGCCTCATCCGCATCGGCAACTTCGGCGCCACCACCTACAGGGAGTTCATGGATGCCCTGAAGATGCTGAAGGGACAGGGCATGCGCGACCTAATTCTCGACCTTCAGAGCAACGGCGGCGGATACTTGCAGGCTGCAGCCGAGATTGGTTCGGAATTTCTCAATCAGGGCGACATGATTGTCTACACCGAAGGCCGCCGCGTGCCCCGTCGCGAATACACGGCACAGGCCAGCGGACAGTTCCGCGAAGGGCGCATCGTGGTGCTGGTCGACGAATACACGGCCTCGGCAGCCGAGATTGTCACGGGTGCCATCCAGGATCAGGACCGCGGATTAGTGGTGGGCCGACGCACCTTCGGCAAGGGTCTCGTGCAACGCCCCATCGACCTGCCCGACGGTTCGATGATCCGCCTCACCATTGCCCATTACTACACGCCTTCGGGCCGCTGCATCCAGAAACCCTACGAAAAGGGCAAGCAGAAGGACTACGCCATGGACGTGGCGAACCGACTGAAGCACGGCGAGCTGACCAACAAAGACTCCATCCACTTCGCCGACTCGCTGAAGTTCTACACCCTGCACAAGCACCGCACCGTCTATGGCGGCGGCGGCATCATGCCCGACTACTTCGTCCCCTTGGACACCCTGCGCTACACGAAGTTCCATCGCGAGCTGGCCGCCAAGAGTGTCATCATCAACCAGAACCTGCGCTACATGGACAAGAACCGCAAGCCACTGCACGAGCAGTACCCGGACTTCGCACAGTTCAAGGCGGAATATGAGGTACCCGAGTCCTACGTCGAGGCCATTCTGAAAGAGGCAGAGAAACAGAACATCAAGCCCAAGGACGACGAAGAGCTGCAGACCACCCTCCCCTACCTGAAAATGCAGCTGAAGTCGTTGGTGGCCCGCGACCTGTGGGACATGAGCGAATACTACAGCATCTTCAACGAGGAAAGCGACATCGTGAAGAAAGCACTCGAAATATTAGAATAAAAAGACATCAATGATCGCCATTGATAATTGATTTAAAGCAAAAAAATGAGGAAATAAAGCCAAAAAGCGCAAAAAAACGTGCTGTCATCTTGGCGGTAACGAAAATTGATTGTATATTTGCAGCGACTTTCAGAGTCAAACAAAGCATCCGAGGGCTTGCCCGAAGGTCACTCATGAGAGCCACGACATTATAAAAAGGCGTTTACTTACGCTTTGTTCGGGACTATCCGAAATCTTGCAAATTTCACTAATTCCACGGACATGGCCAAGGGTAGATGCCCCTTTGATGTGAAAAAACTATTATGCCTGCTTCGATGCAGGGCATTCGTGTTTATATCATCAATGTGGGTTCTATGCTTGCCCGTCCTGAATTAGTGGGCATGCAAGAGCCTCGGATAGTGGGACAGGCAAGAGTAAAGTTCCCACATCTTTTTTTATGCCGTTACCAAAACCAATACACCTTTATTAATTTTATAGCCGAATCTGGGAACAATAGGCATACAAAACTCAGATTAAGATTAACTTAACAATTTAAAATTAATAAAAGCATGAAAAAAACAATTACTTTACTCCTATTTCTTATTGGAGTAGTTGGTCAAATTATGGCCTATTCAGATCACATGTATATCGTGGGAAATGCTCCGTTAGGCAAAGAATGGGTTACAAACGATGGTAATGAAATGACCAGTGCTGGTGATGGAGTTTTTACCTATTCATTTAGTCCAGAAGAGAACGGCTCTGTTTATTTTTGCTTAACGCCAAGTCTCCGAGAAAATGATGGAGAATGGGATGATTTTAATGCAGCAGCTTATCATCCTGGTTCTAAAAATGCAGAAATATCACTTTTCCATTCTGATTATGCGTTAAATGATAATGATAATGATTATTCGATATTATGGAACTATACAGGTGGAAAAACATATACATTGACCTTTTCAGAATCAGATATGATTCTTGTAATTACTTCATCTGACGTTCCTGATCTCTATCTCAGAAGTAGCCTTGATGCCACAGAAGAGAATGGCCAAAGAACTTGGAATAATAATTTGAGTGATTATAAGTTCACTTCTGTTGGATGGAATAGCTCATGGAGGAAATTGCAGTACACCTATGATGTAACTTCGAGCCAACTTGCAACCATGATTGCTAATGGAACGAATGATTTCTTCTTTAGACATATACTCGATGGAGATGACACACAAAATCAACCTAGTGGTGATGGGGATTATACATTCGTATTTAGTGATGGAAAATATTCGAACGAATATAATGGATATACAAACAACGTTGATTATAGAGGTAATACCAGAGCGTTTAAAGTTAGCCATTCTACAATAAAAGCTGCAGAATATAAAATTACGGTTTGGGTAGATATGAAAGGTTGGGGTACTACTTACACAACCAGTGTAGAAATTGTCTCAATGCCTGTAAGTATTTCAAGCTATGGTATGTCAACTTACTGCTCAGGCCATGCATTGAATTTCTGGGGAACTGGTATCTCCGCCTACATTATAACAGGAGCTAACAAGAGTACTGGTGTTCTGAACACTGTCCAAAAATATGAGATTCCTGCTAACACAGGCTTGTATCTGGAAGGTACAGAAGGTACTGTAGCTGTTCCTGTTATAGCAAGTGCAGATGCTTTTGAAGAAGAAAACATGCTCGTAGGAGTGACCGAAGATACTGATATTAACCAAATCGATGGCGATGGCAACACCAATTATATTCTGACGGTGAAAAAAGAAGGTGTAGCAGTGGATTTAGATACTCCTGTATTCCTCAAGGTGAACGGTAAAGGCAATACTGTTAAAGCTAACAAGGCGTACTTGCGGGTTCCAAACGGCGGAGGAGAAGCTCGCGAGATGTTCTGGTTCGCTGTTGACGAGTCAACGAGTGTGAACGACGTAAAGGCTATGGTAAACACCACTAAGGGCGAGGTCTACGACCTGCAGGGCCGCCGTGTCGCTAACCCCATGAAAGGTCTCTACATCGTGAACGGAAAGAAAGTGATTTATTAAATAATACGTGAACATAAAAAAAATACAAAGCAATGAAAAAGTTTTATATTTCCCCAAAAACTGAGACAATTGAAGTGAAGATAGAGTCACTTCTTGTGACAATGAGTGCGGAAGGTGTTGCTCAAGAAGGCGATCACGCCCTTTCTCGTGAAGGCGATGCTTTCTGGGACGACGAAGAATAATTCGTTGCCCTCACGCGAGGGCAGCGACTTTGACTGATCGGAGTCGTTCCGGCTCCGACTTTTATCATTTTAATCATTTAGTTAGATAAGCGGCTGGCCGTGAGGTTCGCCGCTTATTTTTGATTCAGATTTTGTTTAATTTCTGCGCGAAGCGCATCCTTTTCGTCAGGTGTTGAGTTGTTACGTTAGACCTGATAATCGTTAAATAATGTCTCTTTCCATCATCACCCGAAAAGGGGGCTATATGGAATGAGTTTACAAAGTCGTCGAGTTTGTCGGACAAAGTCGACGAGTTTGTGTCACAAAGTCGACGACTTTGTAAAACGGTTAAAATTAAAGCAGTGACAGAGCCTTGTTTTCTGCGGCTTCCATTTGTTCGCGCTCGCCGGGGCCTTTGTCGTTGATGCCGCAGAGGTGCAGAATGCCGTGGATGATGACGCGGTGCAGCTCTTCCTCGTAGGGCTTGTGGAAGAGCTCGGCATTCGAGCGCACAGTGTCAAGGGAGATGACGAGGTCGCCGTTGAGCACATCGTCTTCGCAATAGTCGAAGGTGATGATGTCGGTGTAGTAGTCGTGGCCCAAGTATTCGCGGTTCACCTGAAGAATATGTTCGTCGTCGCAGAAGAGGTAGCCCACTTCGCCCACCTTTTTGTTATAGGTAGCCGCCACGCGGCGAATCCATGCCGTCGTCTCGCGCTTACGGATGGCAGGCATCTTCACGTTTTCAGTGCTGTAGGTAATCATAGGAAAGGAATAGGGATTTATTAGGGCAGAAACTGGGATACATCCAGCCCGAAATGTTGCAGTTCGCGAATCATGGTAGAGGAGACACTCGACAGGTGGGGCTCGGCATAGAGCAGCAGGGTCTCCACCTCGCCGTTCGTGATCTGGCGGTTGATGTCGGCCTGTTCGCGCTCATACTCGAAATCCTTGGCCGACCGCACGCCCTTCACGATGAAGCGTGCGCCCTCGGCACGGGCAAAGTCGACGGCCAGCCCATAGTAAGGCTTCACTTCGATGGCTGGTTCGGCGGCATAGAGCTGCCGTATCTTTTCCATGCGCTCCTCGGCCGGTCGAAGCGATGGTTTCTGCACATTGTCGCCCACCACCCCGATAACCAGGCGGTCGAAGAGCGGAAGTGCGCGACGCACAATACTGTCGTGTCCTATTGTAAAGGGGTCGAAACTGCCCACAAAGATACCTGTTCTCATAACTTGGGGCAAAATTACGTAAAAAGCTTGTAAAAAGAAAGCGATTTTGGAAGATTAACGCAATTCGGCCTGAAATGATAGTTGCAAGAACCGGATGGAAGTATTATTTCAATAGATTCCTACTGCTATTTCCTTCAAGAACCTGCATTTGCTGAATTGCAATCTGATTGAGTTTAATGAGTCGTTCTCCCTGAGGAATGCCCTCATTGATGAGTACAGCATTGATATTTTCCATATTTGAGAGACATATCAACTCGTTGATGGTGGCATAGTCGCGAATGTTGCCTTTCAATTCAGGATTAGCTTCTCGCCATTGCTTAGCAGTCATTCCAAACATAGACACATTCAGCACATCGGCCTCTTCGGCATAAATAATGGCATTTGTAGCTTCAATCCAACGAGTAGGCGAGAGCGTGAAGGCATTCAAACCAGCTTCCTTTCTAAACCCCTCGAATTCGAGGGGGTTAAAACTGGGATTGTGAATAGTCTCCCAAATACCAAGGAACTCTATGGTGTTACGGTTGCGCATCCAATTGGCTATTACGCCATTGGGGTCTAAAACATTCTTCTGACGGGCTATCAAAGATAGCTTGTTTTTTTGAAATGGACAAATAAATGATTGATTTTAGTAATACTTACAGGAAGGAAGTCAAAAAAAGAAATTATTTTTTCCCAAAAGTGTCCTTTGACAATTCCTTGAAGAAATCGTGCTCCAGAATGATGCTCAACTTGCGCAAGAGATTGGTGTTGATGTCTTCGCGCTCAAAAATATTATAAACGTTGGTACGTTCACAAGCTATTTGTTTCGATACCCAAATCACAGAACGGTGCTTTTGTTCCATGATCTCCTTGATTCGTTTTCCTATATGCATTGTTTAGTCTATGTTTATGTGGTTAGTAAAAAAATTATATATAATGGCTTGCTCTCGCTAATTAGGTATATTTGGTTACAAAATTAATTAAAAAAGGAACAAATGCGATACAAAATCTGTATTATATTTTTGTAAAACATATCTTTTTAACTATATTTTAGAGTTAAGGACGTATTTATTGCGTAACTTTGCAGCTCAAAACAACTTTTCACCGTCGCATAAAACATGAAACAAATATTGTTGATTAACGACGTGGTGGGCTACAGCCACGTAGGAATGGTGGCCATGCTGCCCATCCTGACCTATCTGGGCCACCCCACGTACAACCTGCCCACGGCGCTCGTGTCGAACACGCTCGACTACGGCAAGTTCAACGTCTTAGAGACCACCGACTACATGCGCGGCACCATCCCCGTATGGCGGCAGTTGGGCTTCCGTTTCGATGCCGTCTGCACGGGACTGATGTTCAGCGAGGAGCAGGCACGCTTGGTGGCCGGCTACTGCAAGCAGCTGCATCAGGAGGGTACCACCATCTTCGTCGATCCCATCATGGGCGATGCCGGACGACTGTATAACGGCATGACCCAGCGGCAGGTTGAACTGATGCGCGACATGGTGTCGGTGGCCGACCTCACTTTCCCCAACTATACTGAAGCCTGCTATCTCACCAACATGCCCTACCGCGAGGAAGGGCTCAGCTGGCAGGAGGCCTGCACCATGCTCGACCGCATGGTGCAGTTGGGAGCCAAGTCGGTCATCGTGACCAGTGCGCGTGTCGACGGTCACAGTTGTGTGGTGGGCCGGCGGAGCCAGGAGCCGATTGCCGGTTTCCAGCAGAACCTCAGCGAGGGTCTCTACTTCCGGCTCGACTACGACGAGATTCCCGTGCTCTTCCACGGCACGGGCGACATCTTCTCGGCCGTCCTTATCGGTCATCTCATGAAGGGCGAAACGCTCAAGCAGAGCACGCAGACGGCCATGACGGTCGTGAGCAGCCTCATCGAGCGCAACCGCGACCTGCCCGACAAGTGCCGCGGCATCCCCATCGAACAGTGTCTCGACTTATTATGAAAATAGGAACTATTGATTTTGGAGAACGTCCGCTCTTCCTCGCACC
Source organism: uncultured Prevotella sp. (assembly GCA_947302435.1). Classification (GTDB taxonomy): domain Bacteria; phylum Bacteroidota; class Bacteroidia; order Bacteroidales; family Bacteroidaceae; genus Prevotella. Next base: position 11,878 of record CAMYVQ010000013.1, on the reverse strand, counting down.
GATGGAAGACGTGACGGATATTGGGTTCCGCCGCCTGTGCAAGCGGTTCGGAGCCTCGATGGTCTACACCGAGTTTGTGTCGGCGGAAGCATTGGTGCGCGACGTGAAGACCACCGTGCGCAAACTGCAAATCAGCGACGAGGAACGGCCCGTGGGCATTCAGATCTACGGGCGCGACATCGATGCCATGGTCGAAGCCGCCAAGATTGTCGAACAGGCCGGTCCCGACCTTATCGACCTGAACTTCGGCTGTCCGGTGAAGAAGGTGGCCGGCAAGGGTGCCGGTGCCGGCATGCTGCAAAAGGAGAACCTGCCCAAGATGCTGGAAATCACGCGGCGCGTGGTCGATGCCGTCAAGGTGCCTGTCACGGCAAAGACCCGTCTGGGCTGGAACCACGAACAGCTCATCATCACCACCTTGGCCGAGCAGCTGCAGGACTGCGGCATTCAGGCACTGACCATCCATGGGCGCACCCGTAGCCAGATGTACACCGGCGAGGCCGACTGGACACTGATTGGCGAGGTGAAACGGAATCCGCGCATCCATATCCCCATCATCGGCAACGGCGACATCCATTCCATCGAAGAGGCCGATGCGGCCTTCGACCGCTATGGTGTCGATGCGGTCATGATCGGGCGTGCCACCTTCGGCTGTCCCTGGCTGTTCAGCCGCGAACAGCTCACCTTCGACCAGAAGCTCGACATCCTCTTGGAGCAACTGCGCATCAATGTGGAGATGATCGACGAGCCGCGTGGCATCCTCCACACCCGCCGCCATCTTGCCGCCACCCCCATCTTCAAGGGCATCCCCAACTTCCGCCCCACGCGCATTGCCATGCTCCGCGCCACCACGGTCGACGAGCTCACCGCCATTCTGGAAGAGACACGCCAGCTGTTAGGAAACCGAACTTCGGGTGACGAAGAAAACATACAACATCAAAACAAACAAAGCTTATGAAACCAAGAATTACTCATTATCATGGTATGGTGCTGTTGACAGCCTTACTGCTTTCCTTTGTGTCGAAGTCATACGCGGCATGGGACGAGAAAGTGGAAATCAATGGACTGTATTATTATCTGTTTGACCCCGAAAACTATTCGTATGCGACATCAAACTATGCCTACCTCACTTCTCCAGAGACGGGTGACTATAGCGGAAAGATTGTCATACCACCTTCGGTAGAATATGGAGGAAAGACATACGAGGTGACGGCTATCCGCAGCTATGCCTTCTGCTATGAACGGGATGTCACTTCGATCAGCATTCCTAACACGATTACCGAAATTGGCACGAATGCCTTCCTCGACTGTAACAACCTGCGCACACTGACGATTCCAGAATCGGTAACGACCATGGGAATTGACCTCTTCGGCGGCTGCAGGCTCAATCCCCTGATTTTAAAGACCGGCATAGACTCGTATAAGGATGTCTTCAAACAATTCAGTACCAGCGGAAACGTGGTTTATGCCTACTCGTCTGAGATCGATAAAATCAAGCAATATTGGAAAGGAACCGTCTATGCGCTTGACATCCCCTATTCCCTCAATGTTGTTGACACCTATGACAAGGGCGTGAAGTTCGAGATTAGGGAAAACCAGTATGTTGACGAAGCCCTCTCTTACGGCATCGACCAGCTCAGCATTGGAGAATGGAACGGGAATCTGTTGGAGCATGTCCAGAACATCACCGTTCAGACAGAAAACACCTATTTGCTGTCTGACATGTTGAAACCCAAGACAACCTATAAAATCGTCCTTTCCTATCATATAGACGGAGCCGCAAAAGAGGCAGAGGCTGTCTTTACGACCGATGGAGAAACCTTTTCAGACTATTCCACTGGCGTACAAATCACTCTCTACATCACCAGTTCCACCCAGAAGACGTGTTCAGTGGGTACCGGCGATCACACGTGTGCCATCGACCCAACCACGAATGGCACTGTCACCATTCCTGCACAGAGCAGCAATTACACCATCCACCCCCTGACCATCACCGGCATTTGTCCTTCGGCCTTTGCCAATTGCCAGAACATGACCAGCGTGACGATTCCCAACACCGTGACGAGCATCGGATCCGAGGCATTCAAGAATTGTGGCAGCCTTACAGCCGTGAACGTCCAAATGGCAAATCCTTTCCCTATAGACAACAGTGTGTTTGCAGGCATTCCCGCCACTGCCACGCTCTACGTCCCCTACGGGTTAAAGTCGGCATACGAGCAGACTGCCGGGTGGAACCAGTTCCATTCAATTGTCGAGAAACGGTTTGCTGGCGATGTTTTCACGTCGACAACGATTGAAGGTGTGACCATGTCTTTCAAGGTTCTTGATGCAGAGGAAAAGACTTGTGAGGTAACAGGAGAGAACATGCCTGCCGTCAACAGAAGTACGGAGGGGGTCGTGACAGTTCCTTCTGAGGCAGAAGGATTTAGCGTAACGGGTATAGGCAGATTTGCATTTATGGAATGTATCAAGCTCACCTCCATTGTCATTCCCAACTCTGTTACCACTATCGGGCAGTATGCATTTTCCGCCTGTTACGGACTGACAACGCCCGTCTACAATGATCATATCTTTGCCTTTTTGCCTTATTCTTACAGCGGAGAATATGCTATTCCCGACGGCATCACCACGATTGCTGACGGTGCGTTCCAGAACATCAACCAGCTTACCGCTTTGGCAATTCCCAACAGCGTGACGACCATTGGCAGCAATGCCTTTGTGGGCTGCACCAACGTGAGAACCCTCACGGTGGATATGGAGCGTATTCCACAAACGGTTTTCGACGGCTTGAAGAGTATTACCAAGCTTGTCATAGGAAACTCCGTCAAGGAGATTGGACCGGCTTTCAGAGAGTTCACCAATCTGGGAAGTGTCGAATTTGGAAGTTCCGTCGAACGAATTGGTTATGGAGCCTTTATGGGATGCAAGAATCTGAAATCGGTAGACTTGCCCTCTTCAGTAACTTATTTGGGAGGCGAGGCATTCCGAGAGTGCGGTCTTACCTACTGTGTCGTTCCTAACTCTGTGACAACTGCCGAGACTGGATTATTCTTCAATTGCATGAATCTGAGGTGTGTGGTTTTAGGCAGTTCCATACAGAAGCTTGGTGCATCACTGTGCTACGGTTGCAGCAAGTTGGAAGTCATCGTATCCTTGTCGACGACACCTCCAACCTTAAACTCTGCGTTTGACAATTCCGTGCATTTCCTCGTTCCCAATAATGCCTTGGAGGCTTATCAGGCAGCACCTTTCTGGAGTACTCTCAAAAAAATGTCAACCTTCGAGACTGTTCCCGTGCTGATTAAACATGAATCCGCCGGTGCAGTATCATGCCGTCTGTCCTACTATCCCATTGACGCAACCCATGGCTATGGCTTGCAGAAGGCAGAAGAAGACCTTGTCGTTTATGGACTTGACCCAAACACAACGACCACAGACAAGACCATTCAATGGACAATGGCCGACGGCAACCATGGCACGACCGCCATTACCGTCACAACCACAAAGCTGACCTTTGAGACCCTGGCCGCTCAGGCAACAAGCAATACCAGGGCGCTCATCAGTGCAAAGACCAACGGTGAGGACGATGGCATGCGGTTTGGCTTCGAATGGCGACGTTACGACGCCCCCGATCTTGTACCATCCAATTTCGATGGCTGTCCTGTCTACGACGGCATGATTGCCGGCACACTGAATGGACTGAGTGCCAACACTTATTATAAGTATCGTCCGTTCTACAAATCAGATGCGGGAAAGACCTATTATGGCGAATGGCTGGCTTTCGGCACTGCTGACGCCTACGTTTATTTTGAACCTGTGGTTCATACCTATGAGGTTTCGTCTGTCACAGAAAATGAAGCCCTGCTGAAAGGATCGGCCATGGCTGGCTCTGACGATATTCTGGAACAGGGATTCGAGTATTGGGTGAAAGATGCCGATAGTAATAATCGGGCTATCCAGAATGTGCAGACCGTCAGTGCCAGTGGCATCATCATGACTACGAGAGTGACAAATCTGGCGAAGGGTACCACATACGGCTACAGGGCCTACGTGAAGACAGCCAAAGAAACCACATACGGTGAGGATTGTTCGTTCACCACCTTAGGCGACGCTTCCGGCATTGAGTCTGTTGTCATTGCCGACGACCAGCCCAAAGTCTTCAACATCTACACACTGTCCGGTTCTATGATCCGTCGTCAGGCAACATCGCTCGACGGTTTGCCACGTGGCATCTACATTGTCAATCACAAGAAAATAATGGTCAGATAAATAACAGAAGACAATGAACGAAACCATCACCCAGATCAATGATGTCCTTTGGAGCTATGTGCTCATGGTCGCACTCATCGGATGCGGCCTGTGGTTCACGTGGCGCACACGGTTCATGCAGTTCCGCATGTTGGGTGAAATGGTGCGGCTGTTGGGCGATTCGGCTGTGGGGAACAACCGGCAGGGCCATCGCCATGTGTCGTCGTTCCAGGCTTTTGCCGTCTCTGTCGCCACACGGGTAGGCACGGGCAACTTGGCCGGTGTGGCCACGGCCATTGCCATCGGAGGCCCGGGAGCCGTGTTCTGGATGTGGGCCATTGCGATCATCGGTTCCGCCACGGCCTTCGTGGAGTCCACACTGGCGCAGCTGTTCAAGCAGCGGCATGCCGATTCGTTCATTGGCGGTCCCGCCTATTATATCCAGAAAGGCCTGCACAGCCGCTGGATGGCCATCCTGTTTGCCGTGCTTATCACCATCAACTTCGGACTTTCCAATAACTCCATACAGTCGAACACCATCTGTGGAGCCATGCAGTCAGCTTTCGGCTGGTCGCCGCTCTGGGTGGGCATCGTGCTGTCGGCTTTGGCTTTGGGTATCGTCTTCGGCGGCATCCATCGCATTGCCCGTGTCAGTTCGGTGCTCGTGCCGCTGATGGCCATCGGCTATTTCATCTTGGCCGTCATCGTTATCGTGATGAACATCGAGCTGATTCCGCACGTGATGAAGGTGATTTTCACCAACGCCTTCGGACTGGAACAGGCCGTGGGCGGCGGACTGGGGGCAACGATGATGAACGGCATCAAGCGCGGCCTCTTCTCCAACGAAGCCGGCGAGGGCAGTGCGCCCAACGTGGCCGCCACGGCTGCTGTGACGCATCCCGTCAAACAAGGGCTTATTCAGGCTTTGGGCGTTTTCACCGACACGCTCCTGGTCTGCTCCTGTACCGCCTTCATCATTCTCATCAGCGGTCTTTACCAGACCCCGGAACTGAACGGCATCGCCCTGACACAGTCGGCCCTTCAGTCGGAGGTGGGAGCCATGGGGCCTGTGTTCATCGCAGTGGCCATTCTGCTTTTCGCTTTCAGCAGCATTATCGGCAACTACTATTACGGCGAGGCAAACATCCGCTTCATGACCCACCGTCCGTGGGTGCTGACCGTCTATCGTATTTTCTCAGGGGGCGTGATGGTCATGTTCGGAGCCTTGGCCACCCTCGAAACGGTCTGGAGCATAGGCGACCTGTGCATGGCCCTGCTCACGGCCTGCAACCTCGTGGCCATCATTGGCCTGGGGCGTTATGCCTTCCGACTGCTCGACGACTACCGCCAACAGAAGCGACAGGGCATCAAGGAACCGACATTCCACCGCCAAAAGTTTCCCGAGATCGCCAACGAACTGGAATGCTGGGAATGAACAACCATTTCAAGAATATGACACAGGTAAAAGAGATTGTTTTCGGATTGGGCATCGCCCTGATACTGCTTTTGGGCTTTTCAAACTGCAGTTGTGACGGAGATGCCGACAAATGGGCAAAGCTCACGCCTGAAGAAAGAAGGCTGATGAAAAGCCAGGAGATGGACAGTGTTTCCATCGGGGCGACACTCCAGTTGGATTCGGCAGCCATCGAAGAGAAACTGTCCGTCATCACCGCCGAGGCATGGATGGTCATCGACGACTCGACGAATCTGGTGATCAGTTCCAGGAATGCCAATGTGCGCCTGCAACCCGCCAGTCTGACAAAGATGATGACCTGCCTGCTCGCCTTGGAGAAGGGCAACATGGACGACACCGTCAGGATTGAGAACGACGAGTGCATGGTGAAGGATGCACGGGTGAGACCCGGCGACAGCTACCTGATGGGTACCCTTGTGCGCGAGATGATGCTGCAGAGCGACAACAATGCGGCCAGTGCGTTGGCCATGCACTTGGGCGGCAGTATTCAGGCTTTCTGCGACTCGATGAATGCCAAGGCTGCCTATTTGGGCCTGAACGACACCCACTTCGCCAACCCCAACGGCCTGACGAACGACAGCAACTACACCTCGGCACGCGACCTCTTGGTGCTGGCCCGCTACTGCATGCGCGACTCCACGTTTGCCAGCATCGTGTGCATGCCCGACATGAAAGTAAGGCTGATCGACGGGCGGCACTTCAACTGCGAGAACTCCAATCAGCTTCTGAAAAGCTACGAAGGCTGCACAGGCATCAAGACGGGCTATACCTCAATGGCCGGAGGCTGCCTGGTGGTATCGGCCAACCGCAACGGCGCGGGGCTGATAACCGTCGTGCTAAAGAGCAAGTCAAAGGCTACGCGCTTCACTGAGGCATCCCTCCTGCTCGACTTCGGTTTCGACACGATGGCAACTTACAAAGAAAAGGCCATCACTGCCAAGACAAAATAGGGGGTATCGCAATGTCGGTGGTGGGCACCTTCTGCCACGAGAAAAGGGGAAGGAGACCGGAAGGCGTGACGGGCGACGGTTGGGGCAACAGTCCGGCCAAAAAAGCCAACAGGCCGATGAGTTGTTGCGGCGTGTACTGTTGACGGAGCACCGACATGTCGAGACTGAGATCGCGCTTCGACAGTCGCTGACGGTCGCCGTTCATCAAAAGCGGGAAATGGATGAATTGTGGCGGCGTGAAGCCTAAAAGCTGTGCCAAATAGATTTGCTGGGGCGACGAGAGCAGAAGGTCACGCCCCCGTACCACTTGCGTCACGCCCATCAAGGCATCGTCGATGACCACGGCCAACTGATAGGCCCATGCCCCGTCCTTGCGGCGGATGATATAGTCGCCAACATGCTGCGCGAGATTCACGGACTGCAATCCGTAGTGGCCGTCGGTGAAAGCGACAAGGCGGTCGGGAACCATCAGCCGCTGGGCGGCAGGAGAGTCAGGACTTACAGGTCTTTGGAGACCGGCAGGCCCTGCCTTTTCTTTTGGCCTGCAAGTGCCGGGATAGACCACACGGCCATCGCTCTCATGGGGGGCTTGGGTGGCCAGCAGGTCGGCACGGGTGCAGTAACAGGGGTAGGTAAGCCCCTGTGTCTGCAGTTGCTGAAAATAGTATGTGTAGATATCGGAACGCCGGCTCTGATAGACGGGCGTTCCGTCCCAGTGGAGTCCCAACCACTCCAGGTCGTCCATCAGCAGGTCGGCATATTCCTGCCGTGAGCGTTGCGGATCGATGTCTTCGATGCGCAACAGCCACTCGCCGCCCACGCTCTTCACCGAGAGCCACGACAGCAAAGCCCCGAACAGGTTGCCCAAATGCATGCGCCCCGTGGGCGATGGCGCAAAACGTCCTTTGTCCATCTTGCCTATTTATGTGCCTGCGACACCGCCCTGCTCATTCATTGTTTGGCAACACTTGCGTTTCTTCCCAAAAATTACTCGAAAAGAAAGAATAGTTTATCCCGTTTAACCCAAGATGGAATTGCAGTTCATAGCTACGTCCCGCGTCGAGGCTAAAGTGAAGATACTTCGTAATCCTATTCTCTATTTTCGAATAGCCCGTTGCAAGGTTTGGATCGTCGGTCGTAATGAAATAAACAATTGTGACAGCGATTTCTTTCTCCCCGTCGGTCGGAACCAGCAGGAAAGGACTGACACCGATAGGCTTGCTCACCATCCCCACTCCTTCAGGCTCCTCGGCTGCGGATGCTTGAGAGCCGGCATCACGCAAGTCGGCTGAAAGATTCTCATCCTTTAAAATATAGGTCTTTGTCTCCGTCGAACGGTTTTCCCACTGCTGCGTGTAGAGATTAAAGAAGCCTCTGTCAGGAATCTCTCCACTGATCTCGACACTGCCAATCGTAACCTTTGTGTTTTCTCCGAGGTCGTTGGAAAGATCATTGGAAAGAACCGCCTTGAAGTTCAGTCGTGCCAAAGCATGTTTGGACGAGATGCTGACGCAACCATTGTTTTGGTTTTGCGTGGCATAAAGCTGGCTTCCGTAAAGCAAATCGCCGGCATCATCCATGGGATCGATGGATTTGTATTCGACCACAGGCTCCATTGATGCGGGATTCACACTGACGAAACTGCTGTTTGCCGAATAGGGCGAATAGGCAAAGAAAGAGACGGCATTGTTGCCTTGCCCCTCCGGCCAATACTTCACAGGAGAGTACGTCCACTCTCCGTTTTCAAAAGCCACTTCTTGGTTATTCATCAAATCTGCCTGCATAGAGCCTTGACGTGTCGGTTCACCGCCGTTGTAACAGCCAAAGACACCATATCTTCGGTTGATCAGTGCCGGTGCCTTTTTCAATGGCGAACGGGTCACAGCTCCAGCATCGTCGTTAAACTGGAACGTAATAGCCGTTGTCCCTTGTGGCGGCTGGGGGTCTACAGACTCTTCCTCGAAGATGATTTCCCGGATATTGTCGACGGGAATGGTGATTTTCTCATTCGCCGCTCCCTTCACATGGACAACCATGTTGCGCGACTGGCCCATAACGATGGCGGCACAGACAGACAAGGCCAAAAGCAAACTGAATCTTTTCATAGAGACAAACTGAATTAACTTTATAACATAATCATTTCCACGAGACGGAAGAAAACATCAGTACTCGTTTTTCAGCGCAAAAATACGAAAAACAGCCGAAAAATACAAGAAAAACAATATCAAATGGAAAAAAAACAGTACTTTTGCAACTCAAGTAATGGCATTATACACAAAACCAACATGAAAAAGAATCTTTTTCTGCTGTTCGCCGCCCTCCTGACAGGCAGCATGGGCATCAGCGCCCAGACCACTGACAGCGATGACGACGTGTGGCGCGAAGTAGACCTGAAGAACGTGGAATACAAGAAAGTGAGAAGCTACTGCCAGCGGCTTATCTGCTACTATCGCTACATCGACGATGGCATCAGCTATTTCAGCAAAGGCGACGAAGAACGCGAGTTCAAGCTCTACCGCGTGAACGAAGGCATCTGCGAACTCGACGTGCGCTACAAGAAGGATGCCGACGACGGTGCCTTGACACTGGTGGGCCGCAACCTCATCCATCCCGAAAAGAAGACGGAAATCGACATGGACTACTATGAGCTGACACCCTACACCTTTTTGGAGAAAGCGCGTCGCGACACGAAGAACTTCACCTTGAAGCCCGACGGCGACATCACGCGCATCTACACCAAGAAAGGCTTGATCGGCACGGCTGTCCGCGACAACAAGAAGCAAGAACTGCGCATCGACTACAACGCACTGGCTCCCGACACGTCGCTGACATTGAACATCCTCATTGCCAAGGCCCATCTGTCGAAAGTCAACGCCAAGGCCGTCTACCGTTTAGAGGACGAGGAAATACAGTATGTGCCGCAGGGCGACCTGAAGCACATCGTGTTCGAGGGCGATGCCGTGATCAGCCTGTTCGGAAAGACGGCCCGTGAGGACTTCCATGAGTACACCGAACTCTATGTGGACAGCGTGGCCTACCTGACGCAGGCAGAATACAAGGCCGACAAGAAACTCAGCCTCAAGAACCGGCAGGCACGCAGCGGCTATACCGATGCCGACATCGACCGACTGAAGCGGAAGCACGGCGTACCGCCCCTCACCGCCGAACAACTGAAGCGCATTGAAGACCAGCGCGACTGGGACGATGCCTACGAGCATTGGAAGGCCACCGACCGCAAGGTGAAGAAACAACAATCAACAAAATAAAAAACACAAAAAGAAAATGAAGAAAGCATTCATAATGATGGCTTTGTGCAGTGTTGCATTTGTGCAGGCCAAAGCCGAAACGGTGGGCGACACCTTAGTGATTGAAGACGTGAACAAAGTGAAGATTGAGACACGCGGCGACCTTCAGCGCATTGTCATCAACGGTGCAAAGGGCGACCCGCAGTTCCACTATGTGCAGCGCATCAGCTATGCCGACACCACAGCCATCGACCGCAAGACAACAAGCGTGAAGGACTTCACCAAGCGCACCGTCGTGAATAAGAAGGACAAGAAAGGCACCGTGGAAACCTCACTCCATCTGCTGTTAGGTCTCACCACCATGCTGGATGCTCCCTCCGGCTATTCGTTCAAGCTGTGGCCTTCGTTCGAATGCTCCGTCGGTGTCAACCTCGACTGGTATCCCTTCGGCAAGCGCAACTACTGGAGCACCGGCCTGGGCATCGGCTGGCGCAAATACCGCACACAAAAGGACATGTTCTGGGCAAAGAACAATGCTGGTAGCATGGAACTGGTGCCATACGATGCTTCACAGAGTTCTACACGCACCAGATTCACGGTGTTCAGCCTGCAGGTACCGCTGCTCTACACCCACAATTTCGACAATAAAGGCGAATGGTCGGTGACATTGGGCGGCATCGTCAACTTCAATACCGGGGCCCACGCCACCCGCGACTTCGATTATGAGGACGAGTCATACGAGGTGGAGACCAAGGCCATAGGCCAGCGCCCCGTCACCATCGACGGCTTCCTGAAAATCGGTACGCCCTATTCCTTCGATCTCTATGTGAAATACAGTCCCAACGAGTTCTTCAAGAACGGTCGCGGCCCCAAGATGCATCAGCTCAGCTTCGGTTTCTACTTTTAAATAATTCATAACATTTATATGATGAACAAATCAATTCAGTTTCTTATCATCTCAGTTTTAATGATGATAGGACTGCAGGCATGTGAAAAGGACAAAATAAAAATCTCTGTGCTTCATTTGAGTATTTTGCCACTTATCCTAACGATCATTTCGTGCTTAGATTCCGATTGATTTGCAGAGGAGAAACCATCAAACAGATAGAGGCCAAATTTGTGAAAGGCCAAGGTTTCACCTATGATTGATTGGATTACATTCCTTCCTGAATCAATAAAAACAGTAGTTTATTTGGCTGTTCAGATTATTTGCTTTATCTTTGCAAACAGATGAACCTTAGAATATGAGCACAGAAGTAATGACACGCCTAATTGCAGACTATTTCAAGACGCAACCAGTCTTGAAGGCATGGTTGTTTGGTAGCTTTGCTCGTGGTGAGGAAACATCAGAAAGCGATGTTGATATTCTCGTTGTGCTTGACCATTCACAACCAGTAGGACTAAAGTTTTTCGGAATGTATGAAGACTTGAAAGAACTGCTGGGCCGTCCTGTAGATTTGGTGGTTGACCGTTCACTGGCTTCCTTTGCTCGCGAAAGTGTTGACCGCGACAAAAAACTGATTTATGAGAGAGCCGCTTAAAGACCGTTCCCCAGTCTCCGCACACAGATAGAGAAGTATATCATTGAGACCGATTGGAGTCAGTGGGAACAGAAATAATAACAGGAAGTCAAACCCCTTTAAACAGATTTGCCAATGAAATAAAAACAGAACGACAAACGCTTTCCGACCTCTTTGCCGAGGCCAAACCTCGCGAGGTCACAGAGATTTTAATTAAAAACATTATTAACTTACAGATTAGCGTTTCTGTTCGTACTTTGACATAAGATTTGAGCTTTTGCTCTTGTTCTTAAATCTCGAAACCGCCAAAACTTCGATACGGATAGAACAAGCAGACAGAAGGCTCACGCTGTTAAGGCGTGGGCTATTCGTGCTTGTTTCCGTATGTGGCTACTTGGCGGTGCCAGAGATTTGATAAGCATCGAATGGTTCCGCCTTTTT
>CAMYVQ010000012.1 GCA_947302435.1 uncultured Prevotella sp. | reverse complement strand
AAATTTTGAAAAAAGCAGAAATTGAATATGACGAGCGTTATATATTAAAAGGTGTCACAAAACCAATATCCGATACCTAACGGCATCGGTGCTAATATAAACAACATAACATACCAGCCATAGGAATGGCAGGCTACCAATATTTGATGCCTCTGGCATCTCTGATTGAAACAAGAACACAATCAGCCTTAAATGGCGGGCTACCAATATTTGATGGCTCTGGCATCATAAAGCGGCAGAACAAAAACAATATTCGACTATGGATACATCAGAAACAGGACTTGAAAAGATAATCGTTGATTGGCTCGTACAGCAGAATGGCTACGAGCAAGAGAATCCACACGCTTTCAATAAGGACTTTGCCCTTGTTGACAAGTGGGTGGAACGATTCGTTACAGAAACTCAGCCTGATAAGGTTGAGCAGTCAATGTGTTTCAAATCCCCAAGTGAACGATTGAAGTTTTTCACTCGTCTGAGTAACGAGATAACCAAGCGTGGTGTGACTGACGTACTGCGCAAGGGATATAAGTTCAACGGTTCGACGTTCGATCTGTATTATCCATTGTCGTCAGAACTAAACCCAAGTGCGAAGGTAGCCTACGGGCATAACATCTTTGGCGTTATCCGTCAGGTGATGTACTCCAAGGTGAACACCAACGAGATAGACTTCGTGGTATTCATCAACGGCTTGCCACTCGCCACCTTTGAGTTGAAGAACAACTATACGGGACAGACCTACGAAAATGCCATCATGCAGTATCGTACTGACAGAGATCCAAAGGAACTGCTGTTACAGAAGAAACGTTGTGCCGTTCATTTCGCTTTGGATGACTGCCAGGCATGGATGTGTACAGAACTCTGCGGCAAAGATTCTTGGTTCCTGCCATTCAACCGTGGCGTGAATGGCGGTGCCGGAAACCCGGTGGTAGAAGGTGACACCATGACCTCTTACGTTTGGAAAGATGTGTTCACCAAGCCGACGCTCTCAAACATCATTGAGAACTTTGCACAGGTGATAAGCACTGAAGACAAGAAGACACATAAGGTGAAAGAGAAGGTCATCTGGCCACGCTATCATCAGTTGGATGCCGTCAGGTCATTGCTCCATGTAACCAGGATTTCGCCCATAGGAAGACGATTCCTCATTCAGCACAGCGCAGGTAGCGGCAAGTCGAACTCTATTACATGGCTGGCGTATCAGCTCGTCACACTACTGCAAGATAATCAACAGCCGTTCTTTGATAGTATTGTTGTTGTTACCGACCGCATTAATCTTGACAAGCAGATACGCGACAATATCAATGCCTTCCAGCGTTTGAGCAACCTTGTAGGATGGGCAGACAATTCTGCCTCGTTGCGCGAACTGCTGCAGGGCGGTAAGAAAATTATCATCTCTACCATCTTCAAGTTCTCATTTATTCTTGATGAGATTGGGAATTCTTTGAAGGATAGACGATTTGCCATTATCATAGACGAAGCCCACAGCAGCCAGAATGGTTCGCTTTCGGCAAACTTAGCAACAGGCATTTCTGGTAATGCCGCTCCAGTCATACCCCTGCATAATGGATATATAAACGAAGATGACAACAACTCTATGATGGCAGCCGATGACGGGGGCATTAGTTATGATGAGCCGGAAGATATAGAAGACAAGATACACCGCATACTGAAGGGAAGGAAGATGGCTAAGAATGCCAATTACTATGCCTTTACAGCCACGCCTAAAAACAAGACGCTGGAAATGTTTGGTGACAGGATTGAACGCATTGGTGATGAACCTCTCTACATTCCTTTCCACGAATACACCATGAAGCAAGCCATCGAGGAAGGCTTCATCCTTGATGTGCTGAAATACTATACCCCTTACAGCTCCTATTACCGGGTATTGAAGGCCATTGAGGATGACCCAGAGTATGACAAGAAGAAGGCTTTGGGAAAGATTCGCGCCTACGTGGAGCGTCAGCCTGAAACCATCGAGAAGAAGGCAGAAATCATCGTTGAGCATTTCTGCAAGAAGGTGTATATGAAGATAGGCGGTCATGCCAGGGCTATGGTCATCACCTCCAGTATTGAGCGTGCCATTGAGTTCTACAAGACAATCACGCGGATGCTTGAAGAACGGAATAGTCCTTACAAGGCTATCGTGGCCTTCACCGATAAAGTGATAGATGGGAAGGTCGTAACAGAATCGGAACTCAACGGTTTCCCCTCTGCCGAAATCGAGCAGCGTATTGAGCAAGAGCCTTATCGATTCCTGATAGTGGCCGACAAGTTCCAGACGGGCTATGACCAACCATTACTGCACACCATGTATGTGGACAAGCAGATAAGCGACTTGAAAGCCGTGCAGACCTTGTCGCGCCTGAACCGTTGCCATCCGAAGAAGCAAGATACTTTTGTGCTTGACTTTGCCAATGACCCAGACATGATTCGACAGTCATTCCAGCGGTACTACAAGACAACTATTCTTGCAGGAGAGTCGGACATCAACAAGCTCAATGACCTGACGGAAACTATCGAAGGGTATAACTTTTACACACAGGAAGATGTTGACGACGTGGCAGAGCTAAAATTGATGGGGACAGATGCCGACCGCCCGAAGATAGATGCTATCATAGATGCAGACGTGAAGCGGTTCAAGGAAGAACTGGACGAAGACGAACAGATTAAGTGCAAGAGTGCCATCAAGAACTTCTGCCGCTGCTACCCATGTTTCTCCAGCATTATGCCGTTTGAGAGTCCTGAATGGGAAAAACAGTATATCTTCTATGCCTTGCTGGTTAAGAAACTGCCAAAGTTAAAGATAGACGACAATACTCAGGGGATTCTTGATGACATTGACTTTGACAAGTATCGAATTGTAAAAGAGGAAGAGCGTTCTATTGTTCTGGAAAATCAAAATACAGAGGTTGCTCCCATTCCGGTAGGTACTGGTGGGGGTAAACCTGAGCCAGAAATGGATGCTCTTTCCAACATCGTTAAGGACTTCAATGATACTTATGGCAATATTGAGTGGAAAAATCGCGATGAAGTTCAGAGACAGATAGAAGAATTGCCTGATAGAATTGCGACGAGTGTTGATTTTGTCAATGCTGTCAAAAATGGTGATAGACAGGTCGCTCAAATAACCTTCAATGATGATATTATAAATATTGTCGCTGGAATGCTTGAAGAAAAAACAGAGTTCGTTCAAACGTACTTTGCAAACCAAGATTTTCAGAACTTTGTAAATGCCAGAGTGTTTGAAGTTGCACTACACCGACTGTCTGCATTGTAATTTCCGTTCCAATCAAGTCATTTCATTGGGTTTAGCCCCCTGCACATGAGTCCTGACATCATAGATGCCGCTGCAATAGACACCGATGTTATAGTAGTTCTTTCAAATAGCAAATAAGAGGGCATTTCCCCTTCTGTCTAAATAACAACTGCGCTAAAACTCGCACGGAATCCAAGATGAAGGCTCTTGGAAATTCCGTGCGAGTTCTGTGCGTTTCTCATACTTTGTTGATTGTCAACTGTTTATGAAATATAGAGTAGAATGAGAATTTTTGAGTTTGAACGATTTGTATTGAATGAAACCATGATTGGACTCTTTTCTCACTGTGATTGGTTTTGAACGGCAACGTCGTTCAATATCAATCACAACGTGAGTCAATACGAATGACGATGAGAAAAGATATTAATCGTGGTACGCCCCATCATGAACAGGAACGGAAGATGGACAAAAGGTGATTCGTGCAACTCTATTTTCCGATTTCTGTTTGTCTCGAAAATCGAATTATTATGCGCTTATTTAGACAAGCGTCGCGCAAGATCTATAATCGAAACTGTCGACAACTCTATCGACGCAAGTCGGTGAATTCGACAATAAGGGAACAAAAGTGACAGAAAATTTGGTTGTTTCGTAACAATTTGATAATTTTGCAGGCTGAAATCCCTTAGACGCATCTTCGTGCAGGATGTGTGTGTACTCATAAGACGACGGCTCTCGTGTTCAGGGCTGGCAGGGGCAGGAGGGAAGTAATCAATTCAAACATTATCTATTTTATGGCAGAAATGAATTTTGGTGGCGTGATTGAAACTGTGGTCACCAGCAAGGAATTCTCACTTGAGAAAGCACGTGAAGTATTGAAGAATGAGACCATCGCTGTTATCGGTTATGGTATTCAGGGCCCCGGTCAGGCTTGCAACCTGCGCGACAACGGCTTTAACGTCATTGTTGGTCAGCGCGAGGGCAAGACATACGACAAGGCTGTGGCTGACGGATGGGTACCTGGTAAGACCCTCTTCTCGATTGAAGAGGCTGCAGAGAAAGGAACGATTCTTTGCATGTTGCTTTCTGATGCTGGACAGATTCAGGTTTGGCCAACCATTAAGAAATACCTCACTCCTGGTAAGACTCTCTATTATTCTCATGGCTTTGCCATCAACTGGAGTGACCGCACTGGTGTTATTCCTCCAAAGGATGTCGATGTGATTATGGTTGCACCTAAGGGATCGGGTACATCGTTGCGTACGATGTTCTGCGAAGGGCGTGGCCTGAACTGCTCGTATGCCGTCTATCAGGATGCTTCGGGTAAGGCAGAGGAGAAGACCATCGCTTTCGGTATCGGTATTGGTGCCGGCTACCTGTTCAAGACTACTTTCCAGCGTGAGGCTACCAGTGACCTGACTGGTGAGCGTGGTTCACTGATGGGTGCTATCCAGGGCTTGTTGCTTGCACAGTATGAAGTGCTGCGTGAGCACGGACATTCTCCCTCGGAGGCTTTCAATGAGACGGTTGAAGAGCTGACGCAGAGCCTTGGCCCACTCTTTGGAGAGAGAGGTATGGACTGGATGTATGCCAACTGTTCTACTACGGCTCAGCGTGGCGCACTTGATTGGGCTCCCCGTTTCCACGATGCCATCAAGCCTGTTATGGAATGGTTGTATTATTCGGTGCTGACGGGTAATGAGGCTCAGATTTCCATTGACTCGAACTCGAAGCCTGACTATCGTGCCGGACTTGAGAAAGAGTTGGAGGCTATGCGTAATCAGGAGATGTGGCGTGCCGGTGCTGTTGTACGTCAACTTCGCCCGGAAAACAGCCAAGACTAAAGATTGTATTGATGATTATATGAAAAAAGCGGAGTTCCTATTTGGGAACACCGCTTTTTTTTAGGACATGTACATGAAAAATGGTGCTTCCTGTACGAAAGCACCATTTGAATATAAGGGAAGAGCCTGATTAGCAGAGACGACGTGAGCCGTCACCGATGACAACATCGTAAACCTTGGGCTCATGACCGTACTTCTCGTTGAAACGCTTCTTGGCATCTTCAACAAACTTCTTGTAGAGGTCGTTGCGAACGAGGTTGATGGTGCAGCCGCCAAAGCCGCCACCCATGATACGGGAACCGGTAACACCGTTCTCCTTGGCAATGTCGTTCAAGAAGTCGAGCTCTTCGCAAGAAAGCTCATAGTCTTTCGACAGACCCTCGTGAGTCTTGTACATCATTTCGCCAACCTTCTCGTAGTCGCCTTCGTTCAGGGCGTCGCAAACTGCCAACACGCGGTCTTTCTCGCCCAGCACGAACTTAGCGCGCTTGTAGTCCTCTTCGCCGACCTCGGCTTTCACTTCCTCTAACTGCTCCCATGTGCAGTCGCGCAGGGTCTCGAACTTACCCTCCGGATGCTTGGCCTGGATGTGCTTCACCACATTCTCGCAAGAGTTGCGGCGGTCGTTGTAGGGTGAGCCAGCCAACTGGTGCTTCACCACTGAGTCGAGCAGCACGAGGCGATAGCCATCGGGCTTGAAGGGGAAGTACTCGAACTCACGGCTACGGCAGTCGAGGCGCATCAGACAGCCAGCCTTGCCGAAGACAGAGGCGAACTGGTCCATGATACCGCAGTTCACACCGCAATAGTTGTGCTCGGTAGCCTGTCCAGCCAGTACCATATCCCACTGGGAAACCTTGTTCTCACCGAAGATGTCGTTCAGACCGCAAGCAAAGCAGCTTTCCATGGCGGCTGAAGAAGACATACCTGCACCGAGAGGAACATCACCGGCAAAGGCAATGTTGAAGCCCTTCACAGGAACGCCCAGCTTTTTCATCTCTAAAGCGATACCATAAATATAACGAGCCCATGAAGCCTTGGGGCCTGCGGGATCATTCAACTTGAAGTCAACACGGTCCTTCAGGTCAATGGCGTATGCCATCACGGTATCTTCTGTACCGTTAGCGCGCATCTCGGCTGTCACACCCTTATCAACTGCTCCGGGGAATACGAAACCTCCGTTGTAGTCGGTGTGCTCACCAATCAGGTTAATACGACCGGGAGATGTGTAAACGTTACCTGTCTGTCCGTCAAAGTGCTTGATGAAACGGCTTCTTACAAATTCAATGTCAATCATACTTTTTGCGTTTTAAAGATTTATTGTTATTGGTTAGAATGATTATTTTACGTTAATTCCAATCTTCGAACCCCAATTGCAGAACCAGAGAACGTAGGCATAGTAAACGAACATCAGCATAATGGCTACACCTACGCCAAGGGAGGGATTGTCAACGATGGTACCCATGAGGAGTGGCAGTGTAGCACCACCGAGCACACCCATATTGATGAGGCCAGAGGCATTCTTCGTGTGAGGACCAAGCTCCTGCAAACCAAGGTTGAAGATGAGGGGCCACATCACTGAGTGGAACAGACCGGCAGCCAACATGGCGTAAACGGCAGCCATACCTGGCAGGAAGAATGAGATACCTACGCAGCAAGCACCGAGAATCAGACATGCGGTGAGCAGCTTGCGAGCCTCAAACTTGGCGAGGATAGCAGAGCCGACGAAACGGCCAACCATCATGCCGCCCCAATAATATGGCAGGAATTCAGTAGCCGAACCGGGCAGGGTGGGGTCGGCCTTCCAGTATGCAGGAAGCATTGAGGGAATACCAATCTCAAGACCCATATACATGGCAATGGCCAAAGCACCGAACCATACGTGAGGATATTGGAATACGTTAGCCTTATACTTTGACATGTCGTAACTTTCCTCACCAGAAGTGGCATTCTTCTTATCCATATCAGGATCGGGCAATTTAATGAAGAATAGGATAGCTGCGATAACAATGGCGAAGATACCCAACATGAGGAACGGTCCAGGCACATTCTCGGGCAGCTTGGGCTTATCGGCAATAATCACGGCTGTGATGAAGATAGGAGCTACGGTGGTTGCTACTGAGTTCAGTGCCTGTGACAGTGTCATGCGGAAGGCTCCACTCTCAGGCTTGCCCAGCACCATCACGTAGGGGTTGGCCACCAGCTGCAGCATCACCACGCCCAGTGCTACGATACTCATGCAGCAGAGGAATACGGTGTAGACACTTGAAGTTCCAAGTGCAGCGGTTACACCAAGGTTGTTGGCAATGAAACCGCAACCTACAACGATCAGGCCGAGAACAAGTGTAGACTTGTAGCCAATCTTGTTCATCATCATGGCAAACGGGATGGAGAAGAAATATGCTCCATAGAAGAAGGTGTTGACCAGCTGACCCTGTGTGTCGGTCAACTTGAAGGCTTCCTTACAAAATTCAATCATTGAATTGTTCATCGTCGTGATGAATCCAATCAGGAAGCACACGATGAACACAATGATCAATGGGAACAAGTAGTTCGGGGTTTGTTTTTGAGACATAGTTTTTGTTGATTAGTTATATGCTATTGGTAAATATGTTATTTGCTCATGGCAAACCTATCGTTCACCATGAGCAAACATATTGTTTACTTATTTGGCTATACCAAATTTGTAGATGGTCTTCTGCTTGTAGCGTTCGCCCGGATTCAGTATCACGCTGGGGAAGTATGGACGGTTGGGCGAATCGGGGAAGTGCTGGGTCTCTAAGCAGACGGCTGAGCGACGGGGGAACGTTGCACCGTTGGCACCCTTGTAACCACAGAGGTAGTTACCTGTGTAAAGCTGCATGCCTGGCTCAGTGGTGTAGCACTCCAGTGTACGACCGCTCTTCGGGTCGGTCAGTCTGGCTGCAAGGCTCATCTCACCCTCTTCCTTCTTGTTCAGTACATAGTTGTGGTCATAGCCGTTACCGAACTTAATCTGCTCGTTGTCGGCATCGATTTCCTTACCAATAGCCTTTGGCGTGCGGAAGTCGAACGGAGTGCCTTCCACCTTCAGAATCTCTCCAGTAGGAATTGCCGTGTCGTCGGTAGGCAGATAGAAGTCTGCGTTAATCTCGCAAATCAGGTCATCAATCGTAGGCGTAGGATCGGCTGTGCCTGCTAATGAGAAGAATGCGTGATGTGTCAGGTTCACAATAGTCTTCTTGTTAGTAGTGGCCAGATACTCAAGCACCAGCTCATTCTCGTCGGTGAAGGTGAATTCAACTGTCACGTCAAGTTCGCCAGTGTAGCCTTCCTCTCCGTATGAAGAGATGCGATGCAATGCCAGCGAACGCGGACCCATCTGACGGGCGTCCCATACCTTTGCGTTGAAGCCCATGAGACCGCCGTGTAAGTGGTTGGGGCCGTTGTTGATGGCTAACTGATACTCTTTGCCGTTCAGCGTGAACATACCTTTGCAGATGCGGTTGCCCCAACGACCAATCAGAGTTGACAGGTAAGGCTCGTTACCGCTGGTGAGCTGCTCGATGTTGGCATGGCCCTGAATGACATTGCCAATGTTACCATTCTTGTCAGGAACCATAATGGCGCAAATGGCACCGCCGTAGTTGCTGATTGCCACTTCGTAGCCCTTACGGTTACGGAGAATGTACAGGTCGGTCTTCTTACCGTTGATGGTGGTCTGGAAATCTTCGCGCTTCAGACCACAGAGATTCGCATTTTCTGTTGTGTTCGTCATAATTAAAAATATGTTTTTTAGTTACTGTAACTTGTGCAAAGTAACAAAAAAAAGCCGACATGTGCAAACATATCGGCGAAAATTTGTTGTTAAAAACAGCTAATTTCGAGATTTCATGAAGTCGGCCACAACATAGGTGCTGCCTCCGATGAAAATGAAATCCTCCACAGAGGCTTGGCTGAATGCTTCCTGTACCGCCTGTTCCACCGTTGGATAGCATTCTCCTTTCAGACCGAATTGGTCACCAAACAATTTGAGCGATGTTTCAGGAAAAGCCCGCTTGGTAGCTGCTTTCGTATAATAATATGTGGCATTCTTAGGCAGAAGCCCCATGATTCCATAGACATCCTTGTCCTCAACGACACCAAAAACGATATGCAGATTCTTGCACTTCACTTGTGACAATTGCTGGCTGATATATTGCCAGCCACCGACATTATGCCCCGTGTCGCATACTACCGTCGGGTTGCGGTTCATGATTTGCCATCTTCCCTTCAGCCCTGTGATTTTCGAGACATTGCTCAATGCCAGATTCATCTCCTCCTGAATCTTATGGTTGTTTTCAGCATCATAGCATTCACTGACATAGCCCATATCCATGAGTCGGTGCATGGCACACATGGTCGTGTTCATGTTTTTCACTTGATACATGCCACTCAACTCTCCCTTGAAGTCCCCTAAATATTTGGCTTTGTATAGGATTCCACCTTCAGGCAGGGGAGTTGCCGACACAATGTCACTCTCGCTGTCGTCTTCAGCAAAGTAGATGGGAGCCTTGGCTTCTTCCGCCAGTGCTTCAAAGACAGGACGCGTGTCGGGATGGTTTTCTCCAATCACCACAGGAACGCCAGGCTTGATGATGCCTCCTTTTTCGATGGCTATCTGTTGCAGGCTGTCACCCAGCAATTGGGTGTGGTCGAGCGAAATATTGGTGATAACCGATAGAATAGGGGTAATAATGTTCGTACAGTCAAGTCTTCCCCCCAAGCCCACTTCAATTACAGCGATGTCGACATTCTTTTTTTGGAAATACTTGAAAGCCATGGCTGTCGTAATTTCGAAGAAAGAGGGTTGCAGTGTTTCGAAGAACTCTTTGTTGTCCTTCACAAAGTCTACGACATAATTCTCTTCAATGGGCAATCCGTTAACCCTGATGCGCTCACTGAAGTCAACGAGATGTGGCGATGTGTAAAGTCCTACGCGATAGCCGAATGTCTGGAATAGTGCAGCGATGTTATGGGAAACAGATCCTTTTCCATTGGTTCCGGCAATATGGATTGAGCGAAACGACCGATGGGGATGTCCGAAATGCTCGTCCAGTTTCAACGTTGTGTCCAGTCCTTCCTTATATCCGTCGGCCCCCATCTTCTCATAGTTCGGGGTTTGGGAAAAAAGGTATTCGGTAACTTCCTTGTATGTCATGAGCGTTAGGGTAGGGGGAATTAGTTAAAGTAGTTCTTGAAACGCTGGAAAATGGATTCGCGTGTCTGGCGGTCACCCTTGAAATTGTCGCTGTTGCGGAAATCCTCCAATGCCTGTTTCTCTTCGCGCGACAAAGTCTTTGGGACATAGACACTGATATTGACAACCAAATCGCCACGGCCATTACCATAGCCCTGAACGGCAGGCAGTCCTTTTCCGCGCAGTCTGAGAGTCTTACCAGGTTGGGTGCCTGATTCTATTTTCACTTTCAGTTTGTTGCCTTCAATGGTGGGAATCTCAATCTCACCGCCAAGGGCAGCCGTCGGGAAGTCCAACAGAAGGTTGAAAATCAGGTCGTTGCCATCACGGACAAAGGTGTCGTTAGCCTCTTCTTCAATGAACACCTGTATGTCGCCGCTAATGCCGTTGTTTGGACCGGCATTACCCTTGCCAGGCACATTGAGCACCATGCCTTCAGCCACACCGGCGGGAATTTTTATCTCGACCACTTCTTCACCTTTGACAACACCGCTGCCACCGCATTCATGACATTTGTTCTTGATAACCTCACCGTTTCCGTGGCAGGTCGGACAGATGCCTTGTGTCTGCATCATGCCAAAGATGCTCTGCGTGGTGTGAGTGATGACACCGCTGCCGTGACAGGTAGGGCATGTTTCCTTGCCGCTATTGCCTTCGGCACCAGTACCATGGCAGTGCTGGCATTCAATATCCTTACGGACCTTGAATTTCTTGGTGACACCTTTGTTGATCTCTTCAAGTGTCAGGCGCACTTTTAGGCGTAGGTCGCCTCCACGTTGCTGTTGGGATCGACCGCGGCCACCGCCTCCTCCGAAGCCACCGAAGCCATGTCCACCGAAAATGTCGCCGAACATGGAGAAGATGTCATCCATATTCATCGATGCACCTCCGAAACCTCCGAATCCGCCGCCGCCCATCGGGCCGTTGAAGCCGAACTGGTCGTACTGCTGTCGTTTCTGTGGGTCGTGGAGCACATCGTAGGCCTCAGCTGCCTCTTTGAACTTTTCCTCTGCTCCCTTGTCGCCAGGGTTGCGGTCAGGGTGATATTTGATGGCAATCTTTCGATAAGCCTTTTTGATTTCGTCTTCCGAGGCTGTCTTTGCTACACCTAATACCTCGTAGTAGTCTCTTTTTTGTACCATTGTTTATTGTCCCACGGCCACTTTGGCGTGGCGGATTACTTTGTCATTGAGTTTATAGCCAGCTGTCAGACAGTCGATGACCTTGCCCTTCTTGTCGTCGCCCATTCCAGGAACCATCGCTACGGCCTCGTGAATATCGGTGTCAAAATCGGCATCCTCGGTCTCGATCTTTGTCACGCCATGCCCTTCGAGCACTTTCACGAATTTGTGGTAGATAAGTTCCATTCCTTCGCGGAGCACCTGCGGATCGTCAGTCTTCCCACCATTCTTGATGGCAAGTTCCATGTCGTCAATGATTGGGAGCAGTGAAGTTAGCACCTTCTCACCGCCATTCAAGATTAGTTCGGCACGCTCTTTCAACGTACGCTTACGGTAGTTGTCAAATTCGGCTACCTGACGAAGATACTTGTCTTTCAGGTCAGCAATCTGCTCTTCGGCCACCTCTAAGGGGCTTTTCTCTTCTGCCACTTCTTCCTCCTTGTCTGTCACTTCGGCATTTTCGGTAGCTTCAGTTTCTGCCGTTTCGTCAGTATCTCCAACCTTCGCCTCTGTATCGGTCAAGGTCTCTTCTTGTTCCTTATTCAGTTCTTTTTCGTCCATGATATAGTGTTTTATATGTTTCAAAAGGCTTTTAGCAAATAGTATGCCGAAGTTGCCTTATGAGTACATCTTTTCTTTCTGTTCCTTAATCTGTTCGTCGTAGATGTAGTCGTCGTACTGCATCAGCTTGTCAATGGTTCCCTTGGGAGTCAGCTCTATGATGCGGTCGGCCACTGTCTGGATGAACTCATGGTCGTGCGAGGCGAAGATAATGTTGCCTTTGAACTGCACCAGATTGTTGTTGAAAGCCTGAATGGATTCAAGGTCAAGGTGGTTGGTGGGAGTGTCGAGAATCAGGCAGTTGGCATTCTTCAGCTGCATACGGGCAATCATACATCTCATTTTCTCACCACCCGAAAGCACGTTCACATGCTTCAGCACGTCTTCTTCGCGGAACAGCATGCGTCCCAGATATGATTTCATCACCACTTCGTTGCCTGCTCCGTATTGCGAGAGCCAATCCACGAGGTTCATCTCTGACTGGAAGAACTCCGTGTTGTCAAGCGGCAGATAAGCCGTGGTGATGGTGACACCCCATTTGTATGTGCCGGCATCAGCTTCACGGTTGCCGTTGATAATCTCGAAGAGGGCTGTCATGGCCTTAGGATTGTGCGAGAGGAACACCGTCTTCTGGCCTTTCTCAATGGTGAACGAAACGTTGTCGAACAGCACTGTTCCATCGGGATCGACAGCTTTCAGACCTTCCACTTCTAAAATCTGTGTGCCAGGTTCACGCTCCATCTGGAAAATGATGCCAGGATATTTACGTGTTGAGGGCGTGATTTCCTCTACGTTCAACTTCTCCAGCATCTTCTTGCGTGATGTTGTCTGCTTCGACTTCGCCACATTGGCCGAGAAGCGGCGGATGAACTCTTCCAACTGCTTACGCTTTTCTTCGGCTTTCATTTTCTGGTTCTGAGCCTGACGAAGAGCCAGCTGAGATGATTCATACCAGAATGAGTAGTTACCTGAAAAGAGTGTCACCTTGCCGAAGTCGATGTCAACCGTTTGTGTCGAGACGGCGTCAAGGAAGTGACGGTCGTGCGACACCACGAGTACACACTGCTCCAATGAGCTCAGGTATTCCTCCAACCACTGCACCGTGTCAAGGTCGAGGTCGTTAGTAGGCTCGTCGAGCAACAGGTTGTCTGGATGTCCAAACAAAGCCTTGGCCAGCATGACGCGCACCTTCTCATTGTTCGAGATGTGGGCCATCTGTGTGTAGTGGTGATCCTCTGTGACACCTAAGTTCTGAAGAAGTTGTGCAGCTTCGCTCTCAGCTTCCCAGCCGTTCATCTCGGCGAATGCCATTTCCAGTTCGGCAGCTTTCGTGCCGTCTTCCTCGGTCATTTCCTCCTTGGCGTAAAGGGCTTCGCGCTCCTTCATGTTCTTCCACAGTGGCTGATGTCCCATGAGCACGGTGTCCATCACTGTAAACTCGTCGTATTTGAAGTGATCCTGTTCCAACACAGAGAGTCGTTCGCCCGAGCCCATCTCGATAGTACCCTTGTTGGCTTCCAGCTCACCGCTGATGGCACGGAGTAGGGTAGACTTTCCTGCTCCGTTGGCACCGATTACGCCGTAAATGTTATTGTTGGTAAACTTCAGGTTCACATCCTTATAAAGAACCTTTTTTCCGAATTGAATCGTTAGATTCGTAACTGTTATCATCTGCTTTCTTTAATATATTGTAAATCGCGTGCAAATTTACGAAAAAAGCGTGTAAAAAGAAAGCGATTTTGGAAGATTAACGCATTTCGGCCTAAAATAAAGGCAAGACGGGGCAGAACGAGGATGTTCAATTTGGGAATGAAACCAAAATTGGGAGGATTGGTGAAGGAGTTAGGATGCCAACCAGCAGAAGCCAGTGAATGGCAGCACGCTTATCGTCGTGCTTAATACTCGAAACGGGTCTGTTCTTATCGACTTTGTTCATTTTATCTTGTTTTTATTTGTTTATTCGGAAATAATTCGTAATTTTGCACTCATAATTGAATAACGAACTTATGACGGCATTACAACTAAATGCGGAATTGTTCCGTGAACTAAGTTTCATCGCTGAGGATGAGGGCTTGATGAAGAAAGCCTTGAAAGCTATCAAGAAGCTTTCAGCAAAGAAACATGCTATGGATGAAACGGAGTATATTATGTCTTCTCCCGCAATGGTTGATATTTTACGCAAAGGTGAAGAAGACATAAAGAATGGCAATTTCAAAGTTGTAACATTGGACGAGATATGGAAATAGCATTTCTTCCCCAAGCAATAGAAGACTTGCAATACTGGAAACAGACTGGTAATACACATATTCTGAAACGCATAAGAGCCTTGCTTGCTGACATTTTGGAGCATCCCTTTACAGGTATAGGAAAACCTGAACCTCTTCGAGGTGAACAGGGTAAATGGAGCCGCCGCATTAATGATGAGCATCGCTTGATTTACTCCATTAGTAGTGGAAGAGTTTATGTCTATGTTATTTCTGCTCGTTTCCATTATTCAAAATAGCCTTTCTTATTTCACTCTCTAACTGGTCTATAGTATAGGGGATATGGAAGCCCCAATATGTATCTAAATAAGCACTTGGATTTTTCGATTTTCGAGACAAACGGAAAACTTGAAATAGGATTTTCTAACCGCCTTTCAGCCATCTTCTGCCCCTCCGAACTGCACTACTTCCACGATTTGTATCATTTCTCACCACGATTCAAGTCAACTGACGTTACCATTCAATATGAGTGATTTGCTCATTCAACACGAATGACGGTGTGAAAACCTTTATTTACACTGTGATTCAATACAAATCGCAAGGTGGCGGAACGGGCCCGATCATCATGTTTCGTATAAACCGCTGAATTACAGTAAGATAGTGAGTAACATCAAAACTTGCACGGATTTTCCAAAGGGTCTTGGCCCTGAATTTCGTGTGAGTTATGACGCGATTGTTATTTAGACAGAACTTTGGCTAAACAACGGTAATCCTTATTGAAAAGTGGCGAAAAGGTTTGCAAATTGGACTTTTTTTTCGTACCTTTGCCAACAAACACTTAAAACGGAAAGAATGATGAAATTAAGACACGTTGTTTTAGGCGTGCTGTCGTTGACGGCATCGACCTTTGTGCATGCACAGAGCGAACTCTATCCCAAACATTTCGATTTGGAACAGGTGACACTGCTTGACGGCCCGATGAAGACGGCCATGGATCTGAACATCAGAATGCTGTTGCAGTATGACACAGACCGGTTGCTGACACCCTACGTGCGTCAGGCCGGCCTTGCTGCTACTACCGATAGCAACAATAAGTATTATCAGTGGTTGGATAAGCATCCGAACTTCAGGAACTGGGGCGACTCTTCTTTTGATCTCAGCGGCCATGTGGGCGGCCACTACCTGTCGGCTCTCTCGTTAGCATACGCTGCCTGTCACGACGAAGCGACGAGGGCGCAGCTGAAGGAACGCATGGAATACATGATTGCCGTGATGAAGGACTGCCAGGATGTCTATGACCAGAATAAGGAGGGGTTGTATGGCTTCATTGGCGGACAGCCCATCAACGATTCGTGGAAGAAGCTCTACAAGGGCGACCTCACAGCCATTCAGGGCAATTGGGGATGGGTGCCTTTCTACTGTCAGCACAAGATTCTGGCCGGTCTGCGCGATGCATACATGTATGGGGGCAGCGAACAGGCCAAGGAGATGTTCCGCAAGTTGTGCGACTGGAGCATCAATGTGGTGAGCAAGGTGAGCAACAGCGATTTCCAAGGCTTCCTGAACTGTGAACATGGCGGCATGAACGAGTCACTGCTCGATGCCTACCAGTTGTTTGGCGACCAGAAGTATCTGGACGGTGCCAAGAAGTACACCCACCAGTCGATGCTCGACGGCATGCAGACATTGGACAAGACGTTCCTCGACGGGAAGCACGCCAATACGCAGGTGCCCAAGTACATCGGAATGGAGCGAGTGTTTGAACAGGATGCTTCGGCCACGAACTATGGAACAGCTGCCGAGAACTTCTGGACTGACGTGGCTGAGAACCGCACTGTCTGTATCGGTGGAAACTCGGTGAACGAGCATTTCCTGTCTGTCGGCAACTCGAACCGTTATATCGACCAGTTGGACGGTCCCGAATCGTGCAATACGAACAACATGCTGAAATTCTCGGAGATGCTGGCCGACCGTACGGGCGATGCGAAATATGCCGATTTTTATGAGTATGCGATGTGGAACCACATCCTCTCTACGCAAGACCCGACAACGGGCGGCTATGTCTATTTCACGACCCTTCGTCCGCAGGGCTACCGCATCTATTCACAGGTGAACCAGGGCATGTGGTGCTGTGTGGGTACAGGCATGGAAAACCATTCCAAGTATGGGCACTTCGTCTATACACATGACGGCAACAAGACACTTTATGTGAACCTGTTCACTCCCTCGCGCTTGGCAAGTGACGACTTTGCCGTCACGCAAACCACTTCCTTCCCATATATGCCCAAGACAGAGTTGACCATCGAGAAGGCTGGCACTTACGCCGTGGCCCTTCGCCATCCGGCGTGGGCTGGCGATGGCTATCAGGTGGCTGTCAACGGAACTGCTGTGAATGCTTCAGTGGTAAAGGGGAAAGCCAGCTATGTGACCGTAAACCGCACTTGGGCGGTGGGCGACAAGATTGAGGTGATGCTGCCCATGGAACTGAAGTATGTGGAGTGTCCTAACTATACCGACTATATCGCTTTCACTTATGGCCCCATTCTGTTGGGCGCACAGACCACTGCCGCTTCAGACGATGAAGCCGGGACGACAGGACTTGTCTTTGAGAAACTCCAGAACGAGTATGGTGGCGAGGGGCGCATGGATCATGCCCCAGGCTCAATGGCCACATCGAAGAATCTGCTCTCGGCTCCGTTGCTCATTGGAAACCGTGCTGATGTGTTGAACCGCATCAAGGGCGAGGACATGTCGAAACTGACTTTCACGATTGATGTCGCTCGTGAGGGTGTGGAAACCTATCGGTGGAAGACACTTACGCTGAAACCTTTCTATGACATACACCATGCCCGCTACATGTGCTACTGGTATCAGCAGACGGCAGAGAATTTCGCCAACAGCTCGATGGCCAAGACTGAAGCTGCCAACGAGGCTTTGCAAGGCCGTACGATTGACTTTGTGGCTCCTGGTGAGCAGCAGAGTGAGGCTGGCCATGAATATAACTATTCGTCGGATTCAAGCAAAGGTTCCTATCATGGTGAGAGCTATCGTGATGCCCGTGCCGACGGCTATGTGCAGTACACCTTATTTAATAAAGAGGGTGTGGAAGACAGTCTGGCCATTATGTGCCGTTTCACTACAGCCGACCAAGGGCGAAAGGCCGAACTGCTGGTCGACGGAACAAAGATTGCTGACATTGAGATTACGACGAAGGCCAAGTGGGTCGAGTCCAATGGCTTCTTCAATGTTGAATATCCCATCCCGGCTGCTTTGCTGAAAGATGCCCAAGGAAAGGTGAAAACGAAGTTTGTGGTGCGCCTTGCCGCTACGAAGGGTACGCTGAATCCCGGCCTCTATTATCTGAGGTTGATGAAGGGATATGATCCGAAAGCATACGCTTATCAGTTTCGTGCCAGCGACTGGACAACAGGCGATGCCGGACGTATTGCTGCAAGCAGCATTACCTACGACACTGACCGCAATGTGATAAAGGCCAAGGCTACAGGCAACAACAATATTGCACTGATGATGAAGTATCAGGATTGCAAATATGATATTGATGCAGCCCAGAAATTTATGGTGGTGCGTGGCAAGGATCTGAAAATCACCAGTACTGCTTCGTATCTCTGGTGGCTGAATGGAACGAACAAGGGGTCTCAGGTGGTGCCGGTGACACGAAAGAATGTGACTGTCAACGACGAACAGCAGGTGATCATTGCTTGGAACATGTCGACGAGCGGCTTGTATGAAAACTTCACAGGCGAACGCCCCAGCGTGACTGTCGGACAGACCATTTTTGGCCTGACTTCTGCTAACACGGATGGCTCATGTGAGATTTATGACATCAATTTTGCCAAAAGCATTGACGACTATTTGCTTGCCACTCAGATTGCCCCATTGCAGGCCGGTCATACGAAATGGACGGATTCTTACACGCTGAACGGCATGCGTGCTAATCAGCTGCAAAACGGTATTTTCATACAGGGAGGTAAGAAGATAATGAAATAGGGCAATGAAAGAAAAAAGGCATGAATAAAAAGAAAGGAATCAAGCTAAACCAGCTTGATTCCTTCGTCTGTAATGGTGATGAGCCGTCGGCGATACAGGTCGCCGATGGCTTTTTTGTAGGCTTTCTTCGACACCTTGAAACGGTCGGCAATGAGTTCCGACGGACTCTTGTCGCCCAAGTCACACCGCCCGTCGTTCTCATGGAGATAGCGCAGTAGCACTTCGGCAAAGTCGAGCGTGTGCTGATGTCCCGTGGGCTGTAAGGTAAGGTCTATCTTTCCGTCTTGCCGCACATGGTCAATGTAAGCGGTGAGGCGTACACCCGTATGAAGGGGCTGGAAAATCTGATTGTCGTAGAGCTGCCCCTGATAACGGTTGTCGATAATCGCCTTAAAGCCCAAGTCGGTCTTCTGCCAGATGAGACAGTCACAGGGAGTGCCATGGTTCAGGGAAGAGGCGGCGGTTAGGTAACGCTCAACCTTCGCAGTGGCAACGAGCCGGTGGGTCTGCTCGTCTTCCATGACATAGACAATATAGCTGCGGCCCTGCTCCATGCGTTGCTTCTGTTCACGGAACGGGCAGAACAGGTCTTTCATTGGACCCCATTTCAGGAAAGCACCGTATTTGTTAATCCAAGCCACCTCGAGGTAGGCAAACTCTCCCACTTTGGCGAGAGGCTGCTCTGTGGTGGCTATGATGCGTTCCTCCTGATCGAGATAGATAAATACGGTAAGCTCGTCGCCAATGTTCATTTGGGGGGTGCAATAGCGTTTGGGCAGAAGCACTTCGCCCTCGTCGCCTCCGTCAAGATACAGGCCGAAGTCCACATGCTTGACAATCTTCAGTGTGTTGTAATCTCCGATTTTTAGCATAATGTTTAAGTCTACTAAGTCTGGGGTGGGATGGCTAACAGGCCATCTTTCATGTGTATGGTTCTGTCGGTGAGTGAAGCCAGTTCCTCATCGTGGGTGACGATGACAAAGGTTTGTCCGAACTTGTCGCGCAAGTCGAAGAAGAGTTGGTGCAGTTCCTTCTTGTTTTGGGAGTCGAGTGAGCCGCTGGGTTCGTCGGCCAGGATCACGGCAGGGTTGTTCACCAACGCACGGGCTACGGCTACACGTTGCTTCTCGCCCCCAGACAGTTCGGCAGGTTTGTGATGGGCACGGTCGGTAAGTCCCATGAACTGTAGGAGTTCCTCGGCACGCGCCTTGGCATCTTTGTTGGAACGGCCAGCAATGTAAGCCGGTATCATGATGTTCTCGATGGCAGTAAACTCAGGCAGCAATTGGTGGAACTGGAACACAAAGCCCAAATGCCGGTTGCGGAAGTCGCTGAGCTGCTTCTGGGAGAGGGTGGTAGTGACGATGGAGTCGACACTTACCGAACCCGTGTCGGGGCGGTCGAGGGTGCCTATAATCTGCAAGAGGGTGGTCTTGCCGGCTCCGCTGGGGCCTACGATGCTCACCACTTCTCCCTTGTCGATGGTAAGGTCGATGCCTTTCAGGACTTGGAGCGGGCCGAAGCTCTTGGTGATGTTCTTGATGTCTATCATAATATAAGAGGTTATCGTTTGCGATGAATCCAGTGTGACAGCATGTCGTAGATACTGTTCTCCTCACGGTGCTGTGCTTCAGTGAAGCTCATGGAGTCTTCTTTCTGTTCACCATATTGGTCGGGGAAGATGATCATGAGGTTAGTACCCGAGAAGTACTTCGTCAGTTCGTCGGGCAGTCGGTCGAGAGCCGTTTTATAGCTGATGGTTCCCTTACGTGCGGTGACAACCACAAAGAGGTGGTCTGTCATGATACCGGCAGCGAGGGTGGGCAGCTCGTTCCAGTGCCCCATTTTCTTATATTCACCCCGTACACTTGGATGTTTTTTCTCAATGAATTCTTTAATAAATATGAATGTTTCATCGCGCCCGTGGAACAGAATGCGGCAGTCGAGCTGTTCGGCAAAGCGGCACAGACGTTCCAGCCAACGATGGAAACCCTGTTCAAGTTCTGCTCTCGATGGAACGGCAACCTGAATGAGCCTGAGCGTAGACATCGGCTGTTCAAAACGGGTCAGGATAATCTGTCGGTTCAATCCGTTATAAAGACTCTGGATGAACTCACCCCAGAATTTCTGTGACACATCCTTATGGACGTGCATGCCCATGATGACCTCTGAGCAGGCAAATTCGCGAAAAGCATGCTTGATGCCGTTGGCAATGTTGGAGGCCAGTCGTACCTGCGTCTGCATCCGAACCTCCGATGCGCTGGCCTGTTGCTGTAGTTCTTCCAGCAGCCTGAGGCCGTCTTGCCGTGCTTCGTTACTGTCCTTGTCATCGTAAACAACGTTGAGAGCCACCAGTTCACGGTTCAGTTTCTGGTTGCGCATGAGCAATGACAGATACACTAATTTCGGGGCGATTTCCGGATATTTCACGCAAATCAGTATCTTCTCGTCATCTTTCTGGTCGCTGTAAGTGTCAGAAGACGTTGCTGACCGGATGTTGTGATAATAACTGTTGGCCAGACTAAGCTCGACGGCCGCTTTCTGTGTCATGAGTGTGGAGGCTACGCACGTCACTAAAATCATGATGACGACACCGTTTAGCATTTGGTCGTCCACCAGCATCACGCCAGGCTCAACCTCTAATCGCATGCCCACCATCACCATGGCAATCGCTCCGGCTGCGTGGGCTGAAGTCAGTCCGAACATCATGTGGCCTTCGGCCTTTGACAGACGGAACAGCAGGCTCGACATGTAGGCTGCCAATGCCTTGCCAAAGGTTCCGAAAAAGGCAATGAGCAGCACGATCCAGAGTGTGGAAGGTTCTTCGCCAATGATGCGCAGGTTGATGAGCATGCCCACGCCGATAAGGAAATAGGGGATGAACAGGGCGTTGCCAATGAACTCTATGCGGTTCATCAACGGCGACACCTTGGGGATGTATCTGTTCAGGATAAGGCCGGAAAGGAAGGCACCGAAGATTCCCTCTAACCCGATGAGCGAACTCAGGGCGGCACTGAGAAACATCACGGCCATGACGAAGATATACTGCATGACGGCATCGCTGTAGCGGCGCAGGAAGTATCGTGTCAGCCTTGGGATGAAAAGTACGCTGCCTGCTATGAAGACTGCGAGCTTTACGGCAAACAGCAACCAGAACAGCCATCCACTGCTGTTGCTGAAGGTGGCTGTCAGTCCTGCCAGCATCACCAGTGCCAGGAACAGCGAGATCATGCTGCTGCCCACGCTGAGCATCACGCTCGAATTTCGCTGTAGGCCGTAACGGCCCACAATGGGGTAGGCAATGAGTGTGTTCGATGCCATGATGCAGCCTAAAAGGAACGAGGCTTTTCCACTATATCCTAACACTGTGATTGACATGACATAGGTTAGGATGAGCGGTACAAAGCAGGTCAGCAATCCGAAGACAACAAAGTTCCTTGAGTTTTTCTTCACGCTCTCCAGATCCATCTCCAGACCGGCCAGGAACATGATGTAGAACAGGCCCACACGACCGAAAAGCTCGAACGACTCGTCGCGCGCCAAAATGTTGAGTCCTTTTTCACCAATGAGTACACCTGCCAACACCATGCCAATGATGTGGGGAATACGCAGTTTACTCATAATGATAGGTGCAAAGAGCACTATCAATAGCACCACGAAGAAGATGAGCGTGGGATCGCTAACGTGTAGATATGAGACCAATAGTGTCATTTCTGCCTGCAAAGTTACACTTTTTTCTTATATTGATAATCAAAAATGAAAAGAAAATTAGCTTTTCCTTTTGCATTTCGTTCGGTTTTTGTAACTTTGCACCCCAAAAGTAAGGAAACCCACAAAAAAAGTAACAAAATGAAAGTAGCTATTGTAGGTGCGAGTGGTGCCGTAGGACAAGAGTTCCTGCGTATTCTCGCCGAGAGAAATTTCCCCATGGATGAACTTCTGTTGTTTGGATCGGAGCGTAGTGCCGGTCGTAAGTACAACTTCAAAGGCAAGGACATCGAGGTGAAATTGCTCAAGCATGGTGATGATTTTAAAGATGTTGACATTGTGTTTACCTCTGCCGGTGCAGGTACTTCTAAGGAGTTTGCCGAGGATATTACCCGCTATGGTGCCGTGATGATCGACAATTCGAGTGCCTTCCGCATGGACGACGATGTGCCTTTGGTGGTGCCCGAGTGCAATGCCGAGGATGCGCTGAAGCGTCCGCGTGGCATCATTGCCAATCCCAACTGCACCACGATAATGATGGTCGTGGTCTTGCAGCCGTTAGAGAATATCTCGCATATCAAGCGTATCCATGTTTCGTCGTATCAGAGTGCCAGTGGTGCCGGAGCTGCAGCCATGGCCGAGCTGGAACAGCAGTACAAGGAAATTGTGGAGACGGGTGAGGTGAAGACTGTGAAGAAGTTCCCCCACCAGTTGGCCTACAACGTGATTCCGCAGATTGACGTGTTCCAGCCCAACGGCTATACGAAGGAGGAGATGAAGATGTACAACGAGACACGCAAGATCATGCATACCGATGCCCGTTGCTCGGCCATGTGCGTGCGTGTCAGCTCGTTGCGCAGTCATAGCGAGAGCGTGTGGATTGAGACCGAGAAGCCCATTTCAGTAGAGGAGGCACAGAAGGCCATCGCCGCTGCTCCTGGATGTACGCTTGTCGACGATCCTTCAACCCTTACTTATCCCATGCCGAAGGACACGGCTGGCAAGGACGATGTCTTCGTAGGTCGTGTGCGTAAGGATTTGGCCGATGACAATGGCCTGACATTCTGGTTGTCGGGCGACCAGATACGCAAGGGTGCAGCATTGAATGCCGTTCAGATTGCCGAATATCTTATCAAGGTTGGCAATGTGAAATAAATTCGGTTTCATTAGAATGTGCAGCCTATGGCTATAGTACCGATTGTTCGGTCGGTACCACAGCTATAGGCTGATTCTTTTGCATTTGCCTTACGGTGTTGCAAATTGATGCTTGCATGGGTTTTCAGTTTCGTTCCCGGAAAGACAAAGGCGTATTTCGCCTGACATCCAATGCCATATTGGGGTGCTGTCAGATATTGGTACTCACGCATCAGGAAAGCCTCCATGGTAGGAGGAGAGGATTGCTTGTCGCTCGGCTGTTGGTAAGTGTGGTCTTCGTATGGCTGTCCGTCACCTTTCATGAACGAACCGTTCAAGGTGAGTGTCCAAACGCCATGCTGACGGATGATATTACGGGTCAGTGAGGCGTAGAACTCATAATTATTGATTTGTTGTTTGCGGTAGAAAGGGTACGAATAGCCCGTTTGTTGGCGTTCACTCCAATTGGCTCCAGCATGAATGGTCCATGTGGGTAATCCGTCGACAAACAATCCGTTGACACTCTTTCCGTTGCGTATGCCAAAATGCAGGGTCAAGTCCAGTGCGTAGTTGGCCCACCGCTTATTGGCCGTCTTCACGGGGATGTAGTATTCGTAATAGGTGGCTTTCGACTCGTTCTGTTGCTCACGGTAGGTGTTGGCATCGTTGGTCAGGTCCTCCCAATCGAGGGAGAAATCAACCATATACATGGAAGTGTTCGTCTGATGACTGGCGCGTGCGTGATACTCGTAGGAGTCGGAACGATGCTCGGAATAGGTGATGGTGTAAGGGGACTTCCGCCCGTAATAGCCTGTGCGATGCTGATAGCCAAACTCATTGAAAAATTGCGTCTGCCGACTGAAACGAAGATTAAGTTGGACGTTGGCACCATGGTAATCATTGGTGAGGGGCATCTCACGGCTTTTGTCAGTGAAACCTTCGTTGCCAAACTGTTCAACATGCCCCATGAAGGCGGCATAGTCAATGAGGGATTTGTAAACTTTGTCGCTGGTGCCGAAGGTGCTGAAGTCAACGCTCTCCGTATTGCGTCGGTACAGATAGTTTGCCCCGGTGTTGCCCCATTTTGCAAAAGGAATGTAGATACCGGCAGTGGCACAAAGATCCATGAGCTTGTTCTGGTGGCGCAAGTCTTTGTATTTGGCATAGTTGGCAGCGGTATAGTCAAGGCTCATGCCAACAGAAAGACCGTTGGAGAATGCATGAGCGAAGCGGCCCGTCAGCCGGTATGTGTCAAGGTGTTTGTCGCCTGCATTGGTCAGCGAGTCTTCCACAATGTCTAAGGGACGATGGAAAGAGCTTTTGGAAGAGAATGAGGGAAGAGAAGTGGAAAACGAAGAAAGACAGAGGGATGGCGTGAAGACCGAACCTGTCATCTCCTTTCCGTCGAAGCTGTTGAAACTGATGGCTCCATAAAAGACTGTGCGTGAGTTGAACCGATAGAATGATTCAATTTGACCGCCGGCTTTCCATACGTCGGATGAACCATCGAAATCGACGAATCCGCCCTTCTCCTTGGTTAGCGACACTTCGGCTTCTGCAATGTCGGACGAAGCGTAGCGCACAAGGCCGGCAGCATTCCGGCTGGTGAGCCACGGATCACTGTCCTTCACGAACTGGTAGTCGCGAAACAGCAGTGAGTCCTGCGCATGGCTTACGGTTGCCAATGCCAGACAGCCAAGTGTCAATATGAGTCTCTGAGTGAGCATTTCTGTCTTTCGTGAAAATCGTTCGATGAATTATTCGTGTCTTGATACACAATGTGGGCACCGTTCTTGATGGAAGCCTCGGCATCGATGCCGCTGGGTTCGGAAGAACCGTCAACACACAATGAATAGCCGTAGACCAACTTGCCGGCATTTTCAGGAAGAGACTCGGTGGCATCTTTGTCCACATTGCGATAGAGTGAATGACCTCGTTGGTTAGTCAGGTTTACATAGCCGGCATCTATCACAGGTGTGAGTCGCTTCATGTTGCTGTTGGCACTGGTGGCAGAGAACACTTCAACCGCATCCATCACCCAGTCGACAGGCACTTTCAGACATTTGTTGATGTCGTTCTGGGCTGTTCCGGGAATGTACATCATGTTCTCCACATTGGAAGCGTACACTTGAGGTGTTGTGCCTTTCACTTGGAAAAGTATCAGTGCCGGTGAACTTGTGCTGAGTGCCCATGCATTGGAAATGCCGATTTTAACGGCTTTAAGATAGTGCGATGTGGGAATCACGTCGGCTGGGGTGGGGTAGTAGCTTGGGTTGGTGTAGCCCACCTCCGGGTCATACATACAGTAGTAGTCAGCATGGGCATAGTTCACCGATTGCGGATAGGTGAGCGTGTTGTCGATGGCTCCATGCGTATTAACCACCACTCTTTCGTATGGCTCGATGAGCAGTGTCTGCGGAAAATACCAGATGCCGTCGATGACGGGGATATAGCCATCGGCTTCATAAATGAGCCGACCGTCAGAACCGTACCATCTGTTGGTGGCCTGACTGTTGTATGGGGCGACAATGCCTATACAAAGCTGGTCGAAGGTGGCGGTGGCACTGCTGTTGTTGTAAAGAATGAAACTCTTGTCGAAATGGAATGCCTTGCCGTCGTCTTTCGTAATGCCCCCGACGTAAAGTTCCTTGATAACCAATTGATTGACCTTAGAGCCTCGCATTTGAATGGTGGTGGAGGCATCTTTGTTGAGCACCACTTGTCCTGAACTGCCATTGAGGATGATCACCGTATTGGTGCTTGGGCGAAGTATGGTGGAAGCACTGGCCTCATAGATGCCGGGAGTGACAGTGAAGGTGGCTACTCCTTCAGCATCGGTGGAGTCAACAAACACAGCATCGTGCCCAATGCTTTTCAGTTCTACACGAATACCTTCCTTTGAACCTTCTATATTTTCTGGATAGGTCAGCATCACAAGATACTTGCACACTTCAATGTCTTCATCGTAATGTGCTTTGCATGCCGATAGAGCGATGATGATGATGATATAGAGCAGTTGTCTCATAATTTCAGTCTGAGTGATAGTCCGTAGTAGAAGTTGGGGATATAGCTACTGGAAAAAAGCGATGTGTCAAGATCGGTTTGCGACGAGTGTACCATGCCCAGATTGCGGAAGAAATTGTTGGCATAGAACGAGAGTGAGACGTGGTCGCCAATTTCCTTCGTCACGCTCAAGTTGGCTGAGTAGTAAGCCGACAGGCGGTTCGGGTTCATGACATAGGCATAGTTTGAACGGACAATCAGTTTGGAAAGGTCACTGTAGAGTGCAGGGTCATTGTCTTTTGCCCAAAGAAACCGCTCTGCAAAAGGCAGCAACTGTGAGGGATTGTCCCATGTGGCATAGTATTCAGGATAGACGATGACGTACTTGTCGGTAGACTTTCCGTCATAGGGTACACCTGTCAGGTCGTTGGCGTTTTCCAACATATAGCCGCGCGGCCCGTCGGAAAATTCACTGAGCGAGCGATGATAGTGATAGAGCGAGCTTTCAATACGTAACGCCACAATCATGCGGATTTTGGGAATGTGGGTGGTGATGGTAAGGTTCATGTTCAGTTGCTTTGACAGTGAGCCGTTAGCGACAGCGGCATCAGCCGAATAGTTAGTGCTGGTCACATTCGAGCCTCGATAATATCCCACATATTGGTATAGGCTTCCATCGCTCATGTATGAGTTCACACCTAATGGGATGTCAGCGAAGAGCACCTTGTCTATACCCTTATAATAATAATAGTGGCCATCCAATCTGAAGCTTGTACGCAGAGGCTTGATCTGGGCGAAGTCTATAATCCATTCCAAGCCATAGCGCTCGATAGGCGACTGTGAATTGACATACATATTGGTCGTGGCGTAGGTGCGGCGCAGGGTGGAATTGAGCTTTTCTGGGGCAACGGCACCTGTTACGTCACTTAGTGTCACTTCGCCAGTCAATCGGTTGATATTGTAGACCCGGTTTCCGGCAGCGATAGCGTCGCTGTTGACTGCTGGCGTGTATCGGTATTCAAAAGGCGTGTAGGATGTTTCAGACATGTAAGATCGGTTCGTGCGATGGTAGAAGCCTGACAGGTTGATTCTTGTGCCCTGAATGATGGTCTCCAATCCCAGATCCACCTGATGCGTGTATTGCCAGCGTAGACTTGGGTTATAGAGGGCGGTTGAGGGGTGGACGTGGAAAGCCCTATAGGTGGTGTTCGTCGCATCGCTTGTAGCGGCAAAAGCCTCACGGTCAGTATAGGATGGAGAAGGGTAGAGCACTTGGAATGAAGGCAGCTTGACACTCTTTCCCCAGCCGGCGTGTACTTCAAGACTTTCTACAAAGCGCCTGCGCAGGTTCCGCCAGAACACGTAACGGGTATTCGCGCGAGGCGACAGGCTCGACACGGTTCCGTACTCAGTTCCGCTGATCCTTGTGATGTCGTCACGCAAGCCTAATGTCAGTTCAAGTGTTGAGTACTTGGCTGTTGGCAAAACCATTTTCTCTTCGGCATAGACGGCCAGATTGTGCATCGTGGGCAGTTGGTTATAACGGTATTCGCGCCAAGTCGGTGCATAGCGCATGTCATCGTAGTATGTGCCGCGCCCTTCATTGCGACTGCCGGAATACTGCGCACCCACTGCTAAGCGGCTGGCCATAGAATGAAAACGGTGTGTCCATTCGCCTTTGAGTTTCAGTTGCCAGTTAAGCGGCTTTGAGTCGTGGAAACTCTTTACATACCAATAGCCGGTAGGACTAAGAATGATGGGGTTGTCCTTCCAATTCGCCGAAGACGAAGTACCCTCTTTTTCAGATGAGTAAGGGTGGGTGATGTAATAGCCTTCTTCTGTGGCATGGATATAGGGCAGCGTAGTGGCGCTGTTGGTGTTGTTGTAGTTCTCAGTCTTTCGGTCGGAATAGGAGAACGAACCGTTCAACCAGAGATTCGTTATCCACGGCTTGTTCAGAAGCCACTGCAAGTCAAAATGTCCACGGATGGCATTGTCGCGCACTTTTTGGTAATCGTCCAGATTACGGTCAGGATCTGTTTCTGAGTTATAGCCCCCAATGTTGCCTGTAATTCCGATATTGAGTGTCAAGGGATTCTTTTCCTGCATGAAAACATTCAGGTAGTGAAGATTGAGCACATTGCGTTGGTAGGCTGTATGGGGCGAGGCTGCATTCGAGAACGATTTGGCATGTTCCAGCGAAACGTTGAGCACGCCCATCGGTTTCTGCTTGGAACTACATTCCGACAAGTCAAATCCCTTGTTTACAGAAAGCTGTCGTGTGTGCTGGTTAATCATGCTTTCGATGATAAAAGGGGATTTTCCCTTTCGGGTGTTGATCTTCACTATTCCGTTTGATAAATCGCCATATTCCACTGATGCAATGCCTGTTACCACTTCTACACTCTCAATGTTCGAGGCACTGATGGTACGAGTCGAGGTTCCCATCGTTTCACCTGCGGCGGCATTGTTGTCCATGCGCATACCGTCCACCTCAATGGCTGTGCCAAACGAGGCGTTCCCCTTTTCCTGACTATTACTGCGCAGAGCTGTTCGGTTATCGTTCATCAAGGAGGGATTCGTGGTCTTTCCGCCTGGTAAGAGTGTCTGAATGTCACTGATGTTCAGTATCTGTTGCTGGTCGAGTGTCTGGCGGTCGATGGTGTAGCTGGTGGTTGCTTCGTCTTGCTTGCGCTTGGCCACCACGGTCACACCGTCAAGCTTCAGGTTTTCGGGTTTCAACCGCAATCGCATGTCGTCCACGTCACGGGTTAAGATCATGGGGAAAGTCCGCTTTTGATAGCCCAGGCACTGAACGGTAAGCGTTGACTTGCCCACAGGTACATTTTTAATGCTAAACTTCCCTTTGTCATTGCTGATAGCCCACTGGCCGCTTTCAGTCAGCAATACAGAGGCAAACTCAATGGGTTTTTCGGTATCGGCATCGAAGACATATCCGTCTATCTGAACGTGTTGAGCATGCAGTTCCCATACCGAAAACAGCGCCAAAAACAGCAATATGTAGACTTTCGACTTTTGCATTGTTTCCTTTATTGCAGCAAAGATACATGTTTTTTTTGAATTGACAAATATCTCTTGACTGTTATTTTATATCAAATGGCTTTCATGGCCGCTTAAATCACTATTATTTAGTATTGATATAAAAAACTTTGGAGGGATGGAATTATTTTTGTACTTTTGCAGGCAAAACAATTATTAACGATACGATGAGAAAACTTCTTTCTGTTCTTTTCTTGCTGACGGCTTCTTTGTCGCTGTCGGCACAGCAAACGCTTCCGCAAGATCCCGAAGTGCGTAAGGGGACGTTGAAAAACGGTCTGACCTATTATATTCGTCATAACGACAAAGAGCCTGGTTTGGCTGATTTTTATATTGCCCAGCGTGTGGGTTCCATTCAAGAGGAGCCCCGTCAGCGCGGTCTGGCCCATTTCCTGGAACACATGGCTTTCAATGGTACGAAGAACTTCCCCGGCAAAGGGAAGAAACTCGGCATTGTCCCTTGGTGTGAGACCATTGGCGTGAAATTCGGCGCAAATTTGAATGCTTATACCAGTGTCGACCAGACGGTCTATCATATCGGTTCGGCCCCGTTAAAGCGTGAAGGCATCATTGACAGTTGTCTGCTCGTGCTCCATGACTGGAGCCACTATCTGCTGCTTGAAGATGCTGAGATTGACAAGGAGCGTGGTGTCATTCATGAGGAGTGGCGCACCCGACGGGCTGGAAAGGCCATCAGCCGACTGATGGAACAGGCCATGCCAAAGGTGTATAAGGGTACAAAATATGAGGACTGCATGCCTATCGGCTCGATGGATATTGTCGACAATTTCCCATACCAGGATTTGCGTGACTATTATAATAAATGGTATCGCCCCGACTTGCAGGCTGTCATTGTGGTAGGTGATATCGATGTAGATAAGATTGAGAAGAAAATAAAGAAGATTTTCTCGCCTATTCCCTTGCCCAAAGATCGTGCTGAGCGTATCTATTATCCTGTCAATGACAATGAAAAGATGATTGTCGACATTGAGAAAGATGCCGAGCAACCCATTGTCATTTGTCATCTCTACATGAAGCGCGATGCGACACCCGACGACCAAAAGAACAATGAGGCATATCTGCGTGACGACTATATCGACGAATTGATTGGCTATATGATGAACGGCCGGTTGTCAGACTTGAAACAACAGGCAGTTCCGCCATTCCAGAGTGCGACAGCTCATTCGTCATCATTCTTCTTGAGTCGGACGAAAGATGCTTTCTCTTTAAGTGTCAGTTGCAAGCAGGAGAGTGTTTTGGGTGGTCTGATGACAGCCGTTGCTGCTTGTGAACAAGTTCGTCAACAGGGTTTTACACAGGAAGAGTTTGACCGTGCCAAGGTATTCCGCCTGAACCATGACGAACGTAAGTTCAACGAGCGGCACGACCGAACCAATGCGAAGTTGGTAAGCCTTTGTGTACAGAACTTCCTTGCTGGTGAACCGCTCATTTCTATCGAAGACAAATGGAAGCTGACACAGAAGTTTAATGGCGAGGTGACCCTTGAAGAAGTGAACAATGCGGTGAAAGAACTGATTACCGACCAGAATCAGGTGGTCGTCATGTATGCTCCCGATAAGGAATCGGTCTGTCTGCCTACCGAGCAGCAGTTGGAGGATGTGATTTTGGCCACGCAAAGCCATCGGTATGCCGCCTATCAGGAAACTATTGTGGGTGATCAGCTCATTTCCGAACTTCCACAGGCTGGTACTATCGTGAGCGAGAAGCCTTGGCAGCATGGTTTCACCGAGTTGGTACTCAGCAATGGCATGAAAGTCTATGTGCGACAAACCGACTATAACAAGAATACTGTTCAGATGGTCATGCGGGCCGATGGTGGTATTTCTGTCTATGGAGATGAGGATATTCCTCAGTTCCCGCTGATCTCCAGCAGTATCAGTGAGGCTGGCGTTGGCCAGTGGGATGCTACGCAGTTGCGTAAAATACTGACGGGCAAGAGTGTGCGTGTGCAGACTTCGGTGGGCAGCCGCTCTCAGAGTATTAGTGGGGGAGCCTCCATTAAGGATGTTGAGACAATGATGCAGTTAGCTTATCTCTATTTCACACAGCCACGCTATGATACCATCGCTTTTGCCGGACTTGTGAATCGTACCTATTCGTTCCTGAACAACCGCAATGCCTCTCCGAAGGTCGATTACAATGACTCCATCACGGCAGTCCTGTATGGTCATCATCCTCGTTTGGAGCCCATGACACAGGAGCGGCTCATGCAGGCTGACTACGACCGCATTTTCGAGATTTATAAAGAACGTTTCTCGAATGCTTCCGATTTCCGTACCGTCATTATCGGTAACATGTCGCTCGAAGAATTGCGACCGATGATTTGTCTGTATTTGGCCTCATTGCCTGCCACAGACAAACATGAGACGACGAATTGGAAGAATGTGCCTCAACTGGTGAACAAAGACGAGGTGAAGTTATTCCGTAAGAAAATGGCCACTCCATTGGCCAACGTGAGCATCTTCTATGGTGCCGACATTGAGTTTACCCCGAAGAACGATCTCGCCCTCGACTTCCTGAAGCGTTGCCTCTCTATTGCCTACACGGATTCGGTTCGTGAAGAGAAGGGCGGC
Organism: uncultured Prevotella sp.; assembly: GCA_947302435.1. Lineage (GTDB taxonomy): Bacteria > Bacteroidota > Bacteroidia > Bacteroidales > Bacteroidaceae > Prevotella. The sequence continues at coordinate 33,690 of CAMYVQ010000012.1, read as the reverse complement.
ACATACGGTGTGAGTGTTGACTTCGGTCTCGACAAAGACAATACTCCTACGGCAACTTTCCGTGTCAGCTACAATGCCGACCCCTCGCGTTATGAAGAGCTGAATCCTATCATCTACCAGCAGCTCAGAAATATTGCCGAGCATGGCCCGGAACCCACTTCAATGCAGAAGGTGCGTGAATATCTTGTGAAGCAGTATCAGCAAGTGGCCATCACCAACGACTATTGGAACTATATCGTCTGGCATCAGCTCGACGATGATGCCGACTTCGACAAGGACTATTGTAAGATGTGTGAGGAAATGACGGCTCAGGACGTGCAACAAATGGCACGCATGTTCCTACAATCGGGTCATCGCATTGAGGTGACAATGCTGTCAGAAAAATAATCATTTTCGCTTTGTCGTGTCAATTATTCTTCGTAATTTTGCAAACATCCATTAATAATTAATACTCGAAAAGATGAAAACAAAACTGTTTTTGCTGGCTGCCCTGTTTTCAGCCTTGTGCCCGATGGCACTCCATGCACAGAAGTACACCAAGTATCTGTTTGTCTATTTCCCCTCAAACGACAACGAGAATATCTATTATGCTCTTTCCGATAAGGAAACACCTTTCGACTTTGTACCCATGAACGACGGTAAGATGGTTGTCTCGGCTGACTCTATAGCCCTGAAGAAGGGCGTGCGCGATCCTCATGTGCTGCGTGGCGAAGACGGGTGGTTCTATATGGTGAACACCGACATGCGTTGCGCTGAGGGATGGGCCAGCAATCGCGGTATGGTGCTCATGCGCTCGAAGGACTTGGTGAACTGGCAACACTCCACAGTGCATTTCCCTGAAAAGTATAAGGGAACGAACTTTGCCAATGTGACTCGTGTGTGGGCTCCTGAGACGATTTGGGATCCCGTGGCCAAGAAGTATCTGGTCTATTTCTCACTGCTCACCAACGACGGCACCATTCCCTACGACAAGGTATACTATTGCTATGCCAACAAGGATTTCACCGATTTGGAAGGCGAACCCACTTATTTCTACGATCGCGGTTCGGCTACCATCGACATGGACATTGTCTACAATAAGAAGGACGGACTCTATCACGCTTTCTATAAGAATGAGGGCGAGGGCGGCATTTGCAAGGTGACTGCCAAGACCCTGACACCTGCCGCCGGTCAGCCTGACGGGTCGCAGTGGAGCAAGCCCAGCGGCAAGCTTCAGCAAACAAACGTGGCTGTTGAAGGTGCTGGTGTGTGGCCTTTGATTGGCAAGAACGGCAAGTGCAAGAATCCCGACAAGTGGATTCTGATGTATGACTGCTATGGCTCGGGCTACTACCAGTTCTGTGAGACTACTGATCTGACGAATTTCAAGCTGCTGCATCAGACTGAAACCAAAGGAATGTTCACTCCCCGTCATGGTACTGTGTTGCCTGTTACCGATAAGGAAGTAAAGCGCATCGAAAAGGCACTGAAGAAGGCAAAGTAACCAATAACAATCCAGATGGAATATATTGTTTCTGCACGAAAATACAGGCCCATGTCGTTCGACACGGTGGTGGGGCAGGCTGCACTGACCACGACATTGAAGAACGCCGTGAAGAGTGGGAAGTTGGCGCATGCCTACTTGTTCTGCGGACCGCGAGGCGTGGGCAAGACCACTTGTGCCCGTATTTTCGCCAAGGCTATCAACTGCCAGAACCCGACGGCTGACGGCGAAGCTTGCAATGAGTGCGAGAGCTGCCAGAGCTTCAACGAACAGCGTTCACTGAATATCTTTGAGCTTGATGCTGCCTCGAACAACTCCGTGGAGCATATCAAGACACTCATGGAGCAGACGCGCATACCGCCGCAGTTGGGGAAATACAAAGTCTTTATCATCGACGAGGTACACATGCTTTCAACAGCGGCCTTCAATGCTTTTCTGAAGACACTTGAGGAACCGCCTGCACATGTTATCTTCATTCTTGCTACAACCGAGAAGCATAAGATTCTTCCAACCATCTTGAGTCGCTGTCAGATCTATGACTTTGAGCGTATGACGGTGCAGAACACCATCGCCCATCTGAAAGGAGTGGCTGAGAAAGAGGGAATTAAGTATGAAGAGGAGGCTCTGGCAGTGATTGCCGAGAAGGCTGATGGCGGTATGCGCGATGCCCTCTCCATTTTCGACCAAGCAGCATCGTTCTGTCAGGGCAACATCACATATCAGAAGGTCATTGAGGACTTGAACGTGCTTGACTCGGAGTACTATTTCCAAATAGTGGATCTCTCGTTGCAGAACAAAGTGAGCGAGGTGATGGTACTGCTGAACACGATCATCAATAAAGGCTTCGACGGTGGCCTGCTGGTACAAGGATTGGCCAAGCACGTGCGCAATGTGATGATGGCCAAGGATCCGCAGACACTGTCTTTGTTAGAGGTCAGCGAGCAGGCACGGCAGCGTTATCAGGAGCAGGCGCAGAAGGCTCCGTTGAATTTCCTATACGGGGCATTGCGGGTGATGAACCAGTGCGACATCAATTACCGTCAGTCGTCCAATAAGCGTCTGTTGGTGGAACTCACCTTGATTGAGGTGGCACAGTTGACGCAGCCCGACGAGGGGGCAGGCAGTGGGCGTAAGCCCAGAAGACTGAAATCCCTGTTTAAGAATTTGGTTCAGCAATCTCAGCCCGAAATGAAGTCGGCTTCACAGGTGGCCGCGGCTGAGACAGTGCAGAATCCGCAAAGCTCTGGTCAGGCTCCAGAATCGTCGGACATTTCAACAACGCCGCGTCCTCAGGAAACGCCCAAACCTTCCATTAAAGTCTCTTCGCTTGGTATGTCGTTCAGGCGAATGCGACAGATGCAGAATCCTAAGATGCAGATTCTCCCAGGTACACAGGGCGTTGAAGAAAAGACAGAACAAGAGTCGAATGACTTCACCCAGGAAGAGTTGGAACTGCAATGGATGTCGATGTGTAACCGTATGCCACAGCGGCTCAGCGGTATTGCGGCGCGCATGAAGAATATGAATCCGCGAATTGTCGAGTTGCCCGCTGTTGAACTGGTGGTGCCCAATGAAATCATCAAGTCAGAGGTGGAGACCATACGTGGAAGTATTGTCAACACACTGAAACTCTATTTGCATAACAGTGGCATCACGCTCTCATTGCGAGTGGCTGAACGTCAGAAACAGGAAAGGGTGTTGACGAGACGCGAACAGTTTGAAGAAATGGTGAAGCAGAATCCCTCGGTAGAGAAACTGTGGAAGGTTTTCGACTTGGAATTGGCCTGATATAAAACAAAACATAATTATAGGTATTATTTATAAAAAGGAGAAGGAAAAGATGAACAAAGCAAAGCAGCTTCTTTTATTTGTGTGGCATACGTGGTATGTCAAGTATCTGTTGGTGTGCATTATTGGCGTGCTGGTTGTCGGCTTTCTTGATGACAACAGTGTGCTGGCCCACCTGAACAACAAGCAGCGCATTCAGGAATTGGAAGATGAGATTGAGTACTACGAGGGTGTGAACAACGAAAATAAGGAGCGCATCCGGCAGTTAGACGAGAATCCGAAGGCTATGGAGAAGATTGCACGTGAACGCTACTTCATGAAAGCCGACGATGAGGATATTTTCGTGTTGAGCGATGATGAAGAACAATCCAACCAATTGACATCATCCGATGGAGCAGTTAACTAAGACGCAGTCCGTGGTCTATATGGCCGGCGGAATCCTGATGGTATTGGGGGCGGCAGCCAGTCTGTTCGGCTGGGTGGTTGCCCCATATATCTATTCCTTGGGTGCCTTGGGTTTTGTTCCCATGCAGATGTTACAGCGATACGATGGACAGAACGTCACGATCCGTCGTTTGCGCCGTATTCTCATTGCCAGTGATATGCTCTTTTTGCTGACGGGTGTCCTGATGTTTGCATCGTTGGGCAATGCATTCGGAATCCCACAGATTTTCTATGTGCAGTATATCTACAACAAGTGGGTGGGAACGCTGTTGTTGGCAGCTGTCATTCAATTATATGCCATTCACCGATTAGACTACGAATTCAATAAAGAGGCAAAAAAACGCTAAAAGTGTAGCGTGTAGTTTTAAATTGCGCAAATTTTTTTCCGTACTTCAATATAACATCGTACTTTTGCAATAGTTCAGATTTTGTATATATTGATGTGTTATGAAAAGGCTGTGCTATTTATTTGCTGTCTTGGCGGGACTGGTATCGTGTGCTGAATCCTATAATATTCAGGGTTCGTCGTCTGTGTCTTCTCTCGATGGCAGCAAACTTTACCTGAAAGCGGTTCAAGACGATGAGGTGAAGAATATCGATTCGTGCGAGGTGGTTCATGGAAAATTCCATTTTAGCGGCACCCTCGACACAACGATGATGGTCAACCTTTTTATGGACGACCAGTCGCTGATGATGCCCATTGTGTTGGAGAAAGGTGAGATTATCGTCCGTATCGACGATTCGTCGCGTAAGGTCAGCGGTACCCCCCTCAACGAACAGCTCTATACGTTTATTGACCAGCATAATCAGCTCAGCAACCGCATGAATGAGCTGGGGCATCGTGAGAGTCAGATGCTCCTTAATGGCATCGATGAACAGGAAATTGCCAGCCAGTTGTCGGTCGAGGCAGAGTTGATTGCCATGGAGGAAGACAGTCTGGTGACTAATTTTATTATTGCCAATTTTGACAATGTGCTCGGTCCGGGCGTATTCATGATGCTGACAGCGGGCTTCCAGTATCCTATGCTGACCCCACAGATAGAGCATATCATGACACAAGCAACCGATAAGTTCAAGAATGACCCGTATGTGAAGGAGTACTACAAGACGGCCAACGAGATTCAGGCCAAGATGCAGGGATTGGATGCCCCAGCTACATCGACGACTGCAACCGAGCCTTCTGACTCCACGATTCAAAGTATCTTGAACGGAGAATAATGAAAACAATCATAAAAGGAGGAACTATCGTCAACGAAGGCCGTTCCTTCGTGGGCGATGTTGTCATTCATGGCGAGAAGATAGAAAGTGTAATGCCCTCCCTCCCTCAGCTGGATGGGGTGGGGGAAGATACTGTTATTGATGCTACGGGATGCTATGTGTTGCCTGGCATTATTGACGATCACGTTCATTTCCGTGAGCCGGGTCTTGTCGAGAAGGCAGACATCGAGAGCGAGAGCCGTGCTGCGGCTGCCGGTGGTGTCACCAGTTTCTTCGACATGCCCAACACCGTTCCACAGACAACCACGCTGGAGGCATTGGAAGAGAAGTTTCGGTTGGCCGCTCAAAAGAGCCATGTGAACTACTCCTTCTTCTTTGGAGCCACGAACAACAATACGGACCTTTTCGGAAAGCTCGACGAACACCGAATCCCAGGCATCAAGCTGTTTATGGGATCGAGCACGGGCAATATGCTGGTGGATCGTGAGGAGGCGCTCGACAAGATTTTCAGTGAGGCGCGTCTGCCTATCATGGCCCATTGTGAGGATACGGCTATCATCAATCGCAACATGAAGGAGTTCAAGGAACGTTTTGGTGACGACCCTCCTGTCTGGACGCATCCGCTTATACGCAGCGAAGAAGCCTGCTATGAGTCGACGGCTAAGGCAATTGAGTTGGCCGTCCGTCACAATGCCCGTCTGCACATTGCACATATCACGACCCAGCGTGAGTTGGAACTGATTCCGGCCAATTGCCTGCATACCATCACAGCCGAGGCTACTGTGGGCTATCTGCTTTTCTCAATGGTCGACTATGAGCAGTTAGGAGCCAAGATCAAGGTGAATCCTTCCATTAAGAATTTCAGCGACAAGCAGGCTTTGCGCGACGGACTGATGGATGGACGCATCAGTGTGGTGGCCACCGATCATGCACCGCATCTGTTGTCACAGAAAGAGGGTGGGGCAGCACGTGCCACCAGTGGCATGCCGATGATTCAGTTCTCGCTTGTCACGATGCTCGAACTTGTCGACGAAGGTGTGCTCACGCTGGAACGGCTCGTGGAGCTGATGGCTCACAATCCTGCTCGCATCTTTGAAGTCCGTGAGCGCGGCTTCCTACGTCCGGGCTATCAGGCTGACCTCGTTGTCGTGCGGCCTCACAGTCCTTGGACGGTTACGCCTGATACAATTGAGAGCAAATGCGGATGGAGTCCCATGGAAGGACACACGTACCAATGGAAGGTGGAACGGACGTTCTGCAATGGTCACCTTATATATAATAATGGTGTGGTCGACCGTATTTATATCGGCCAGCCCATACGTTTCAGATGATTCTCACTTGCGACATATCCGAGGTGATGCCCTACATCAACTGGACCTATTTCTTCTTTGCCTGGCAACTGAAAGAAAAGGACGAACAGCAGCGCATCCGTGAAGAGGCTGATGCTTTTCTCAGGCAACTTGCCGGACATTATAAGGTGCATGCCGTTTTTCTGATTGAAGAGGCTCATGCGGTGGGTGACGACATCGTGCTCGACAATCGTGGAGTGGTGCTTCCGATGCTCCGTCAGCAACAAGGCAATCCCTGTCTGTGCCTGTCAGACTTTGTCCATCCTGTTCGCGATCAGATAGGGCTTTTTGCGACAAGTGCCGATGTCGGCTTGGAAAACGATTTCAGTCGTGATCCCTACGATAAGATGATGGCGCAGTTGTTGGCCGACCGACTGGCTGAAGCGATGGCTGAGTATATGCATTATAAGGTAAGGACTGATTTTTGGGGCTATGCTCCCGACGAGCATCTTACGATGGACGAGCTTCATCAGGAACGTTTTCAGGGCATCCGTCCGGCGGTAGGTTACCCCTCGCTGCCTGATGCAAGCCTGAATTTTCTGCTTGATGAAGTCCTCGATATGCGACAAATAGGCATCCGACTGACCGAGAATGGAGCCATGCACCCCCATGCCAGTGTGTCCGGACTCATGCTGGCTCATCCCAAGTCGCGCTATTTCAGTGTCGGGAAGATTGGCAGCGACCAGCTTGCCGACTATGCCAAGCGAAGGGGCATCCCTTTGGAACTGGCACGTAAGTTTCTGAATGCCAGTTTGTAATATATTAATGGCGAAATGATATGATTGCAAAATCCCTGATATTGTTCATACTGCTCATCGTACTGCCCGATGTCTTTCTTTACTTCCGCTATCTGAGGAAGAGGCCTTGGTGGTACACTTTGCTGTGCTTCGTGCCGACATTCTTGCTGCTCCTTGCCACTGTGTTCCTCTCGCGTCAGCCTGACTTTATTCCCGACAATATAACGTGGGTCAATGTTTATCTTTTCGCAATAGGACTGATTCCTGTGGCCAAGTGGCTGTTTTTGTTGTGCTCACTCTGTGGGCGGAATGGTTGGAAGATGGGTGTCGTTGTCGTATTGCTTGAATGGATGGCCTTGTTCTATGGCAGTTTCATTGGCTCGAATCAGTTGGAAGTGAAGAATGTTGAAATCGCATTCAGTGACCTGCCTGCGGATTTTGATGGCTATCGCATCGTACATTTTTCTGACATCCATCTTGGTAGCAGTGACAAGGAGTTCGTAAAGTGTCTGGTCGATAGTGTTAATGCGCAACAGGCTGATATCGTTGTCTTTACAGGCGACATGCAGAACAAGAAGCCTTCCGAGGTGGAACCATATACCGACTTGCTTTCTGCCATCAAGGCAAAGGACGGCGTTTTTTCAGTATTGGGCAATCACGACTATGCGGAATATATCGATGCCCCCTATTATGTAAAGGCCGAGAATGAAGAGAGAATCGTGGGCATGCAGCAGAGCATGGGTTGGACGGTATTGATGAACTACTACCGTTGGCTGCATCGTGGAAACGATTCAATTGTCATCTCTGGAATGGAGAACGACGGTGAAGGCCGTTTCCCACAGAAAGGCAATGTGAACAGTGCGTTATGGGGCGTTTCCCGTAGCCATTTCATCGTTATGCTCGAACATGATCCCTCCTCTTGGCAGCGGAAGATCCTTACCCATAGCCATACCCAGCTCACCCTGAGTGGGCATACCCATGGCATGCAGTTCGAGATCTTCGGGTGGTCGCCTCTCTCTCTGCTTGGCCGCGAGTGCGACGGCCTTTATGAGCGTGGTCATCGCTATCTCTATGTGTCCAAGGGTGCAGGTGCCTTGGTGCCTTTCCGCCTTGGATGCGCCCCCGAAATCGTCGTCATCACTTTAAAGCGGCATCAGCCGTAAATTACAGTCTCTCAACTCTTATCTTTCAATCCCCAACTCTCAATGAAATACCTCTATCGCATCTATCAGTTGTTCATAGTCTTGCCTTTGGGCCTTGTGCTGACACTTCTCACCGTGCTATCCGTTTCTTTGGGCTGCACCTTTGGCGATGGCCATTTCTGGGGCTACTATCCTGGTCGTTGGTGGTCACGCGGACTCCTCTATCTGTTGCTCATCCCCGTGAAGGTCGAGGGTCGTCTGCATCTGGAAGAAGGGCAGTCGTATGTCTTTGTGGCCAACCATCAGGGAGCTTTCGACATCTTCCTCATCTATGGTTACCTGAACCGTAACTTCAAATGGATGATGAAACACCAGTTGCGTAAGATGCCTTTCATTGGCTATGCCTGTGAGAAGTCTCACCAGATATTCGTTGATAAGCGGGGCCCCAAAGCGATCAAGGCTACCTACGACAAAGCCCGCGACACCTTGCAGAACGGAACCAGTCTGACTGTTTTCCCCGAAGGTGCCCGTACTTTCACCGGACACATGGCACATTTCCGTCGTGGCGCCTTCGCTCTGGCTGACGAACTGCAGTTGCCCGTTGTTCCTTTGACCATCAACGGCTCGTTCAACATCATGCCCCGTATGCGCGACGGCCATTTCGTCACATGGCATCCCCTTACGCTCACCATCCATCAGCCCATCTATCCCGTGGGCAAAGGCGACGAGAACATCATGGCCACCATGAACCAGGCCTACGACTCTGTCATGTCGGCCCTCGTTCCCGAATACCAAGGCTTTGTCGAGAATCCCGACCAATAGACTTTTGTCTGCCGGTCACTAAAATCCAACCGTTTTTTGGTTGATAATGAACGGTTTTACAAAGTCGTCGAGTTTGTGTTACAAAGTCGACGAGTTTGTCTCACAAAGTCGACGACTTTGTAAAACCATCTCACATAATCCATCTGACAGATTCTTTTTTCTTACGAAACAGAACATTTTTACTGTTTTTTTTGTATTTTTGCACTATCAAAATATGCGATATTCATAAATCAATACATAAAAAAAACATGTTAATGAAATCATTTAAATGGACTTTGATGCTCGGCACCATAGCCGGGCTTGTTTCGTGTGGCATAGACATGCCCAAGGAGACACAGTCGTCGTTCGAAACAATGACAGTGGAGAAATCGGACATTGAACTCCCGTATAAGTTCAGTGCCAGGATGAAAGGTCAGAACGACGTGACGGTAACGCCACAGGTCAGTGGCCAGTTGACCAATATTTGCGTGGCTGAGGGTCAGCAGGTGAAAAAGGGTCAGACACTCTTCATCATCGATTCGCGTAATGCCCAACTTGATTTGGAGGCTGCACAGGCCAATTTGCAGGCAGCCTTGGCTCAGGAGAACTCTGCAAAATTGGAGTATGAGTCGAACAAGAACCTGTTCGAGAAGAAAATTGTGAGCCGTTATATGCTCGACAATTCAGAGAACTCGTACAAACAGGCACAGGCATCCGTCAGTCAGGCCCGCGCTTCCGTAAGCCGTGCCAAGGTGAACCTTGGTTTCTGTACCATCACGGCTTCCGTTTCCGGAATTATCGGTGAGATTCCCGTGCGTGTCGGCGACCAGGTATCGCCTGCCACACAGTTGACCATGTTGAGCGGCAATACAACGATGTATGCCGAGTTCTCGGTGACGGAGGCCATTGTCGAGGCCATGGTCCAGAATAGCATGAAGGCAACCGATGTTGAGAAATATATTGCCAACTTGCCCGAAGCAACGTTTGTCATGAAGAGTGGTACGGAATATCCCCACAAGGGTCGTGTCGTCAGCCTGACGGGTATCGTGAATGCCGCTACTGGCTCCTTGACCAGTAAGGTGTCGTTCCCCAACCCCGAAGGCCATCTTTATTCTGGCATACAGGGTACGGTCGTGATGCCCTTCGCAGAGAAGGATGTAATTGTCATTCCCCAGAATGCTGTGGTACGTCTTCAGGACAAGGCACTTGTTTATAAGGTACAGGCCGACAGTACGGCCACCGCTGTCGACGTGACAATAGAAGATACTGGTAACGGTAAGGACTTCATCGTAACCAGTGGTCTGAACGTGGGCGACAAGATTGTGACCACAGGCGCTAACAACGTGACGGAGGGGCAGAGGGTGCTTTTTCCGGAGGAAGTAAAATAATGATAAGTGACAAGTGAAAAATTTGCTTCCGTATGAAGAACAATATCTTTATCAATAAATACGTGATGGCATGTGCCATCTCTATTGTGATAGCACTGGTGGGTTATATCTCCATGAGCACACTGGCCGTAGAGCAATACCCCGACATTGCGCCGCCTACGGTGCTGGTCAGCACCAGCTATTCCGGTGCCGATGAGAACACGGTGATGAAGTCGGTCATCCAGCCCCTCGAAGAGGCTATCAACGGTGTGACGGACATGACCTACATGACCTCGAAGGCCTCCTCGAACGGTAGCGTCAGTATCAATGTCTACTTCAAGCAGGGCGTTGATGCCGACATGGCAGCGGTGAACGTGCAGAACCGCGTGGCCCGTGCCCAGGCCCTGCTGCCTGCCGACGTGAACAAGGTGGGTGTGTCGGTACAGAAACAACAGAGCAACATCCTGCAGATCTTTGCCGTGAAGAGTGTTGACGGCAAGTACGACGAGGACTTCATCTCGAACTATGTAGATATCAACATCAGGCCGCGCCTGATGCGTATCACCGGCGTAGGAAACGTGCTGAGCTTAGGTAACACCTACGCCCTGCGCATTTGGCTGAAGCCCGACGTGATGGCACAGTACGGCCTGACCCCTAATGAGATCTTCGCAGCCATCGGCGGCCAGAGCTTCGTTGCGGCTACGGGTTCCTTAGGCGAGCAGTCGGAAAACTCCTACCAATACTCCATGCAGTACAAAGGTACGCTGAAGAGTGTCGAGGAGTTCAACGACATCGTGCTTCGTACCAGCGGCGGCGGTATGCTGCATCTGGGCGATGTGGCTGAGGTGAAGATTGGTGCCATGAGCTACAACTTCACATCGAACATCCAGGACAAGCCGGGCGCCCTCTTCATGGTGTTCCAGGCACCGGGTGCCAATGCCACCGAGGTGAATGCCCGTATCAACAAGACCTGTGAGGAGATGAAGAAGTCGATGCCTGCCGGTCTGGAGTTCGTCACCATGATGACCAGCGATGACTTCCTCTTTGCAGCCATCCACAATGTGGTCGAGACACTTGTCATTGCCATCATCCTTGTCATTCTCGTGGTGTTCTTCTTCCTTCAGAACTTCAAGGCCACTATCATCCCCTCCATCTCTATTATCGTGTCGCTGTTAGGTACCTTTGCCATCGTCTCGTTGGCAGGCTTCTCGCTCAACATCCTGACACTGTTCGCCTTGGTGCTGGCCATCGGTACGGTGGTGGACGATGCCATCGTGGTGGTCGAGGCAGTGATGGCGAAGATGGAAGGCGGTATCAGCGATGCCCGTGAAGCCACCCGTCAGGCCATGAGCGAGGTGTCGGTAGCCGTAGTTTCGTGTACCTTGGTGTTTATGGCCGTATTTATCCCCGTGACATTTATGCCCGGCACCTCAGGCACGTTCTTTACACAGTTCGGTGTGACGATTGCCTCGTCTGTAGGCCTGTCGTGCGTTTCGGCTCTCACGCTTTGTCCTGCCCTCTGTGCCATCATGCTGAAGGTAACCAATGGCAAGAAAGAAGGCAAAAGCCTGACTTATTACACCAAGAAGGCTTACACCGTGAGCTATAACGCCATCTATAACAAATACAGTAAGAGCGTTCAGAAGTTTATCAAGCGACCTGTCTTGGCATGGAGCCTGTTGGCTGTCGCCGCCGTGCTGTTGGTGTTCTTCATGAAGAATCTGCCCTCTGGCCTTGTGCCACAAGAAGACCAGGGCGTTTTCCTTGCTGAAGTGCGCGTTCCAGAAGGCACTACGCTGCAGCAGACCCGTGAAATCGTGAAGCAGGTAGAGGCTAAGGTGAAGAAGATCCCCGAATTGGAAAGCTTTGCAATATGCTGTGGCTACGGTATGGCATCGGGCGAGGGTTCCAATTTCGCCACCCTGATTGTCCGTCTGAAGAACTGGGATGAGCGTCCCGGCATGAACCATCTGATAGACCTCGTCATTGCCCGCTTCTATTTCGACTGTTTGGACATCAAGAACGTGCAGGTGCTGCCCTTCCAGATGCCGCAGATTCCCGGTTATGGTACCAGCAACAGCGTGAGCCTTGTGGTGGAAGATCCTACCGACGGCAACCTGTCTGAATTTGCCAAACGCACCGAGAAGTTCCTGGCCAAGCTGTCGGAGCGACCTGAAATCGGCTCTGCCATGTCGTCCTACTCTGAGCGCTACCCGAAGTATCAGGTCGATGTCGATGCTCCACAGTGCGACCGTGCCGGTGTGTCGCCTGCTGATGTGCTCAATACACTTGGTTCTTTCTGCGGCGGTGCTTACATCGGCAACTTCAACCAGTTTGGTAAGGTCTACCGCATCATGGCTGCTGCCTCGCCCGAGTATCGTCTTGACCCGTCATCGCTGAACAACATTTTCGTGCAGGTGAAGGGCGGCAAGATGGCCCCCATCTCTGAATTTGTCACACTGAAGGAGATCGTCGGTCCGGCGAACATCGAGCACTTCAACCTCTTCCAGAGCATTACCTGCTTCATTACGGCAGGTAGCGGTTATACCGAGGGTGATGCCCACAGGGCCATTGCCGAGGTGTTCAAGGAGGAGATGCCCAGCACTGCTACCTACGAGTACAGTGGTATGTCGCGTGAGTTGGAGGAGGCTGCAGGTTCTAATGCCACCGCTCTCATTTATGTCATTTGTGCTATTCTGATTTACCTTATCCTGGGTTCGCTCTACAACTCTTGGTTCACGCCGTGGGCCGTGCTGCTTTCTGTACCCTTCGGTCTGATGGGCGCCTTCGTATTCGCCTACTTGGGTTCGCTGCTCCACCTGCCCGGCATGGATAACAACATCTACCTGCAGACGGGTGTCATCATGCTGATTGGCCTGCTCTCGAAGACGGCCATCCTCATCACCGAGTTTGCCAGCGAACGCCGCGCACAGGGCATGAGCATCCGCGACGCGGCCTTCGCCGCTTGTCAAGAGCGTCTGCGTCCCATTCTGATGACGGTAGCCACAATGATTATCGGCATGATTCCCCTTGTGATTGAGGGTGGTGCCGGTGCCAATGGTAACCGCGCCCTGGCCCTTGGTGTCATCGGTGGCATGAGTGTTGGCACGATTGCCTTATTGTTTGTCGTTCCCGCCTTCTTCATCGTGTTCCAGAAATTGCACGAGAAGTTCCAAGGAAAAGAAGTCGTGGAATTAAAAGAACAGGAATCGGTAATCAACTAACACAATGATGATGCCTTCCCGTCAATGGATTGTATATCGAGAATGGTAAGAAGGTGATTAGGTAGAATGAACGAACGGTTGGTCGTTATATGTCTCTTGGCAGCACTGGTCTTTCATCAGGCCAGTGCGCAGAGCCTTCTTCATCGTGTTGACAGCATGCTGACTGTGAACTATCATAAGGGTGATATAGACACGTCCTACATCATGCGTCCAACGAGGAAGTGGACAATTATGGCGCGGCTCAACGTATCAGGGGCGAAGATTGAGGCCAAGGGCATTGATAATGGCTTGCATTTCGATTCGGAAATGAAGGCCGACTACAAATCAACGCTCAGTCTGGGTGTCAGCTATTTGGGCTTCTCGCTTAGTGCGGCACTCAATCCCGCCAAGCTGATGGGCAAATATCGCGACTACGAGCTGAATTTCAACAGCTACGGCCGGCGTTTCGGCTTTGATGTCATCTACCAAGACGCGCATAACTTTGTCGGCTGGCACGATCATGAAGGAATGGAGCGCATTGAGCTGCCCGACGGCTTGTTGAAGGTGAAGACGTTGAACGTTAATGCCTTCTATGTCTTCAATAGCCACCGCTTCTCCTATCCCGCCGCTTTCTCGCAGAGCTATATCCAGCGGCAGTCTGCCGGTAGTTTCCTCTTGGGTGTGTCAGGTCAAAGGCAGCGTGCCACCCTTAATTGGGAACAGGAAATGCAACTGAAGATGACAAGCTTGGCACTCGGTGCGGGCTATGGGTACAACTACGTGCCAAGTCAGGACTGGCTGCTGCATATATCCGCTCTGCCCGCGTTCATTGTCTATAGCAACACGTCAATGATTTTCGGCGACTCGCGCGTACCCCTTCACTACCACTTCCCCGAGGTCATCATCACTGGGCGTGGTGCCGTCATCCGCTACTGGGACAACATATTCCTTGGCGCTTCGATGGTATTCAATTTCACCAACACCGGCCACGAGGAGAATCTCGCTTTACACAACACCAAATGGCGCTTCCGCGCATTCTTTGGCTTGCGGATATAAAAACGAAACAAGTATAAACATAATTATATCATAAACAATGAGAAAGTTCATCATTCCAATCATTGCCACCACGCTCATGCTTACGAGCTGCGGCATATATAATAAGTACGAGCAGAAGAATGATATATCTGCCGATGTCTTTGGCAGGACGCAAGATATCACTGATGCTGAGGGCAACACGTCGCTGGCTCAGATGTCGTGGCGTGAGTTCTTCACCGACCCGTTGCTCCAGCAGCTTATCGAGCAGGTATTGGCTAACAATACCGACCTGAACTCTGCGCGTATTGCTGTCGAGAAAAGTCAAGCCTCGTTGAAGGCTGCCAAGATGGCCTATCTGCCGTCGCTCTATTTGTCACCACAGGGTACGTTGAGTAAGTTCGACGACAGTCCTTGGTCAAAGACCTATAACCTGCCACTTCAACTTTCGATGGATGTCGATGTGCTCGGATCCATCACCAACAAGAAACGTGCGGCAAAGGCTGTGCTTCTACAGGCCCAGATGCAACAGGAGGCTATACGTTCCAACCTCATCTCCGTCACGGCCCAACAGTACTTCATGTTGCAGGTGCTCGACCGCCAACTGGAAATCCTCACACAGACTGACAGCCTCTGGAACGAATCACTTGAGACTGAAAAGGCACTTTGGGAAAACGGCAAGGCCTATAGCACCGCCGTCAACCAGATGGAGTCATCGTACTTGAATGTGAAGACACAGATTGTCGACACACGCCGTAACATCCGCTCTGTCGAGAACGCCATTTGTCAGTTGCTGGCAGCCACTCCACAGCATATCGACCGCCAGAAGTGGGGCTGTTCCACCCTGCATCATGCAGATGCACAGGGCGATGCCGATCAGCAAATGTTCGACACCAAGTACCTGCTTCTTGGCGTGCCGGCTATGATGCTCGAGAACCGTCCTGACATTCGCATAGCCAACCACGCTATGGAGGAGGCTTTCTACAACACGGCAGCAGCTCGCTCGGCCTTCTATCCAAACATCACGCTCAGTGGCAGTGCCGGATGGACAAACTCCGGCGGTGGCTACATTGTCAATCCGGGCAAGCTGTTGCTTTCTGCCATCGGCTCGCTTACGCAGCCCATCTTTGCCCGTGGCCAACTGATTGCCAACAAGAAGATTGCCAAGCTCACTGAGGAGGATCTGCAAAAGAAATACGTGCAGACGGTCATCAATGCTGGTAATGAGGTGAACGAGGCCATGGCCGACTGCATGGCAGCACGCGAGAAATTTGGCTACTTCCAACGCCAGGTGCAAGTGCTCCAGGATGCCTATAAGGGCACCCACGAGCTGATGGACAATGGCAAAGCCAGCTACCTTGAAGTGCTTACGGCACAGGAATCGCTGCTGAACGCACAACTCAGTCATGCCATGAACATGTACGATGCTGCCCAGGCTGTCATCGCCCTCTACATTGCCCTCGGCGGTGGCGCGAAATAATTCCGTGCCAGCAGCCGAAACGGCGAGAAAGTAACATCTCCCTAACAACATTAATCCGCTGAGACATCCATTTCGGACATCTCAGCGGATTTTCTATTTGTCTCACCGCTACTGTTCTTTCTATTCCTGTATTTTCGGGTACTTACGGGTCCAACCGTCCCAACGGAGGCGCATGACACCGAAGAGAGCCTCGGAGAAGATGCCGCCCGACATCTTACTGGTGCCCTCGCGACGGTTGACAAAAATGACGGGCACCTCTTTGATTTTAAATCCAATCTTATAGGCTGTGAACTTCATCTCAATCTGGAAGGCATAGCCCTTGAAGCGGATTTTGTCAAGTTCGATGGTTTTCAGCACACGGCGACGATAGCACTTGAAACCGGCTGTGGTGTCACGAACCTGAAAACCTGTCACCATGCGGACATACATGGAAGCAAAGTAGGACATGAGCACGCGCCCCATGGGCCAGTTCACGACGTTTACGCCACTGATGTAGCGGCTGCCAATGGCCACGTCATAGCCCTCGTCAGCACAGGCCGAGTAGAGTCGGGGCAGGTCGTTGGGGTCATGGCTGAAGTCGGCATCCATTTCGAAGATATACTGGTAGTTGTGCTCCAAAGCCCAACGGAAGCCTTTGATGTAGGCTGTGCCAAGACCGAGCTTACCACTGCGTTCAAGAATAAACAGACGATTGGGGAACTCGTTTGCTATGAGTCCCTTCACGATCTGTGCAGTACCGTCAGGCGAGCCGTCGTCGATAACCAGAATGTGAAAGCACTTTTCGAGACCGAAGACGGCACGGATGATTTTCTCGATGTTTTCCTTCTCGTTGTATGTGGGAATGATGACTATGCTGTCGCTCATTGTGAGTTAGGAGTTTAGGGTTCGAGTTATTTTGTGATTTCGGTAATGGCTTCGCCTACGCAGGCATTGGGCTGTTGGATGTGTAGCAATTGGCACACGGTAGGGGCAATGTCGGTGATGTGAACTTCGCGCGAAGTGGCTCCATGTGGTATCTTCCATCCCATGAAGAGCAGGGGAATGTGGGCATCGTAGGGATTCCACTCGCCATGCGTAGTGCCTACAGGCGAAGACCACGAGCCGTAGTCGTAGTAACCCGGTTCGGGAATGAAAATGATGTCGCCCGAACGACGGGGATGATAGCCCATCAGTATGCGGTCGCGAAGCAGAGGGGGCACACTCGAATTGGTGGCCTGTTCGAAATCAATGGCGTAGTTCACGTTGGGCGATGACAGAAGATGCTCGATGATGATTTGCTTAATGGCTTGAAGGTCGAGACCTTCCTCCTTGATGTACTGATGGTTAAGGAATACACGGTAGTCCAGCACATCTTGGATGACGGCTTCCAGGTCATTGCCAAGAGACTTTTCAAGAGCGGCCTCCATGTCCATACGTCCTTGTTCATCGTGCCAAGGTCCGCCGTTCAACTTATGGTCTTGCATGAATTTCCAGTTGTGGGCACCACCATGGTCTGCGGTAAGGAAAACGAGGTAGTTCGACTTTCCAACCTGTTGGTCGAGGGCTGTCAGCAGTCGGGCGAGATCCTTGTCGAGTTGCAGATAGGCCGCGTCGGTACGGGGGCCGCGTGTGCCCCATTCGTGACCAATGACATCGGTCTGCGAGTAACTGACACAGAGCATGTCGGTTGCTTTGCCCATGCCGAGCTTTTCTCCTTGCAGGGCGGCAATGGCCATGTCGGTTGTCACTGTGCCGCAAAGAGGATTAAAGCCGATGCTGTCGCGTAGTGTTGTTACCTCTTTGTTCTTTGCCATGCGGTCGTTCACTTGCTTTGCCCAATCGGGAAGTTCCTTCATATAATAGGTGCTGCTGACGAAACAGCTGTTCTTGGTATCGAGCCAATAGGCAGCGTTGGCCGAACGGCCAGCAGGCAAAATGGCGGCACGATCCTTATAGCTCACGCCAATGACCTTTGACTGAAAGTCGGTGTGCAGCCGCAACTGGTCGCCGATGGTAGTGGCCAGCAAATTGCGAGGCGACTCTTTTCCTTTATTGCTTGTGCTGCCTACGGTCTCCACCGAGTCGTCCTGTGTACAGTAGACTTTGTGGCCGTCGATATAGAAGTTGTTGCCGCAGATGCCATGCAGGGCAGGTGTAGAGCCAGTGTATACAGAAGTGTGGCCAATGGCAGTAATGGTGGGTAGGTAGTTGATAAGGCAATTGTTGCATGAGTAGCCGTCGTTGATGAGGCGTTTGAAACCTCCGTCGGTAAACTGGTCGTAATAGCGGCTGAGATAGTCCCAACGCATTTGGTCGACAACGATACCCACTACCAGTTTTGGCTTTTCGCCAAAAAAAGCCTGCGCATAGGTTGTTAGTGCACAGGCAAATAATGAAAGTGTTATAAATAGTTTCTTTCTCATGGAAAATCTTGTATTTCAGTTGTTGTTATCTCCTTGTTAGCAATATCACTTTGCTGCTTCCATATCCCCTTCGATATAGAGACGGGTCATTTCGACGGCACCATTTGTACGGACGGTGATACTTTTCTTGAAGTGTCCGGGGAATTTGCCAGCACCATTATAGGTCACTTTGATCTCGCCTGTCTCACCTGGCTGGATAGGGGTCTTGGTGTATTCGGGAACGGTACATCCGCAGGAAGCCACGGCTTGGTTGATGATCAGCGGCTGCTCGCCAACGTTTGTAAAGGTGAAAGTACAGCTGACAACGGGATTTTTCTCGTCGAAAGTTCCGAAGTTATGAATCAACTTGTCGAATTTGATTTCGGCAGGCTTTTGTGCCATTGCCATTGTCATGCATCCCAAGAGCATGACGGTCAGGAATAAAATCTTCTTCATTTTTTTTGATGAATAATTATGGATTTGTGGGCAAAAGTAATAAATAAAGTGCAGATTTCGCAGATTAGACCTTTTATTTTAATATATTTTTACCGAAATAGGTCTAATCTGCGAAATCTGAATATGATGTGGATTATTTTTTGAGCAATTTATAATATTCCGTGGCACCGAGTAATACGCAACCCGTTCCATAGTCTTCAAAGTCGGGAACCTTGTCATAGCTCAATGGCTGTCCGGCCGATGGGTCTTTGCCTGTGCCTTGCATCCATCCGAGGAAACCGTTGGGGTGGATGGCATCGTTTGAGATGGCTTCCCATGCACGGTCGCAAACGGGACGATAGACTTCAGCCTTCAAATAGCCCTGCTGAATGCCCCATGCCATGCCGTAGAGGAAGAGGGCAGTGCCTGAAGTCTCTTTCATTTCGTAGTTGGTCGACACAAGGCTTGGATTCCAGAAACCGTCTTCGCGCTGGCATTTGCGTAGGCCCTCACTCATCAACAAGAAGTCTTTCTTCAGTTCCTTGTATTCCTTCGACTTCTTGGGCAACAGGTTCATGCAGCGCACCAAAGCGGCATACACCCATCCATTGCCGCGGCTCCAGTAACATTGCTTGCCGTCTGGCTCTTTGTAGGGAGGCACATAATCGGCATCGCGCCACCAAAGACCATCGTCGGTATTGAAGAGACCTTTCTTCGGGTTGCCCTCGCCACGTCCACACTCATTGCGGCTCCAGCGGTACATTTTCATGCCGTGATCCAGATATTTTTTGTCGCCCGTCAGTGTATAGATTTGCACATAGAGCGGCATGGCCATCTGAATGGCATCAATCCATGTCCACCAACCGTAGAGTGAGTTCACGTTTGTCTTGGCCTTGGGTGTCGTGGTCTGCACTTTCGTGTTGGGTGTCTGCATCTGGTGGTCCAGGTTGGCAATGACATTCTTCAGCTTCTTCTCTCCACTCTCCACTCTCTTCTCTCCACTTATAAATGGCAACAGCTCAACGTAGGTCTGTGCGCAGCATTGGTCGTCGGCATCGCAGGTATTTACGCCGTTGCGGGGAGTCCATTGGTGAAAATCGGCCCATGTCGTAGCATAGTCAAGGTAACGCTGTTGTGGGTCGATGGCCTGAAGCGCCATCAGTCCTTCGTAATAGACGGCACGGGTCCACAGGTTCGACGGACGGATTTTGTTGACATTCGTTGGTACGGTAGGATCTTGATATTTCTGCATGAAATAATTGTTTACTTTTCGTGCTTCGTTGAGCACCTTGTCGGCTGATGTCTGAGCGGTGATTTGCAAAGCGAATACACTCAGACAGCAAAGGGTGATTAGTTTTTTCATTGTCTCGATAGTTTGATTTTGACCGCAAAAATAACAATAAAAGGCGGAATAGACAAGAAAATTAAATATTTTTGCTACCTTTGCAGCAATTATGACCAATGAATATCAATTACGGGTGTTGCCCGAAGTGGCTGCCCAGCAAGAACGGTTGAAGCGTTTTCTGGCAGATGAATATGGTTTGCGTATCAATGAAATCACAAGCGTGCGCATTTTGAAGAAGAGCATCGATGCCCGTCAGCGAACGATTTTCGTGAACCTGAAGGTGCGAGTCTATGTGAATGAACTGCCGACGGACGACGAATATCAGCATACAGACTATCCCGACGTGAGCGACCGTCCACAGGTCATTGTCGTCGGGGCTGGTCCTGGAGGACTTTTTGCTGCCTTGCGACTGATAGAGCTGGGACTCCGTCCTATCGTGTTGGAACGAGGCAAGAATGTACACGAACGAAAGACAGACCTTGCCAATATAGCCCGAACACAGCAGGTGGATCCTGAAAGTAACTATTGCTTTGGTGAGGGTGGGGCAGGTGCTTATTCGGATGGCAAACTATACACCCGTTCAAAAAAGCGTGGCAATATCGATAAAATTCTGAATGTATTTTGTCAACATGGCGCATCGACATCCATTCTTGTCGATGCCCATCCCCATATCGGAACCGATCGGTTGCCCAAGGTAATTGAAGCCATGCGCAATACCATTATAAAATGTGGGGGCGAAGTGCATTTCCAGACGAAGATGACGAGGCTGATTATCAGCGCAGAGAATCGTGTGATGGGTGTTGAAGCTGTAAACAATTCCCAACCCTCAACGTTCAACTCCCAGTTTCTCGGCCCTGTCATTTTGGCTACTGGCCATAGTGCCCGTGATGTTTACCGCTATCTGGCTGAAGCCAAGGTTGAGATGGAAGCGAAGGGCATCGCTGTGGGAGTGCGCTTAGAGCATCCGTCGACTTTGATTGATCAGATACAATATCATCGGAAAGAGGGTCGAGGACAATGGTTGCCTGCTGCCGAATATTCGTTTGTCACACAGGCTGACGGCCGAGGTGTCTATTCGTTCTGTATGTGTCCGGGAGGATTTGTGATTCCCGCCGCTACAGGGCCTGAGCAGCTTGTTGTCAATGGCATGAGTCCCGCTAACCGTGGTACGCAGTGGTCCAATTCGGGCATGGTGGTGGAAACCCGTCCCGAAGATGTGGAAGGCGACGATGTGCTGAAGATGCTCCGCTTTCAGGAACAACTGGAGCGCGATGCTTGGCAGCAGGGCAATATGAAACAGACGGCTCCCTCGCAGCGCATGGCCGACTTCGTGAACAAT
This sequence comes from uncultured Prevotella sp., assembly GCA_947302435.1. Lineage (GTDB taxonomy): Bacteria > Bacteroidota > Bacteroidia > Bacteroidales > Bacteroidaceae > Prevotella. The sequence continues at coordinate 12,146 of CAMYVQ010000012.1, read as the reverse complement.
CGGCTCAGCTATGATTTGCCAAAGAGCAGTTATGCCCCCGGCCTCATTTCCTCTCCATTGCATTTCTGGTTGCCAAAGTTCGTCTCGAAGCGGTTGCAGGAAGGCTTCAAGGCATTTGGCCGTCAGGCACATGGATTCCTGACTAACGAGGCTGTGATGATTGCTGTCGAGACCCGCACCTCGTCGCCCGTCCGTATCTTACGTGATCAAGCCACTCTTCAACATGTTCGTATGCAAGGGTTGTTCCCTTGTGGGGAAGGGGCTGGCTATGCTGGTGGTATTGTGTCGGCAGGTGTCGATGGAGAGCGTTGTGCTGAAATGTGTGCAGAATATATGGGAGTCGTAGGTTGCTGATTTGGAGTTAAAAATAATTAAGCATAGGAAAAAACTGCTTACAATTATCCCAAAGCTCCTAAAATTTTGTAATTTTGCATTTGATATGCCGTTTCACATGCCAATCAATATATTAGATTTCATCTTCAAGGGAATGCTCATTGGGATGATCGCATCGGCACCTATGGGGCCTGTAGGGGTATTGTGTGTGCAACGAACGCTGAAGAAAGGACGTTGGTTCGGCTTTGTAACAGGCATCGGTGCTGCCGCCAGCGATATTATCTATGCAGCCATTACAGGTTTCGGTATGGCCTTTGTCATGGATTTTGTCAATAATCCCCAGAACCGTTTCTATCTTCAGATTGTAGGTTCGCTGATGTTGTTGGGCTTTGGCTGGTACACTTATCGCACCGACCCCACGAAGAAAATGCATCGATCGGGACAAGACAAGGGCACTATGTGGTATAACACTTGGACGGCTTTCCTTGTCACCCTGTCCAATCCCCTCATTGTTTTCCTTTTCATGGCTCTCTATGCACAGTTCGCCTTCGTGTTGCCCGATCATCCGTTCGAAATGGTGGTCGGTTTTTTGAGCATTGTGGGTGGTGCGCTGTTGTGGTGGTGGGGACTGACGTGGTTAGTGGATAAAATCCGAATGAAGTTCGACGAAAATGGAATCAAAATCATCAATCAGGTTATCGGCGTGGCCGTCATCATCGGCAGCATCATCATGTTGCTTGGTACGACAACGAACCTGCTGCGATGGTAACCCCCTATAATCAATGTTTATAGCACAAGAATTACGCAAGAAGAATATTGCAGAATATCTGCTCTATATGTGGCAGATTGAAGACACTATACGAGCATTTGGCTGTTCGCTTCCCCGCATCAGGAAAGAGTATGTGGAGCGTTTCGACTATTCGGAGGAACAGAAGGAAGACGAAATCGACTGGTTTGGCAATCTCATCCGTATGATGAATGAGGAAGGATGTCGCGAACAGGGGCATGTGCAGATCAATAAAGTGACGTTGCAAATGCTGATCGAACTGCATGAACAGTTGTTGGCTTCGCCTAAGTTCCCATTCTACAATACGGCTTATTACAAAGTACTCCCTTTTATTGTGGAGCTGCGCAATCGTGGAGCCAATAAGAATGAGAACGAGATTGAGACATGTTTCAATGCACTCTACGGTACGATGATGCTCCGTCTGCAAAAAAAGGAAATCACCCCTAACACTCAGCATGCGGTCAAGGAAATATCCACTTTTGTCGGCATGCTCAGTGATTACTATCATAAAGACAAGGAAGAAGGACTAAAATTTGAATAAAATGAACATATTGATTACGGGCTGTAATGGCCAACTTGGAAATGAGATGCAGCAATTGGAGAAGGCGCATCCCGAACACACCTATTTTAATACGGATGTGATGGAGCTGGACATCACCAATCAGGAGGCTGTTGAGGCTTTTGTTACCGAGCACGAGATAGAAGGCATTGTGAACTGTGCCGCCTATACGGCTGTGGACAAAGCCGAGAGCAATAAGGAACTCTGTACCGCCCTGAACACTGAGGCCCCTGCCTATTTGGCAATGGCCATCGAGAAGTGTGGGGGCTGGCTTATTCAGATTTCCACCGATTATGTGTTCGACGGCACGAAGCACACCCCCTATGTGGAGACCGACACACCTTGCCCTGATAGTGTCTATGGTTCTACTAAGTTAGCAGGTGAACTGGCTGTATCGAAACTGTGTAAGCGCACGATGATTATTCGCACGGCTTGGCTTTATTCTACTTTTGGCAGCAACTTTGTGAAAACCATGATTCGCTTGGGCAAGGAGAAACCCGAAATGGGCGTTATCTTCGACCAAATTGGCACACCCACTTACGCCCGTGACTTGGCTGTAGCTATCTTTGCCGCTATTGAACAGGGCATTCAGCCGGGTATTTACCATTATAGCAATGAGGGTGTAATCTCTTGGTACGACTTCACAAAGGCAATTCACCGCATTGCAGGCATCAAGACTTGTCATGTTCGTCCCCTGCATACTGCCGAATATCCCACACCGGCCAATCGTCCTCATTACTCTGTGCTCGACAAGACCAAGATCAAGCAGGTTTACAGCATTGAGATTCCTTATTGGGAAGAGTCGCTGGCTGAATGCATCCACTTGTTGGGAGAATGAAAATAACTAATAAGCGATAAAGATATGCGATACACACAACTGGGAAAGACGGGAATGGAAATCTCCCATCTGAGTTTTGGCGCATCTTCGTTAGGCAGCGTGTTTCGTGAAACCAACGAGAGAGACAGTTTTGCGGCAGTCGAGGCTGCTGTTGAGGGCGGCATCAACTTTATTGATGTGAGTCCCTATTATGGCCACTATAAGGCCGAGACGGTTTTAGGCAAGGCACTGCGCAACATTCCTCGTGACAAATATTATCTGAGTACCAAGGTGGGACGCTATGGCAAAGATGGTGTGAACACATGGGATTACTCGGCACGCAGGGTAACCGACAGTGTGTATGAAAGCATGGAGCGACTCGGTATTGACTATATCGACTTGATCAATGTGCATGATATCGAGTTTCAGGCTGCCCGTCCAGGCGGCTTGCAATTAGTCGTTGACGAAACACTGCCTGCTTTGTTCGAACTGAAGGAAAAAGGCGTAGTGGGTCACGTGGGTATTACTGACTTGCAACTTGAAAACCTGAAGTGGGTGGTGGAGAGATGTGCAGGGGTGGAAAGTATCCTGAACTTCTGTCATTATACACTGAATGACGATGCTCTCACCGATTATATTGACTTCTTTGAACAGCATGGCGTGGGCATTGTTAATGCCTCACCGCTCAGCATGGGACTCCTTTCGCAACGGGGCGTGCCTGCCTGGCACCCGGCTCCGAAAGCCTTGGTTGAAGCTTGTCAGCGTGCCGCCCTTCACTGTAATGCCAAGGGCTATCCCATCGAAAAACTGGCTGTCCAGTATTCCGTAAGCAATCCCCGTATCGCTTCCACGCTGTTTTCGTCTGCCAATCCTGATAATGTTCGTCGCAATATTCAGTGGGCCAACGAAGAGCCCGACTGGGATTTGGTGCGCGAGGTGAAAGAGATCATTGGCAGCCAGCAGCGCGTGACTTGGGCTAACTCGTAAGATTATAAAAAACACAAAAACATGAAAAGAAGCACCGTATTGGCAGGCTTGTTGTGGATCGTATTCACAGCGATGGCGCAGGGCGATTACAGGATTCCCGTATCGGAACAGCATGAACCGATGATGACGGGGCTGTTTGAACCTACATGGCAGTCGTTGGAGACTCACCAGACCCCTGAATGGTTCCGCGATGCCAAGTTCGGCATTTGGGCACACTGGGGAGCACAGTGCGTGGAAGGTTCAGGCGACTGGATGGCTCGTGAGATGTATATGGAAGGAAACCGCAAGTCGGATTTCCATCGTGAGAACTACGGTCACCCTTCTGAGTTCGGATACAAGGACGTGCTGCCTTTGTTCAAGGCTGAGAAATGGGATCCAGAAGCATTGGTTGAACGCTACAAACGCTGCGGCGCACAGTATTTTTTCGTATTGGGCAACCACCACGACAACTATGATTTATGGGATTCCAAATACCAACCTTGGAATTCAAAGAATATCGGACCCAAACGTGACATTCTGGCTGAGTGGGCGGCAGCTGCCAAGAAGGCCGGACTGCCGTTGGGTATCTCCTTCCATGCCGATCATGCATGGACTTGGTTTGAACCCTCGCAACGCTATGATTTGGAAGGCCCGAAGGCCGGCGTTTACTACGATGGCAATCTGACCAAGGAAGACGGCAAGGGCAAATGGTGGGAAGGGCTGGATCCGCAGATGCTCTATCAGCAGAACCACCCTATGAGCAAAGGGTCTTGGGACAATGGGGCCATTCATGGACAGTGGGACTGGAGCCATGGGGCCTGTCCGCCGTCACAAGAGTTCGTGACAAACTTTTATGACCGTACGCTCGATGCCATCAATCGCTACAATCCCGATCTCATCTATTTCGATGTCACAGTACTGCCGTTCTATCCGCTGAGCGATGCAGGCTTGAAGATTGCCACACATTTATATAATAAGAATCCCCGTGGTGTGGTCTTTGGCAAAATTCTGAATGAGGACCAGAAGAAAGCCCTGACATGGGACGTGGAGCGTGGTGCTCCCAATCAGATGATTGAGCAGCCTTGGCAGACATGCAACTGTATAGGCGACTGGCACTATAATACAGGCACTTACAAGCGAGGCTATAAGTCGGCTGCGAACATGGTGAAGCAACTTGTAGACATTGTGTCGAAAAACGGCAATCTGTTGCTCAACATCCCCTTGCGTGCCGATGGAACGTATGACGAAAAGGCCGCTGCCTTCCTTGACGAACTGGAGGCTTGGATGAAGGTCAATGGCGAAAGTATCTTTGGCACCCGTCCCTGGGTGAAGTTTGGCGAAGGTCCTGTTGCCGAGAAAGACATCAAGATCAATTCGCAGGGCTTCAACGAAGGTCAGTACAACGGTATGGACTATCGCGATATTCGTTTCAATCAGACCCCAAAGTATCTGTACGTGACGGCAATGGGATGGCCGGAAGATGGAAAACTGCTTGTTAAATCGCTTGCCAAAAATACCCCTGATTTCAAGAAAAGCATCAAGAATGTCTATTTGTTGGGTCATGGAAAACTGAAGGCTCGTCAGACTGTTGAAGGTCTGGAAGTAGAGTTGCCTGAGCCTTGCAACAAGATTGCACCTGTATTGAGAATCGCAAAATAGCAACGAGGATGATAAGGATTGATGCACATAGTCATCTTTGGCTCAAGCAGGACACAACCATCGATGGGAAACGCATTCTGACATTGAAAATCGTCTCACTATGATTGTCGATACTCCGATTGATTTTGACTGGCAGAAGGCGATGGATCGTCTGGCCACGCTGCCTCGTCAGGCGGAGTGGGAAGCCTTTGTGGCGAAGTTCCAGAATTTTGCCGCCGATGCCCGCAGCGACGATAAGTGGCAGTCCATGGAACGCATTTTCCATTTGTATGAGTAGTAGGTAAATAAAGAATATCAAGGTGAATCAGACAATCATAGCCTGAACATCAAAAATAGAAAAAATGACTGAAGTTCCGAGCTTGCTCGCCTGAACACCAAAATTAGAATAAAAAGATGAATGAAGAAATAGAACGTAGAAGAACATTCGCGATTATCTCGCACCCCGATGCCGGTAAGACCACGCTGACCGAGAAGTTCCTACTTTTCGGCGGACAGATTCAGGTGGCTGGCGCAGTGAAGAATAATAAGATTAAAAAGACCGCCACCTCCGACTGGATGGACATCGAGAAGCAGCGCGGTATTTCGGTATCGACCTCCGTCATGGAGTTCGACTACTCCCCTTCGGGGGAAGCAGAGGGGGCTTACAAGGTGAACATCCTTGACACCCCTGGTCACCAGGACTTTGCCGAAGACACGTTCCGCACGCTGACTGCTGTCGATTCGGCTATCATTGTGGTCGATGGTGCCAAAGGCGTGGAGACACAGACACGCAAGCTGATGACGGTTTGCCGCATGCGCAAGACCCCCGTCATTATTTTCATCAACAAGATGGATCGCGAAGGCCGCGACCCCTTCGACTTGCTCGACGAACTGGAACAGGAACTCGAAATCAAGGTGCGCCCCCTGTCATGGCCTATCAACCAAGGTGCGAAGTTCAAGGGCGTGTATAATATCTATGAGCAGAACCTCGATCTTTTCACTCCCGACAAGCAGCGCGTCACTGAGAAAGTCAGCGTGCAGCTCGATTCCGCCGAGTTGGAATCACGTGTCGGGGAAAGCGATGCCCAGAAACTCCGCGACGATTTGGAACTCATCGACGGTGTCTATCCTGAATTTGAGGTAGAGACCTATAGAAATGCCGAGGTAGCTCCTGTCTTCTTTGGGTCGGCCCTGAACAACTTCGGTGTGCAGGAACTCTTGAACTGTTTTGTCGAGATTGCCCCGTCGCCCCGTCCTGTGAAGGCTGTGGAGCGCGAGGTGCAGCCCGAAGAGCCTAAGTTTACGGGCTTCATCTTCAAGATTACGGCCAACATCGACCCCAACCATCGCTCATGTATCGCTTTCTGTAAGGTCTGTTCAGGCAAGTTCCAACGCAACGTGCCCTATCTGCATGTGCGTCAGGGAAAGACACTCCGTTTCACTTCGCCTACCCAGTTCATGGCGCAACGCAAATCGACCATCGACGAGGCTTGGCCGGGCGATATTGTCGGCCTGCCCGATACAGGTGGCATGTTCAAGATTGGCGACACCATCACCGAGGGCGAGCAGTTGCATTTCCGTGGTCTGCCCTCGTTCTCGCCTGAGCTGTTCAAGTATATCGAGAACGACGACCCCATGAAGGCCAAGCAGTTGCAGAAAGGCATCGACCAATTGATGGACGAGGGCGTGGCCCAGTTGTTTGTCAACCAGTTCAATGGGCGCAAAATCATTGGTACTGTCGGCCAGTTGCAGTTCGAGGTTATCCAGTATCGTTTGGAAAATGAGTATAATGCCAAGTGCCGTTGGGAGCCTGTGCATCTCTATAAGGCATGTTGGATTTCGAGCGATAACGAAGCAGAGCTTGAAGCCTTCAAGAAGCGCAAGTACCAGTACATGGCGAAGGACAAAGAGGGACGCGACGTGTTTCTTGCCGACTCGGGCTATGTGCTCTCCATGGCGCAACAGGATTTCGAGCATATCCAATTCCATTTCACCAGCGAATTTTGATGGAGGCCAATGAAAAAAGCGCTCCTCTTCTTTTCTGTCTTGCTGGCCTCGCTGGCTATGCAGGGTGCTGCTGATGTGACTTGGTTCGACGGTCAGCATCCTGTCAGCTATCAGATAGTGGGCAAGGTCGATCCTGTAGTGAACATAGCCCTGCAAATGTTTGAGAGCGATATGGAGCAGGTGACAGGCATGAAGCCTGTATTCTCGAAAAAGGCCACCATCCGCATTGTGCAGGGGCGGGGCAGCGACGACGGCTTCCGTCTCAGTGTCTCGCAGGGGCAGATCCTGATTGAGGGACATAACGGTCGCGGTACGGCCTACGGACTGTTGGAGCTATCGCGTATGGCCGGTGTCTCGCCGTGGGTGTGGTGGGGAGATGTGCGTCCGCACAGCCGTTCCTATCCCCTGTCGCTGCCTGACACGTTCTTTGTCGAGCATACCCCTTCAGTAGATTATCGTGGCATTTTCATCAACGACGAGGACTGGTCGTTACGTCGCTGGTCGACCGACGGAATGGGACCGGACACCTACCGCCGTCTCTTTGAACTGATGATGCGCTTGCGGGCAAACATCGTCTGGCCGGCCATGCACGAAGGAACGCCGGGCTTCTTCACCGTGAAGGGCAATAAGGAGCTTGCCGACTCCTTTGGCATTCTCATCGGCACCAGTCATTGTGAACCGTTGCTGCGCAATAATGTGGCCGAGTGGGCCCCTGTGCAACGAGGCCCGTATAACTACATCACCAACCGCGAGCAGGTGCAACAGTACTGGGCGGAGCGGCTGAAGGAAGTGAAAGGCAGCGAGATGTTCCTGACATTGGGCATGCGTGGCATTCACGATGGCTCAATGGAGGGTGTCAAGACCCCGAAAGAGAAACTGGAAGGCTTGCAGGCGGTTATCGACGACCAGCGCAAACTGATTCGCAAGTATTATCAGAAAGAGGTGGCGCGTGTACCGCAGGTCTTCATCCCTTATAAAGAGGTTTTGGAGATATTGGAGAGTGGCTTGCAGGTGCCCGACGATGTGACCCTGATGTGGTGTGATGACAACTATGGCTACCTGACCCGTCTGCCTGATGCCGAACAGCAGCAGCGGAGCGGTGGGGGCGGTGTCTATTACCATCTTAGCTACTGGGGGCGGCCTCACGACTACCTGTGGCTTACGACGACCCAACCCGGACTTCTCTACTCGGAGATGCGTGCGGCCTATGACCATCACTGCCGACGGCTGTGGATTGCCAATGTGCATGACCCGAAGGTGGCAGCCTATCAGTTGGAGCTGTTCATGGATATGGCTTGGGATATTGACGGAGTGAACCCGTCGACACTTGAACGGCACTTGGAACAATGGCTCTGTACACAGTTTGGAAGTCTGGTAGGAAAGGCCATTGCCCCGGCTATGCGTGAGCTTTATAGGCTGAATGCCATCCGCAAGCCCGAATTTATGGGGTGGACACAGGTGGAACTTGACAAGAAGCTCTATCCGGGTGGCAAGTCAGTACCCCAACACACCGAGTTCTCGTTGAGGGAGGCCTATCAGCGTATGGAAGCTTTTGCCCGTATCGAAGCCACCGTCGACACCTATCGTCCCCTTGTGATGGAGGGGCGGCAAGAGGCCTATTTCGCCCATGTGCTTTACCCCGTTCACGCCTCTGCCGCCATGTCGCGAAAGATGCTTTCCAACGAGGAGGAGAGCCGGAAGGCATATAATGAGATTCAGCAACTGACAGAACACTACAACACGATGAACAACGGCAAGTGGAACGGTCTGATGTCGGCTTCCCCCCGTGACCTGCCTGTGTTCGGCCAGGTGCGCACTGAGTTGCCACAACATCCCTCTGCAAACCGTCTCATTGCAAGAAATGCCTGCGACTTCCAACAGTTCGTTCCCCCTACAGAGGGATCGGGAAAGGCCGAACTTGTTCAGATGCTTGGCCACTCAATGAATGCCGTTGTCCTTCCCAAGGGTGGTGAACTCGTCTATGAGTTTGATTCTCCCTTCCCTACAGAGGGGGAGGAAGAGGCTTTCCTCTATACGGCGATGATTCCCACGCAACCCAGTGACCGTGGCGATTTGCGCTATCAGGTCGTGCTCGACAATCAGGAACCGATGGTGATTTCTTTGAAGGAAAAATACCGTTCTGAGTCTTGGAAACAGAGTGTGTTGCGTGGTCAGGCCCTGAAACGCACTCCTGTGAAGATGACAAAAGGAAGGCATCGGCTGACAATCAAGGCACTCGACGACCATATCGTTTGCGACCAGTGGGTCATTGATTTCAATCCCGAACGAGCTTTTTACGTCATTCCTGTAAAGTCAAAGTGAATTTATAATATATTTAAAATCAAGATGGTTATGAGAAATTTATTCAATCAATGCTTCATGATTGCAACATTCTTGCTCTTTCCTATCGTGACACATGCGCAACAGGCAGGGGCAGACCCATTGAAGGGCAAGAAAATCGGCTTCATTGGTGACAGCTATGTGCGCAACCATAAAGAGCCGGTGGAAAACACGTGGCACTACAAATTTGCCCAGAAGCACCAGATGGAATACTTCAACTACGGGCGAAACGGGAACTGCATCGCTCTGGACTTGAAGCAGTGGGGTACGGGCATGTACAAACGTTATGCCGACATGCGCGACGATCTTGACTATGTGGTGGTTGTTGCCGGTCATAATGATGCTTCGCGAGGCCGTCTCGACTCCATCGGCATCGACACCTTCAAGGAGCGGCTCGGCATGATGTGCCAAGGGCTGATTGAAAAGTACCCCAAGGCCAAGCTTTTCTTCTTCACTCCGTGGACTTGTCAGGATTTCGTGGGCAGTCCCCGTCAGCGGGTGGTCGATGCCATGATTGAGGTTTGTGGCTCGTATGGCATTCCGGTCTTCGATGCCGCACGCCGTAGCAACATCTTCGCCACCAGTGAGCAGTTTCGTAAGATTTACTTCCAAGGTGGCAATGGGACAGACACCGCCCACCTGAATGACCTCGGTCACGACCGCTTCCTTCCAGTGGCCGAAAGTTTTATTCTACAATATGTTGAAAGATAGTTGTTTATAATAGAATTGCTCAATGAAAAATTTTATAAGTTTGTTGACGGCTGTGGTGCTTTTTTCTGTCACTTTGCTGGCACAGCAAACGGCAGAAAATCAGTGGGTCTATAAGGGACCGGTTCCTGTGATTCTCACGGCTGGGCAGTCGAATGCCGACGGACGTGTGCCTATGGATCATTTTCCTGCCCATGTGAAATACAACTTCTGCCAGTGGAGCTATGGCAGTGGCGATTATGAAACATCCACAGGGCAGTTCACTCCTTTCTGGCCGCGTGTGGCCAAGCCGAAAGCTGAACAGAGCTGGGGTTTCGATGCTGTGGTCTATTCTCTCTTGGAACAGGATTGGCAGCGGCCTTTCTATGTCATTAAGCATACCGATGGCGGTACGGCCATCGACCCTTCTTGTAAGTCGAGCACTCATGGCCTCTATTGGAGTGCCGACACCACTTTCCTTTGTGGTACCACGTCGGCCAGTCATGGGGGCAAGTCACTGTTGTTGGCTTTTGAACGGCAAATCGACGATTGTCTGAAAAACCTGCCTGCGCCTTACGAAATCAAGGTCCTGTTGTGGCATCAGGGCGAGAGCGACCAGAAGGCAGACAGTCTCTATTACGACAACTTAAAAGCCGTTGTTGCCCACCTCCGCCGTCATTTGGTCGAAGTGACCGGTAATCCAGCGTATGTTGACCTGCCTGTGGTTTGTGGAAACTTCTCTTTGAAGAGCCGCCAGCGCAGTCAGCGTGTGGCCGATGCTTTGGAGCGTTTGGCTAAGGAAGACGCGAATTTTCATGTCGTTGATGCCAGTGACCTTCCGTTGCTTGAAGACGGTCTGCATTTCAATGCCCAAGGAGCCGTGGAGCTCGGAAATCGCGTCTATGGCAAGTTGGTCGAATTAGGGATTACAAGATGATGATCTGTGCAATAATTTGTCGCATTTTGCCGTTGTTTTTAAAAAACAGAAGATAATGACACAGGAACAGGACATCAGGAATGCTATAGAAGTGATGCGACGGGGTGGGGTGATTCTCTATCCCACGGACACGGTGTGGGGCATCGGCTGTGATGCCACGAATGCCGAGGCTGTGAAACGGGTGTATGAAATCAAACAGCGTGACGATTCGAAGGCACTCATCTGCCTCGTAGACAGTGATGCTCGTCTGCAGCGCTATGTGAGGAATGTGCCCGACGTAGCGTGGCAGCTCATCGACTGTGCTCCCGAACGTCCCACTACGCTCATTCTCGACGGAGCCGTGAATTTGGCTCCGAATCTTATTGCCGAAGATGGCTCTATCGGCATCCGTATCACCAACGAGCCTTTCTCCAAGGAACTTTGCTATCGCTTTCAGAAAGCCATCGTCTCTACCTCTGCCAATATCAGTGGCGAACCTGCCGCCCAGAACTATCGTGACATCGACCCGAAGATTCTTGAGGCCGTCGACTATGTCTGCTGGACTCGCCGTCAGGAGCATCAGCCGCATAAGCCCTCAAGCATCATCCGCCTGCGTCCTGACGGACAGGTTGAGATTATCAGGAAATAAAAGATTAGATTACGCTTTCATTCAAACAGCGAGCCTGTCGCGTTCACGCCCTGCACAGGGCAAAGCCCGACACGCACCGCGGCAAAGCCAGACGCGCCTTGTGTCAAAGCCTGACGCAGGGTAAGGTGTGCTTGACCATGAAAAAATGGGCAAAAACGCTAACTCCTTGATTTTCCGCGTAGATACAAAAATCAAACAATCAATCATTTAAACATTACATCATTAGGGTGGGGTGAGGGGGAAAATTTTTAATTATATATATTATATAATATATTATATAATATATATAATTAAATAATATTATACTACGTATATATACCCTTGAATGCTCGTCAGCATTCGTCAGATGGTTCCAAATGTTCAAATGATTGAATGTTTGAAATGATTGATTTCCGTATCTCTGCGGAAAATCAGGGAGTTAGCGTGATTCTTTCTAAGTCGCCGACA